>JALHOU010000010.1 GCA_022842825.1 Rubrivivax sp.
GGCACCTTGACGATGTAGATGCGGTCGAGGAAGGCCTCGTTGTTCTTGTTGTTGCGGAAGGCCTTCCACTCGCTCTCGTTGCTGTGTGCGAGCACCACGCCGTCGAAGGGGATGGCGCCGAAGCCTTCCGTGCCCTTGAAGTTGCCTTCCTGCGTGGCCGTGAGCAGCGGGTGCAGCACCTTGATCGGCGCTTTGAACATCTCGACGAATTCGAGCAGGCCCTGGTTCGCGAGGCACAGGCCGCCCGAGTAGCTGTAGGCGTCAGGGTCGTCCTGCGCATAGGTCTCAAGCTTGCGGATGTCGACCTTGCCGACCAGCGAACTGATGTCCTGGTTGTTCTCGTCGCCCGGCTCCGTCTTGCTGATCGCCACCTGCTTGAGGATGCTCGGGTGGCGCTTCACCACCTTGAACTTGCGGATGTCGCCGCCGAACTCGTCCAGCCGCTTCACGGCCCAGGGGCTCAGGATGCGGTTGAGGTAGCGGCGCGGGATGCCGTATTCCTTCTCGAGGATGGCGCCATCCTCGTTGACGTCGAAGAGGCCCAGCGGCGACTCGTTCACCGGGCTGCCCTTGATGGCGTAGAAGGGCACCTCCTGCATGAGCTGCTTGAGCCGCTCGGCGATGCTGCTTTTTCCGCCGCCCACGGGGCCAAGCAGGTAGAGGATCTGCTTCTTCTCCTCCAGCCCCTGCGCGGCGTGGCGGAAGTAGCTCACCACCTGCTCGATGGCGTCTTCCATCCCGTAGAACTCGGCGAAGGCCGGGTAGACCTTGATGACCTTGTTCGCGAAGATGCGAGACAAGCGCGGGTCATTGCGCGTATCGATCGTCGCGGGCTCGCCGATGGCCCTGAGCATGCGCTCGGCGGCGGTGGCATAGGCGAGCGGACTGCGCTTGCACTCGGCGAGGTAGTCCTCGAGGGACAGTTCTTCTTCGCGCGTGCGCTCGTAGCGGGCGGCGAAATGGCTGATCACGTCCATGCAGTGCTCCGGTGTGGAGTGGGTACCTTCAGCAACGGGCGTGCCCGCTGCGTCGATGCCCTGGGAAGTTCTGATGGAGTCCCGGCTTCACGGGCCCAGGCTCCATCAGAGCTTTCCTGCCGGTCACTGCGCCCGAATGGTGTTCATTCGGAGCAGTTCACGCACGCTCAAGTCCAGGATGATCCATTCTGCGCCGCGCTTGTCCTGGATCAAGTGCCGCTTTGTCCCCCATTTGTTGGTGCGCGCGCCAAGCATCCCGCGCGCGCGCGACGCCTGTCACGCCCGGCGGGCGCCTCCTCCCAGCCCTGACTGTCATTCAAGGCGCACATGTGCTTCAACGGCCAGCCTCGTCTGCGCGCTGACGCCACTCTTGCACGCCAATGGAGCCCCTGCGGCGCACAAGGTTCCGCGTGGGATCATCCGTCCTCATGAATCGCAACCTTCTGTTGCTGGCCCTGTGCCAGGGCCTGTTCCTCACCAACAACGTGGTGTTCATCGCGGTCAACGGCCTCGTCGGGCTGGCGCTGGCCCCGGCCGGCTGGCTCGCCACGCTGCCCGTCACGGGTTACGTGGTGGGTGCCGCCCTCAGCGCGCCGCTGGTGGCCAGGGTGCAGCGCAGCAAGGGGCGCAAGCGCTCTTTCCAGATCGGCCTGGCGGTGGCCGCCGCGTCGGCGGCGCTGTGCGCGGTGGCGATCATCACGCGGCAGTTCTGGCTGCTGGTGGGCGCGACGCTGATCGCCGGCTTCTACAGCGCCAACGCTGCCCTGTATCGGTTCGCGGGGCCCGAATTGGTGGCGCCGGCGCACAAGGAGAAGGCGATCTCGCTGGTGCTGGCCGGCGGCATCCTAGGAGCCTTCGTCGGTCCCAATCTCGCCAGCGCCACACGCACCTGGCTGGAGGTGCCGTTCGCCGGCGCCTACGTGGCGCTCGTGGGCGTGGCCTTGCTTTCCCTCTTGGCGCTGTCTTTCATCCAGTTTCCCGAGCACCAACCGCCCGCGCCCGGCCAGGGCAGCGGCCGGCCGCTGTCCGAGATCGCGCGCCAGCCGGTGTTCATCGTGGCCGTGGCCGCGGGCGCGCTCGGCTATGGCGTGATGAACCTGCTGATGGCCGCTACGCCGCTGGCCATGCAGCAGTGCCAGCATCCCTTCGACAGTGCTGCGCTGGTGCTGGAGTGGCACGTGCTGGGCATGTTCGTGCCGGGCTTCTTCACCGGGCACCTCATCAAGCGCTTTGGCGCGCTGCCGGTGATGGGCGTGGGCGTGCTGCTCAATCTGGTCTGCGTTCTCGTGGCGCTGTCGGGTGTGGACCTGATGCAGTTCCTCATCGCCCTGACAGCGCTGGGCGTGGGCTGGAATTTTCTTTTCACGGGCGCGACGACGCTCTTCACCACCGTCTACAGGCCCGAGGAGAAGAACAAGGCCCAGGGTGCGATGGACATGTGCGTGTTCGGAACCATGGCCTTCACGTCGTTCGCCAGCGGCGCCTTGGTGACGACACAGGGTTGGACATGGCTGAACATGGGCTCGCTCGTCCCACTGTCGCTCGTCGCGCTGGCGCTGGCCTGGCTCGCCCTGCGGAAGAAGCCGTTGCTGGCGCGCTGAGGCGCACTGCCAGGCGGTACCAAGCGGTACCAGCCGCTTGGGCGCGCGGTCGTCTGCCCGATCGGCCCTGCTCAGACGGCGCGGCCTTCGGCCGCCACTTGCGCAAGGTCGGTGACGTCGGCGCTGGCCCGCAGCAAGCGCTGGCCGATGGACGCACGCCGCACCGGCGCCAGGCGCGACTTGATCGCCGCCACCGTGATGGCCGCCACCGGCTGCCCGTGAGGGTCGCGCACCACCGCCGCCACGGCCCAGCTGTCGGGCAACAGCAGTCCTGGCAGCACGCACCAGCCATGCTCTCGTGTCTCGCGGATCATCTGCCGCAGCGCGGTGTCGGTGCAGCGCGGGTAGCGCTGCGCGCGCGCGGAGCGGGTGTGCGCCAGCACGTCGGCCACTTCCGCGTCGCCCATGGCAGCGAGCAGCGCGCAGCCCCCGGCGCCCACGCCCAGCGGTACGCGATCACCGGGCTTGAGCAACTGGTTGCGGATCGGGAAGTCGCCCTCGTCGCGCGAGAGGCAGATCGTCTCGTAGCCGTGCAGCACCGAGAAAAACACGGTGTCCTCGGTCTCCACGGCCAGCGCGCGCAGCGTGGGCGCGGCCAGCCGCTGCAGCTCGTAGCTCGGCTCGGCCGCCAGGCCCACCGCGAAGGCCTCCGGCCCCAGCCGGTAGCGGCCCGAGGTGGGATCCTTGAGCACGAAGCCCTCGTCGACAAGCGCCTGCGTCAGGCGCACGGCGGTGGCCTTGGCCAGCGCCACCTGGCGGCAGATGTCGCCCATGCGCAGGCCACCGGGGCCCACGCGCGTGAGCAGGCGCAGCACCATCAGGCCACGGCGCAGCGTCTGCGCGCCGGCCACCTCGGCCCGCGGCGGTTGCGTGGCGGCCCGCCTCGGGGCCGCGCTGGCGGGCGCGCTCGCCAGTCGAGGCATCAGCCGCCGGCCGCCCCGGCTGCCGACCCCCGCAATGTGGGCAGGCCGATGCCTGCGGCATCGAACCCGCCGTCGGCGGCGATGACCTGGCCGTTCACATAGGCTGCGGCGGCGCTGCAAAGAAAGCCCACCACCTCGGCGATCTCCTCCGGCGTGCCGTAGCGATTCAGCGGAATGGCATCGTGGTAGTCGCGCCGGATGGCCGCCGTGTGCACGAGCTTGGCCATCTCGGTGTCCACCGGGCCGGGCGCCACGGCATTGACGCGGATGCCGGCGTTGCCCAGCTCCACCGCCTGCTGCCGCGTCAGATGAATCACCGCCGCCTTGCTCGTGCCATACGCCACGCGCATGGTGCTGGCGCGCAGGCCGGAGATGCTGGCGATGTTGACCACCGCGCCGCCAAGGCCGCCGCGCCGCATCACCGGCACCACCGCCTGCGTGCACAGGAAGATGCCGTCGAGGTTGGTGGCCATGACGTGCCGCCACTCCGCGAAGCTGGTCTCGCCGATGGTCTTGAACACCGCCACGCCGGCGTTGTTGACGAGCGCGTCGATGCGCCCGAACGCGGCGTCCACCTGGGCCACCGCCGCCTGCACCTGCGCCGGATCCGACACATCGGCGTGCACCGCGAGCACGCGGTGCGGCTGGGCCAGCCCGGCGGCGGTGCGAGAGAGCGTCGCCGCGTCGATGTCAAGCAGCGCCACGCGATGGCCGCGCGCAAGGAACCAGCGGCCGGCGGCGAGCCCGATGCCGCGTGCGCCACCGGTCACCAGCGCCACCGGCCGGGAGGAGTCAATGTCGTTCATGGGATCCATGCTCCTTTGATACGAGCGTCAGGGCCGGGCGCCGAAACGTGCGCCGGCCGCTCAAAGCGCCACGGTCGAGAGCCACGGCACCGCGGCGATCACCGCCAAGCCGACGATGAGCGCGCCGATGTACGGCCAGATCGCCTTCATCACCGCATCGGGCGAGTCGCCGCCGATGCGGCAGGCCACGTAGAACCCCACCCCGATGGGCGGCAGCATGAGGCCGATGTTCATGGCCGTCACCACCACCATCGAGTAGTGGATGTCGTGGATGCCCAGCTTCTTGGCGATGGGGAACATGATGGGCGCCAGCAGCAGGATGGCCGGCAGCCCTTCGAGCACGCAGCCGAGCACCACGAAGACCAGGATCGTCACCGCGAGGAAGGTGAGCGGCCCGCCCGGCAGCGTGGTCATGAAGTTCGAGAGCTGGTGCACGAAGCCGCTCTGCGCAATCGCCCAGGCCATGCCCGAGGCGGTGCCCAGGATGATGAGGATGGCGCCCGAGAGGCTCGCGGACTCCACCAGCATCGCGTACACCTTGCGCGCCGTGAGCCCGCCTTCGCCCCGGCTGTAGAGCAGCTTGCCGATGATGAGCGCGTAGACCACGGCGATCGTGCTCACTTCGGTGGCCGTGGCGACGCCACCGCCGACCGCGCTGCGGATGAGGAACGGCAGCACCAGTGCCGGCGAGGCAATCAGCAGCAGCTTGCCCACCGTCGCCCAGGGCGCGCGCCGCACGCCTTCCAGGATCTCGTGCCGCGCCTTCCAGCGCGCCAGCACGAGCAGCGCCATCAGCAGCACCATGGCGATCACAAAGCCGCTCTGGAAGAGGCCGGCGATCGACACGCCCGCCACCGAGCCCAGCACGATGAGCACGATGCTCGGCGGCACCGTGTCGGCCATGGCCGCGCCGGTGGCCAGGAGCGCGATCATCTCCGGCGGCTTGTGGCCGCGCCGCTTCATCTCCGGGAAGAGGGCCGGCGCCACCGTGGCCATGTCCGACACCTTCGAGCCGGAGATGCCCGAGACGATGAACAGCGATCCCAGCAGCACGTAGGACATGCCGGCCTTGATGTGGCCGAGCAGGGCCGCCAGCACGTCGACGATGGCCTTGCCCATGCCGGTGCTGTCGAGCACGCAGCCGAGCAACACGAAGATCGGCACGGAGACGAGAATGATGCTGCTCATGCCCTCGTCCATGCGGCCGACGATCACGGTCAGCGGCACCGTGGTGGAGAAGGCGAGGTAGGCCAGCGTCGCGAGGCCGAAGCAGAAGCCGATGGGCACGCCGGCCACCAGGCACAGCGCCACGACGCCGCCAAGGAACAGCAGCAGGTTCAGGTTGCCCAGCGTCTGCAGCCAGGGCTTGCCCATCCAGCAGGCCGCGCCGGCGACGACAAGCACCGCCGCCGCAGCGGCCAGCTCGCGGGCACGCACCGTGCGCAGCGCAAAGGCCAGCAGCAGCGCCAGCATGGCCAGCAGGCCGAAGGCGATGGCCGACACGCGCAGGGCATTGGGCAGGCCGAGCTCGGGCGTGCGGATGGCCCACTCGTCGCGTGCGTACTCGAGCGCCGGGCCGGCGAGCGCCAGCAGCACCGCGGCCACCGCCGCCAGCGCAAAGGCCTGAACGTGGCCACGCCAGCGCGCGGGCACACGCTCCACCACGAGCGTCAGGCGCAGGTGCTCGTTGCGGTGCATCGCGATCACCGCGCCCACCATGACCAGCCACAGGAACGACAGCGAGACGATCTCGTCGATCCACACCACGGGCAGCGCGAAGACATAGCGTGCCGCCACGCCCACCAGCAGCAGCGCGGTGATGAGCGTGAGCAGCAGCGCCCCCAGCGCCTCCACCGGGCGCATCAGGCGCACGGCCAGCCTGGGCAGGGGCAAGGCGCCGGGGTCGAGCGCCGGCGAGGCGGGCGTCGCCGCCGCTTCGCCCGGCCCGGGGTGAGGCATCAGCCGAGCTTGCCCGAGTACTTCTCGAGCTTGGCCATGGCCGCGTCACCGAACTTGCCGCGCCACTCGGCGTAGAAGCCGGCCTTGGCCAGCGCGTCACGGAAGCTCTTCGCGTCGGGGTAGTTGAAGACCATGCCCTTGGCCTTGAGCTGCGCCTCCAGGCCGTTGTTCAGGCGGCGGATGTCATCGCGCTGCTTCATCACCGCCTCGGTCACGTGCTTGGTGATGAGTGCCTGCACGTCGGCGGGCGTGCTGTTCCAGCGGCGGCCGTTGGCGAGGATCCACTGGCCGTCCCACATGTGGCCGGTCATGGAGACGTACTTCTGCACCTCGTAGAGCTTGGCGATCTCGATGATGGCGAGCGGGTTCTCCTGGCCCTCGACCACCTTGGTCTGCAGCGCCGAGTAGACCTCGGCGAAGTTGATGCCGGTGGGCGCGGCACCGAAGGCCTTGAACATGCTGGTCCACAGCGGGCTCACCGGCACGCGGATCTTGAAGCCTTGCAGGTCGGCCGCGCTGTTGATCGGCTTGGTGGACGTGGTGATGTTGCGGAAGCCGTTGTCCAGGATGCGGTCGAAGCTGTGCAACCCGACCTTGCCGATGGCGTCGCGGATGAAGGCGCCGAGCTCGCCGTCCATCGCGTTCCACACGGTGGGGTAGTCCTTGAACGCGAAGGCGAGGCCATTGATGCCGGCCAGCGGCACCAGCGTCTGCAGGATCAGGCCGGAGAGCGGAAAGATGTCGATCGCGCCCGAGCGCACCTGGCTCAGCATGTCGGTGTCGCCGCCGAGCTGGTTGTTCGGGAAGATCTGGATCTCGACCTTGCCGCCGCTGGCGGCCTTGATGGCATCGGCCGCTTCCTTGACGCGGATATTCGAGGGGTGCGTGATGGGGATGTTGTTGGCCCACTTGAAGGTCATCGTGGCCTGGGCGCGCGCCACGAGGGGCGCACCAAGGGCGGCCAGCGCGGCGGCGGTGCCGGCTTGCACGAAGCCGCGGCGGTGAAGGGTGCGGGTGGGCGTGGGGCTCATGGCGAGGTCTCCTGGTGGTGGGTTGGAAAGGAACGCGAAGCGGGCGACGCGGACACGGGGGGAAACACGGGGAAACGCGACGGAGAGCGGGGAAGCGCGAGGAACCGGAGTCGCCCGGGGGCGGCCTCTCCTCATCGCCGGTCCAGCAAGCGGCGCGCCGCCGCGGCTATCTTCTCGGGCGACAGGCGCGACTCGGCCTCGAGCGCGGGCGCATAGCCCACGGGGATGCGTGGGGCACCCAGGCGGGCGACTCGGCAGCCTGTCGCCTCGGCCACGTGGGCCGCAATCTCGGCGCCGAAGCCGGCCACCTGCACGGCCTCGTGCACCACAAGCAGCCGGCCGGTGCGCGTGGCCGAGGCATGCACCGCCGCCTGGTCCCACGGCCACAGCGTGCGCAGGTCGATCAGGTCGACGCCCACGCCCTTCAGCGTCTCGTGCTGCAGCGCCGCCCGCGAGGGGCCGACGCCGCGCGACCAGGTGACGATCGTCAGGTCGTTGCCCTGGCTGAGCGTCGCCGCCCTGCCGAGCGGCACGGCCAGCGTCTCGTCGACCTCACCGCGCTCGGCCCAGAGTTCCTTGTGCTCGAGGTACATCACCGGGTCGCCACTGGCCAGCGCCGAGGTGAGCAGGCCGGCGTTGTCCTGCGGCGTGGCCGGCGTCACCACCACCAGGCCCGGCAGGTGCGCGAACCAGGCCTCGAGCGACTGCGAGTGCTGCGCCGCCGAAGCCGACCAGATGCCGATGGGCAGCCGCGCCACCAGCGGCACGCGCCCCTGGCCGCCGAACATGAACCGGTTCTTGGCCGCCTGGTTGACGATCTCGTCCATCGCGCACAGCGCGAAGTCGATGACGCGCATCTCCACCACCGGCCGCAGGCCGGCCAGCGCCATGCCGACCGCCGCGCCCATGATGTTGGCCTCGGAGATGGGTGTGTCGATGATGCGATCGGGCCCGAAGGCCTGCTGCAGGCCGCGGTACTGGCCGAACACGCCGCCGCGGCCGAGGTCCTCGCCGAGCGCGACGATGCTGGCGTCGGCGCGCATGGCGCGCTCCAGCGCACCGGCAGCGGCCTCCGCATAGGTGAGGGTGCGCGTGCTCATCGCCACACTCCAGCGCCGGTGTTCATGATGTCCTCGTAGGCGGCCGCAGGCTCGGGCCACGGAGCGGCCGAGGCCGCCGCGAGCGCGGCGTCGATTTCGGCCTTGGCGTCGTGCAGCACCTGATGCACGCGCTTCGGGTCGGCGCCGGCGGCGAGCAGGCGCTCTCGCGCCAGCCGCACAGGGTCGCGCTCGAGCGCCGCCTTCACCTCGGCCGGGTCGCGGTAGGTGCCGGGGTCCACCGAGACGTGGCCCTTGAAGCGGTAGGTCACCGCATGCAGCAGGCGCGGCCCCTGGCCGGCGCGCACTTCACCGAGCAGCTTGGCCGCCGCCGCGTCCACCGCCTCGACATCGTTGCCGTCGACCTTGAGCGCCGGAATGCTCATGGCCTCTGCACGGGCCGACACGCCGGCGCCGGCGGTCATCGGACCGGTGGGGGTGGTGGCGGAGATGCGGTTGTCCTCGCACACGAAGAGCACCGGCAGCTGGTAGACCTTGGCCCAGTTGAGCCCCTCCAGGAAGGGCCCGCGATTGGCCGCGCCGTCGCCGAAGAAGCACGCCACCACGTGCGGCAGGCCGCGCACCTTGAGCGCGTGCGCGGCACCGGTGGCGATGGGGATGCCCGCCGCGACGACGCCGTTGGCGCCGAGCATGCCCACCGAGAAATCGGCGATGTGCATCGAGCCACCCTTGCCGCGGTTGTAGCCGGTGGCGCGGCCGAAGAGCTCGCACATCATGCGTTCGGCCGAGGCGCCCTTGGCCAGCGTGTGGCCGTGCCCGCGGTGCGTGGAGGTGAGCAGGTCCTCGCGTTGCAGGTTCAGGCAGACGCCGGCGGCCACGGCCTCCTGGCCGATGGACAGGTGCAGCGGCCCGCGCACGAGCGCCGGCTTGTCGGAGGCCGCCAGGCCCCAGGCGGCAACACCGCCCATGCTGGCCGCCTCGGCCGCTTCTTCGAAGCAGCGGATACGACACATCAGGCGATAGAGGTCGAGCAGGCGATCCAAGGGCTTCATCGAGGTCGGACACGCGGGTTCAACATGTGAACCAGGTGGCGAAGAATGGGGGCACGAGTTTAGGGGCTCACCGCACCAGCGCCGGGCGGGATGTTCCCGGCCTGGGGCGCAACGGAATCCAGCATGTGGACCGTTTCCCGCAGTTGGCCACGGGATGTCGTGCGCGTTTACCCGGATTTCTCGTTTCGAGATAGCCCGGCGCCGGGCAATTGAATTTCACACCGCCCCGGCCCGCCGTTACGGTCGCGCCTTCGTTTCGTCACCACAAGCCCAGGAGGCTGCGCATGACCGCTCGCCACATCGTCGCCCTGGCCGCCACCGCGGCCCTGGCTCTCGTCTCGCACACGGCCGTGCAGGCGCAGAAGGGGCCCTTGCAGAAAATCGGCAAGGGCGAAGGCCGTGTCGACATCGTCGCCTGGGCGGGCTACATCGAGCGCGGCGCCACCGACAAGAATTTCGATTGGGTCACCGAGTTCGAGAAGAAGACCGGCTGCAAGGTCAACGTGAAGACCGCCGGCACCAGCGACGAGATGGTGGCGCTGATGAACGAAGGTGGCTTCGACCTCGTCACCGCCAGCGGCGACGCGAGCACGCGCCTCATCCGCGGCAAGAAGGTGCAGCCGATCAACGTCGGCCTGATCCCGAGCTACAAGACCGTCGACCCGCGCCTGCAGAAGGCGCCCTGGCACTACGAGGGCAACACGCACTACGGCGTGCCCTACCAGTGGGGCTGGAACGTGCTCATGTACAACACCAAGGTCTTCGGCAACACCCCGCCCACGAGCTGGAAGGTGGTGTTCGAGGAGATGAACCTGCCCGACGGCAAGAGCAACAAGGGCCGCGTGCAGGCCTTCGACGGGCCCATCCACATCGCCGATGCGGCGCTGGTCCTGATGCACCACAAGAAGGAGCTGGGCATCAAGGACCCGTACGAGCTGACCGAGGCGCAGTACAAGGAAGCGCTCAACCTGCTGCGCGGCCAGCGCAAGATCGTCGGCAAGTACTGGCACGACGCCTTCGTGCAGATCGACGACTTCACCAACGAGGGCGTGGTCGCCAGCGGCTCGTGGCAGTTCCAGGCCAACATCCTGAAGAGCAAGAAGGCGCCCATCGCCACCGTGGTGCCCGTGGAAGGCGCCACCGGCTGGGCCGACACGACGATGCTGCATGCCGACGCGAAGAACCCGAACTGCGCCTACATGTGGCTCGAGCACTCGCTGAGCCCCAAGCTGCAAGGCGACCTCTCGGCCTGGTTCGGCTCGGTGCCCGCGGTGCCGGCGGCCTGCAAGGGCAACAAGCTGCTCACCGACGAGGGCTGCGCACGCCAGGGCTACAACGACTTCGAGAAGATCAGCTTCTGGCGCACGCCCGTCAGCCAGTGCAAGAGCCAGAGCGCCGGCTGCGTGCCGTATCACCGCTGGGTCACCGACTACATCGCCATCCTCGGCGGCCGCTGAGCCCATGACCGCGGCCGTCACGCTCGACGGCGTCTCGTGCACCTTCGGCCACGGCGCGGGCGCGGTCCGCGCCGTGGAGGCCGTCGACCTCACCATCGAGGCCGGCGAGTTCTTCACCCTGCTCGGGCCCTCGGGCTCGGGCAAGACGACGGTGCTGCGCATGATCGGCGGCTTCACCCTGCCCACCGCCGGCCGCGTGCTGATCGGTGGCACCGAGGTGACCGGGCTGCCGCCGTACGCGCGGCCGGTGAACACGGTGTTCCAGGACTACGCGCTGTTCCCGCACATGACCATCCGCGAGAACGTCGCGTATCCGCTCATGGTGCGCAAGGTCGAGCGCGCCGCGCGTGACAAGCGTGCCGACGAACTGCTGGCCCTCGTGCAGCTGCCCGGCGTGGGCGACCGGCGGCCGGCGCAGCTCTCGGGCGGCCAGCGCCAGCGCGTGGCGCTGGCGCGCGCCCTCATCTCCGAGCCGCAGGTGCTGCTGCTCGACGAGCCGCTCGGCGCGCTCGACCTCAAGCTGCGCGAGCAGATGCAAAGCGAGCTCAAGGCTTTGCAGCGGCGCCTGGGCATCACCTTCCTCTTCATCACGCACGACCAGCACGAGGCGCTGTCGATGAGCGACCGCATCGGTATCTTCAATGCCGGCAAGCTCGAGCAGGTGGGCACGCCGCAGGCGGTGTACGACGCGCCGGCCACGCGCTTCGTGGCGCACTTCGTCGGTGCGGCCAACGTGCTCGAGGGCGAAGCCGCGCGCGCGCTCACCGGCCACGCGCAGGCCATGTTGCGGCCCGAGCGCGTGACCACCGGCGGCGCCGACGGTGCGCGGGCGAGCGGCACGGTGACCGAGGTGCAGTACTTCGGCGCCTTCACGCGCCTGAAGGTCGATCTGGCCCAGGCGGGCGGCGGCGGCGCGCGGGTGCAGGCCGACCTGCCCTCGGGCCGGGGCGGCACCGTGCCGCAGTCGGGGCAGACGGTGCACCTGCACTGGGACGCCGCCGCCGTGCACGCGCTCGGCTGAGGGCGCCACGGCCCGAGGTCGCGCATGGATTCGACCGTCGCCCTCTCCCGGCCTGTTCCCGGTGGGCCCCTGCGCTCGCTGTCGACGCTGCTCTACACCCGCCGCGGGCTGCTGTTGACGGCGCTGCTCGCGCCACCTCTGCTGTGGTTTGGCGTCGTCTACCTGGGCAGCCTCTTCGCGCTGCTGGCCAACGCCTTCTTCCGGCTCGACGACTTCACCGGCCAGGTGGTGCGCGAGGTCGGCTTCACCAACTTCATCGCCCTCTTCGACGGCGCCAACCTCGACGCCGCGCGCCGCACCATCGGCATGGCCATCGCCGTCACGGTGGCCTGCGTGGTGCTCGCCTTTCCGCTTGCCTACTACATGGCGCGTCACGCGCGCGGCTGGACGAAGGCGCTGCTCTACATCGCCGTGATGCTGCCGCTGTGGAGCAGCTACCTCGTGCGGCTGTACGCCTGGAAGCTGCTGCTGGCCAAGGAGGGCGCCATCTCGTGGGCGGCGCAGCAGCTGCACCTCACGTGGCTGCTCGAGGCGGTGCTGGCGACGCCACTGGTGGGCGGGCCCTCGCTCAGCTTCTCGACGCTCGGCACCTTCATCGTTTTCGTCTACATGTGGCTGCCGTTCATGATCCTGCCGGTGATGGCGGCGATCGAGCGCATCCCGCCCTCGACGCTGGAAGCCAGCGCCGACCTCGGCGCCGGCCCGGCGATGACGCTGCGCCGGGTGATCCTGCCGCTGGCCATGCCGGGCATCGCGGCCGGCTCGATCTTCACCTTCTCGCTCACGCTCGGCGACTACATCGTCCCGCAGGTCATCGGCGACAGCACGCTGTACATCGGGCAGATCGTCTACCGGCAGCAGGGCGTGGCCGGCAACATCCCGTTCGCGGCGGCGTTCTCGCTGGTGCCGATCCTCGTCATCGGCGTCTACCTGTGGCTCGCCAAGCGGCAAGGGGCCTTCGATGCGCTCTAGCTCGGCGTCGGGGGCGGTGAACGGCGGCTTGGCGCTGAAGATCGCCGCGGCGGCGGTCGTGCTCTTCCTGCACGTGCCGCTGGCGCTGATCGTCCTCTATGCCTTCAGCGCCGAGGACAAGAGCTATGTCTTTCCGCCGCCGGCGCTGACGACGCAGTGGTTCGCGGTGGCCTGGGAGCGCGAGGACGTGTGGGCGGCCATCCGCTTGTCGGCCGAGGTGGCACTGGCGAGCACGGCGCTGGCCGTCGTGCTCGGCACGCTGGCGGCGGCGGCGCTGGCGCGCGCGAAGTTCTTCGGGCGCGATGCGATCTCGCTGCTGCTCATCCTGCCCATCGCGCTGCCGGGCATCATCACCGGCATCGCGCTGCGCAGCGCGTACCACACGCTCGAGATCCCGTTCTCGTTCTGGACCATCGTCATCGGCCACGCCACTTTCTGCGTGGTGGTGGTGTTCAACAACGCGGTCGCGCGCCTGCGCCGCTTGAACCCCAACCTCATCGAGGCCAGCATGGACCTCGGCGCCGACGGCTTCCAGACGCTGCGCTACGTGATCCTGCCGCAACTGGGCAGCGCGCTGCTGGCCGGCGCGCTGCTGGCCTTTGCGCTCAGCTTCGACGAAGTCATCGTCACCACCTTCACGGCCGGGCAGCAGACGACGTTGCCCATCTGGATGCTGCAAGAGCTCATCCGCCCGCGCCAGCGCCCCGTCACCAACGTGGTGGCGGTGGTGATCATCGCGCTCACCTTCATTCCCATCCTGCTGGCCTATTGGTTCACCCGCGCCGACGAACCGGTGCAACGCTGACATCGACGGAGAGATGCCCATGACGACGACCCCCACCCTCCCCACCCAGCTCTTCATCGACGGCGCCTTCGTCACCGGCGAGGGCGAGGCCGAGCGCGTGCTCAACCCGGCCACCGGCGCGCTGCTCGTCGCCCTGCCCGAGGCCAGCGTCGACCAGGTGCACAAGGCCGTGTCCGCCGCGCACCGCGCCTTCGAGAGCTGGAGCGAGACGACGCCGATGGAGCGCTCGCGCCTGCTGCTGAAGCTGGCCGATGCCATCGAGGCGCGCGGCGAAGAGTTCGCGCGCCTGGAGTCCCTCAACTGCGGCAAGCCGTACGCACGCGCGCTCGGCGACGAGATCCCGGCCGTGGCCGACTGCTTCCGCTTCTTCGCCGGCGCGGCGCGCACGCTGCACGGTCCGCTGGCCGGCGAGTACCTCGCCGGCCACACGAGCATGATCCGGCGCGACCCGGTGGGCGTGGTGGGCAGCATCGCGCCTTGGAACTACCCGCTCATGATGGCGGCGTGGAAGACGGCGCCGGCGCTGGCCGCCGGCAACACCGTCGTCATCAAGCCGAGCGAGCAGACGCCGCTCACGACGCTGCTGCTGGCGCAGGTGGCGGCGGAGATCTTCCCGAAGGGCGTGCTCAACGTCGTGTGCGGGCGCGGCGGCACCGTCGGCCAGCCGCTCGTGGAGCACCCGAAGGTGGCCATGGTGAGCGTGACGGGCGACGTTTCCACCGGCCGCAAGATCCTGCAGGCGGCCAGCGGCACGCTCAAGCGCACGCACCTGGAGCTCGGCGGCAAGGCACCGGTCATCGTTTTCGACGATGCGGACATCAACGCCGTGGTCGAAGGTTTGCGCGTCTTCGGCTACTACAACGCCGGCCAGGACTGCACGGCCGCCTGCCGCGTCTACGCCGGCGGCAAGGTGTACGACAAGCTTGTGGCCGACCTCACCAGTTCGGTCAAGGGCATCAAGTTCGGCCTGCAGGACGACGCCGACGTCGAGATCGGCCCGCTCATCAGCGACCGCCAGCGCAACCGCGTGGCGAGTTTCGTCGAGCGCGCGCAGATGGCCGGGCACATGGAGATCACCGCCGGCGGCAAGGCCTGGGGCGGGCCGTCGGGCGGCGGCTTCTTCTACGAGCCGACGGTGATTGCCGGCGCGCGCCAGGAGGACGAGATCGTCAAGCGCGAGGTCTTCGGCCCCGTGGTCAGCGTGACGCGCTTCACCGACACCGAGCAGGCCATCGCCTGGGCCAACGACAGCGACTACGGCCTCGCCTCCAGCGTGTGGACGCAGGACGTGGGCCGCGCCATGCGGGTGGCCAAGAAGCTGCAGTACGGCTGCACCTGGATCAACACGCACTTCATGCTCGTCAACGAGATGCCGCACGGTGGGCTGAAGAGCAGCGGCTACGGCAAGGACATGAGCCTCTATGCGCTGGAGGACTACACGGTGCCGCGGCACGTGATGGTGAAGCTGTAAGGCTGCACGCACGACTGGCCACTGCCGGGGGCGCTGCCGGGCGCGCGTGGCGGCCGCGACGCGCTGCTCGGCGCACACAGCGGCTGCGGCGCGCCGAGGACGCCGGGTGATCGGCTCCGCGAATGTCCTCTTTGGGCGGACCCGCTTCGCTGGTCCCCCCAATGCCCCCTTGATTTCGCTGCGCCGACCACCCGGCGTCCTCGGCGTGAACCAGTGGTTTTGCTCGTCGAGAACAGCCACCCTTGCCGGATCGGGACGACGGGGTGCCCTGCGCAGCGAAATCAAGGGGGCATCTGAGGGCCTTGCGAAGCCAGGCCCTCAGAAGAGGACATTCGCGGAGCAGGGCACCCCGTCGGCCCGATCCCGCCACCGCCCGTCCGAGCGCGGTCCCGCAAAGCGGCTCCACATCGATCCTGGTCGATCAAGCGCACAGGACGTTCGCGAGCCCCGTCCGCACGGGCAGGTTTCTCGCACGGCCATTTCGATGAACTTTGTTGGAGAGAACCCCGCTGGTGCCCTTCGGCGCCGGCCGGGCATGATCGGTTCCGATGCACCGCCTTCCCCTTCTGTGCGCGCTGTGGCTCCTCGCCTCGTTGATGGGCCTGCATTGCGGCGCACCGTCCGCGGTGGCCGCGCCTGCATCCGCGCCGAAGGTGCTGCGCCTGAGCACCCTCAGCGAAACCGGCTTCGACCCCGCCCGCGTGGGCGACGTGCCCTCGCTGCAGGTGCTGAGCCACATCTTCGAGCCGCTTCTCGCCTACGACCCGCTGGCGCGGCCGGTGAAGCTCAGACCGCGCACGGCGGCGGCAATGCCCGTGCCGAGCGGCGACTTCCGCACCTGGACCGTGAAAGTCCGCCCGGGCATCTTCTTCACCGACCACCCGGCGTTCGGCGGCAAGCCGCGCGAGCTGGTCGCCGCCGACTACGTCTACTCGCTGCTGCGCATCGCCGACCCGGCCACGCGCAGCCCGAGCTGGAGCGGGCTGGAGCAGATGGCCATCAGCGGCCTCGCCGCGCGCCGCCAGGAGGCGGTGCTCGCGAAAAAGCCGTTCGACTACGACCGGCCGCTGGAGGGCCTGCAGGCGCTGGACCGGTACACGCTGCGCCTGCGGCTCGACGCGGGCCGGCCGCGCCTGGACCAGCTGCTGGCCGAGGCCTCCTCGGGCGCCGTGGCGCGCGAGGTGATCGAGGCGCACGGCGAGCTCTCGATGCAGCACCCGGTGGGCACGGGGCCGTTCCGCCTGGCCGAGTGGCGGCGCGCCTCGCGCATCGTGCTCGAGCGCAACTCGCACTACCGAGAGGTGCGGTACGAGGCCTCGCCGGGGCCTGATGACCTCGCGGGCCAGGCCATCCTGGCGCACCTTCGCGGCCGGCGCCTGCCAATGATCGATCGCGTCGAGATCGCCGTCATCGACGAATCGCAGCCCACTTGGCTCGCCTTCCTCAACGGCGAGGCCGACATGGTGAGCCTGCCCTTCGAGTTCACCGATGTCGCCTTGCCCGGCGGCCGGCTGGCGCCGCACCTGGCGAAGCGCGGCATGCACGCCGAGCGCGTGGTGATGCCGATGACCTACTACACGATGTTCAACATGGAGCATCCGGTCGTCGGCGGCTACGAGCCCGCGCGCGTGGCGTTGCGGCGCGCCATCGGGCTGGCCATCGACGTGCGGCGCGAGATCGACCTGCTGCGCCACGGCTCGGCGGTGCCGGCGCAGTCTCCGGTGGCGGTGCACCTGAGCGGCTACGACCCCGCCTACAAGAGCGAGATGAGCGACTACAGCCCCGCGCGGGCACGGGCGCTGCTCGACCTCTACGGCTACATCGACCGGGACGGTGACGGCTACCGCGAGCAGCCCGATGGCCGCCCGCTGACGCTGGAGATGGCGACGCAGCCCACGCAGCAGACACGCCGCTTCGACGAGCTGATGCGGCGCGACATGGAGGCGATCGGCCTCCGCATCGTCTTTCGTGCCGGCTCCTGGCCCGAGCAGTACAAGGCGGCGCGCGGCGGCAAGCTGATGCTGTGGTCCACGCAGGGCCGCGCCGCCGCACCCGACGGGCTGCACGGCCTCGTGCGCTACGACGGCGCGGCCAAGGGTGGCATCAACCTCGCGCGCTTCGATCGGCCTGAGATGAATGCCGTCATCGCCCGTCTGCTGGCGCTGCCCGACGGCCCCGAGCGCGAGGCCGCGTTCCTGGAGGCGAAGCGGCTGACCGCGGCGTGGATGCCCTACAAGCTGCGAACCCACCCGATGCAGGCGAGCATCGTGCAGCCCTGGCTGGTGGGCTACCGGCGGCCGCTCTTTTGGCACAACTGGTTCGAGATGGTGGACATCGAGCCGGTGCCTGCGCGCCCGGCGCACTGATCGGGCCTCGCGCAAAGAGGCGGACGCGCCGGCCACGCCGGATCGTGACGACGGGGTGCCCTGCGCAGCGAAATCAAGGGGCCATTCGGGGGACCAGCGAAGCTGGGCCGCCGAAAGGGGACATTCGCGGAGCGGGGCTCCCCGTCGTCTCGATCCCGCCACCACCCGCCCGAGCGCGTGGCTGTGGCGCACGGCGTGCCCCGCGCATCCCCGCCTGGGCGCGAGCTAGACGCGCCGGCCGCGCGACGACTCGCGCGCCATCTCGATGAACTCGCTGGCCACCGGCTTCAACCCCGAGCCACGCCGCCACACGAGGCCGACGTCTACCGTGGGCAGCGCGTCGCGCAGCGGGCGCACGTCCACGTGCTCCGCGTCCAGCGTCCAGGGGCGGTAGAGGAAGTCGGGCAGCACGGCGATGCCGGCGCCGGCGCCGACCAGCGAGCGCACCGCCTCCAGCGAGGTGGTGCGCAGGATGACGCGTGGCTTGAGCTGGTGGCGCGCCCACACCGCGGCCATCAGCTCGTCGATGCGGTCGGCCTCGAGCACGATCTGGTCGCAGGCGGCGCAGTCCGCGAGCGTCAGCTCGTCCTGGCCCACGAGGCCGTGGTTGGCGGGCAGCCACACGCGGCTCGGGCTGCGCGTGAGCGTCTCGGCCACCAGCGCCTGCGGCTCCGACAGCGCGTTGCTGAGCATGATGGCGACGTCGAGCTCGCCGTTGATGAGCAGATGCTCGAGGAAGCGCGGCGCATCCTCGGTGACGAACACCTCCACCTGCGGGCAGGCGCGGCGGAAGCGGCTGAACACCTCGCTCAGGTAGTAGCCGGCGACGAGGCTGGTCACGCCCACCGCGAGCACGCCGGCGAGGCCGGCGGCACCGTCGTCGGTGTCGCGCTCGCGCGTGGCGTCGGCGACGCTGGCGATGACCTTGCGCGCGCTGGCAAGGAAGCGGTGCCCGCGCGGCGTGAGCAACATGCCGCGCGAGCTGCGCTCGAACAGGCGCGCGCCGAGCTCGTCTTCCAGCTCGTGCATGCTCTTGGTGAGCGCGCTCTGCGCGATGCTGAGCATGCGCGAAGCCGAGGCGACCGAGCCGCTCTCGGCCACGGCGATGAAGTATCGGAACTGGCGCAGCGTGATGTGCGTGGACATGGGCGCGGGCCGGTCCCTGACGGTTCAGTCGCCCAGGGCCGGGGCTCAGCGGGCGGCTCAGCGCTCGGTGACGCCGAGCTTGTCGAGCAGGCCGTTCAGCTCGTCGAGCGAGTCGAAGCGGATGGCAATCTCGCCCTGCTCGCTGCCCTTCCTGCCCGGCTTGGCGCGGCGCTGGAGGCGAATCTCCACCGCGGCGGCGAGCTGGTCGGCGAGCTTCTCTTCCAGCCGCGTGATGTCGCGCGCCTTCGCGGCCGGCTTGCCGGCGCCGCTGCGCGAGGCCCCTGCCGCGGGCGAGAGCTGCCGCGCCACAAGGCGCTCAGCCTCGCGCACGCTGAGCTTCTTCGCGACGATCTCCTGGCCGGTCATCACCTGCTGCGCCGCCGGCAGCGCCAGCAACGCGCGCGCGTGGCCCATGTCGAGGTCACCGGCCATCAGCGCCGTCTGCACCGGCTGGGCCAGTTGCAGCAGGCGCATCAGGTTGCTCGCCGCGCTGCGCGAGCGGCCCACGGCCTGCGCCGCCTGTTCGTGCGTGAGCTTGAACTCGCCGATCAGGCGCTGCAGGCCCTGCGCTTCTTCCAGCGGATTGAGGTCCTCGCGCTGGATGTTCTCGATCAGCGCCATCACTGCGGCGGCCTCGTCGGGTACCGCCTTGACGAGCACGGGGACGCTGTCCAGGCCCGCGAGCGCGGCGGCACGCACGCGTCGCTCGCCGGCGATGATCTCGTAGGGGGCACCGCCGCCCTCGCCCGACTCGTCGGGCGGCACCGGACGCACGAGCACCGGCTGCATCACGCCCTGGCTCTTGATGCTCTCGGCCAGTTCGTAGAGCGAGCCTTCGTCCATGCGCGTGCGCGGCTGGTACTTGCCGGAGCGCAGTTGCGCGAGGCGCAGCTCGGTCGGCGAGCCGGCAGTCGCCGGGGTGTCGCTGACCTTGGGGCCGAGCAGGGCTTCGAGGCCCAGGCCCAGGCCCTTGGGTTTCTTGGTGACCATGGCGGCGGATTGTGTCAGCCGGCCCGGCGGCACCCTCGCGGGGTCGGCAGCCGGGCCTCGCTCGCGGCGTGACGCGGGAAAGGCTGCATCGCAGCGGTTCCTCGCCGTGCACGCGTCGGCGGTGCTTGCCGTATCCTCGTTGCCCTTGTCCTTCAAGGCCACCACTGCGGTGCCCGTCAGAGAGTTCAGCATGCGCCACACGATCTTCGTCGACGGCCACGAGGGCACGACCGGCCTACGCATCAACGAATACCTGGCGCGCCGCGACGATGTCGAGGTGCTGCGCATTGACGCCGATCGGCGCAAGGATCCGGCCGAGCGGGCTCGGCTGTTGAATGCTGCCGAGGTGGCTTTTCTGTGCCTGCCCGATGTCGCGGCGCGCGAGGCGGTGGCGATGGTGACGAACCCGCACACCTGCGTCATCGACGCCAGCACAGCGCACCGCACTTCACCAGGCTGGGTGTATGGGCTGCCGGAGCTGGCGCCGGGGCAGCGCGCGGCCATCCGCGCGGGCAAGCGCATCGCCAACCCGGGCTGCCACGCCAGCGCCTTCATCATGCTGTTGCGGCCGTTGGTCGACGCGGGGATCGTGCCGGCGTCGTGGCCGGTGGCGGCCACGTCGATCACCGGCTATTCGGGCGGCGGCAAGAAGATGATCGAGGAGTACCAGGCCGCCGCCACCGCCATGGGTGCGGCTCTCCTCGCCGGCCAGGGCAACCCGATGCTGGGCGCGCCGCGGCCCTATGGCCTGAAGCTGACGCACAAGCATCTGCCGGAGATGGCGGCGCATACCGGACTGGCGAACAAGCCGGTGTTCCTGCCGATCGTGAGCAACTTCTACAAGGGGCTCGCCGTCACGGTGCCGCTGCCGCTGGCACAGATCGGCACCTCGGCCGCAGCGGTGCAGGCGGCGTACGAGAAGCACTATGCCGGTGAGCGATTTGTCCGTGTGATGCCGCTGTCGGACCCGGCCACCGTCGAGGGCGGCTTCTTCGACGTGCAGGCCTGCAACGACACCAATCGCGTCGACATCTTTGTCTTCGCCAACGACGGGCAGGCCATCGTCATCGCCCGCCTCGACAACCTGGGCAAGGGTGCGAGCGGCGCGGCGGTGCAGGCGATGAACGTGCACATCGGCGCGGACGAGGGCCTGGGGCTCTGAGCTTGCGAAGGGGGCGGTCGGTCGGTTCGGCCCCGCGCCCGTCCTGGGCATTCAGCGGGCGGCCGGTGCAGCGCGGTAGTGGTAGCTGTAGGCGTCGGTGAAGCCGAGGCGCGCATAGATGCGCCGAGCCGCGTGGTTGTCGGCGCCGACCTGCAGGTAGGCGCTCGTCGCTCCATGCGCGCTCGTCGCGAGCGTGAGCATGCGCTTACATATCCACTGGCCAAGTCCCTGCCTTTGTTCGCGTGGTTCGGTGGCGATGTCGTAGAGGCCCGCCAGTGAGCCCTCCTGGGCGACTTGGCCGCAGGCAAGAACCATCCCCTGTCGAACAAGTGCGAAGCCGCGGTAGGGCACGGGGGAAGACCGTAGCCGTTCGGCATGCGCCCGCCTGGCTTCGGGCGACGATCCGCGAAGTGCGCCGACGGCTTCGGCGAAGGGCACTGGTGCGAGCTCCACCCAATCGGCACCCGCCGGCACCGCGTCTGCCGACGCTTCCACGGCTGCCGCAGCGAGGTCGGGCAGCACCATCACGCGGGTGTCGTCGTGGAAGGCGAAGCCCTGCGCCTGGAGTGCGGCATCCAGGCCGGCCGGTTGCGTGAAGGGCGTGATGCGCACGAGCAGCGGCAGGGCGAGCGCCGCATACAGGTCGGCGCACTCTGCCAGCTTCTCCGCCACGGGACGCCACCCTGGTGCAACGGCATTAATGCAACGGGCGCGCTGCGCCTTGCCCGGGCAGGTGCGCACGAGCCAGCCGTCCATCCAGCGTTGCTGCGGCGGGGCGCTGGCGTTCAGGCCGGCGTCTTCCACACGGGCAATGAAGGACCGATCGTGGTCGCCCAGGAAGCGGGCGGCGACGCTCGCGTTGGCCGCTTCAACCGACACGCTTGACCATCTCCTGCGCAAACTCGACAAACGCCTGCGCGCCGCGCGAAGCGGGGTCGAAGACGACTCCCGGCTGGCCATAGCTCGGGGCCTCGGCGAGGCGCACGTTGCGCGGGATCACGGTGTCGAACACCTTTTCGCCGAAGTGCGCCTTGAGCTGGTCGCTCACCTGCTGCTGCAGCGTGATGCGCGGATCGAACATCACGCGCAGCAGGCCGATCAGTTGCAGGTCGGGGTTCAGGTTGGCGTGGACCTGCTTGATGGTGTTGACGAGATCGGACAGCCCCTCGAGAGCGAAGTACTCGCACTGCATCGGTACGATCACCCCGTGCGCAGCGACGAGGCCGTTCAGCGTGAGCAGGCTGAGGCTCGGCGGGCAGTCGATGAGCACGAAGTCGTACTCGTCGCGGACGGCCAGAAGGGCCTTCTTGAGGCGGCGCTCGCGGCGCTCCTGGTTGACCAGTTCGATCTCGGCACCGGCCAGTTCGCGATTGGCGCCGACGACGTCGTAGCCCCCCTTGGGGCTGCGCTGGCGCGCGTCGGCCACGGTGGCGGATTCGAGCAGCACGTCGTAGACGCTGGCCGGCAGAGCGCGCTTGTCCACACCCGATCCCATCGTCGCATTGCCTTGCGGGTCGAGGTCGATGGCCAAGACGCGCTGGCCGATCTGCGCCAGCCCGGCGGCAAGGTTGACGGTGGTGGTGGTCTTGCCGACGCCACCCTTTTGGTTGGCGACGCAGAAGATGCGAAGTTTGCTCATGGGTCGGGGCGGTCTGGGGCTGGTCCGTACTCCCGCGTCGGCCGCCCGACGTTGCGCGGGTCGGGTGTCGCCGGGTGGCTGGGCGGTGCCCTCGTTCCGCTGGCGTGCGGTCGCCCGGGAGGTTAGCGGAGATTCCGGCATCGGCTGTCCTTTGCGGCCCGGAATGTGGACCGCAGCCCCCGCGGACGGCGCCTTCAGCGAGCCTTGTCGTCTCGGCGCCGCATCCAGACGATGCAGCGCTGCGCGTCGAGCCCGGGCACGGCAAGCGGTTCCACGTGAAACGCGTCGATCTCCGGCGGCAGTGCAGCCATCTCGAGCTCGGGCACCTGCCCCTTCATGGCCATCCAGCAGCCCCCTTCGGCCAGGGCGCCAGCGGAGAGCCTGACGAGGTCTGCCAGGCTGGCGAAGGCGCGGGCGGTGATGACGTCGTAGGACCCGCCCTTGATTCGCTCCACGCGTCCGTGCTCGGCGCGGAGGTTCGGCAAGTGCAGTGCGCCGGCCACCTGGCGCACGAACGCCGCTTTCTTGGCCACGGCGTCGATGCAGGTGACGGACCAGTCCGCCCGCAGTATCGCCAGCAGCACACCCGGCAACCCGCCGCCGCTGCCGACATCCAGAATGCGGCCCTCTCGAGCCGGCCGAGATTGGCGGGCGAGCGCCGCGCCGGCGGCCAGGCAGTCGACCAAGTGCTGCCCGACCATCGCGGCCGGCTCCCGCACCGCCGTCAAGTTGTAGACCGCGTTCCAGCGCCTCAGCAGCGCCAGGTAGGCGAGCATGGCTTCGATCTGCGGCGTCTCGATCCGCAGGCCCAGGGCCTCGCAAGCCTCGCCGAGCGTCTTCGCCTCGGCGCCGATAGCCGGCTCCGCCGGCGTGGAACCCGACGGCGCAGCGCTCAAGCGGCCTCGTCCCCGGCGCCCTCGAAACCCTTGAACCGGCGCTTCTTCAGGTGCACGAGCAGCAGAGAGATCGCGGCCGGCGTCACACCTGACAGGCGCGCCGCCTGCCCGAGCGTGGCCGGCCGGTGCCGCGCGAGCTTCTGGCGCACCTCGTGCGACAGCGCCGTGACCAACGCGTAGTCGAGTCCTTCGGGCAGGGCGAGTGCCTCCAGTGCCGCGGCGCGCTCGACCTCGTCGCGCTGCTTGTCGATGTAGCCGGCGTACTTGATGCCGATCTCGCACTGCTCGATCACGGCGTCGGCTTCGCGCGCTCCCCACTCCCGCCGCCGCGTTTCACGTGAAACGTCGTGGCCGGCCAGTGCGGCCAACGCCGCCGCCTGGTCGAAGCCGACCTCCGGCCGGCGGATCAGGTCGGCCAGGCTGTATTCGTGCTCCAGCGCCTTGCCGACGAGCCGCTCGGCGTCCGCCGCGGGCACCGTCGCCGGCCGCACCCAGGTCGTGCGCAGCCTCTGCACCTCGATCTCGATGCGCTCACGCTTGCGATCGAAGGCGGCAAACCGCTCGTCGTCCACCAGGCCCAACTCGCGCCCGATCGCCGTCAGCCGCAAGTCGGCGTTGTCCTCGCGCAACTGCAACCGGTACTCGGCGCGGCTGGTGAACATCCGGTAAGGCTCGCTCACGCCCTTGGTGACGAGGTCGTCGACGAGGACGCCCAGATAAGCTTGGTCGCGCCGGAGCGCCCATGGCTCACGGCCCCGCACCTGCAGCGCTGCGTTGGCGCCCGCGAACAGCCCCTGCGCGCCGGCCTCCTCGTAACCCGTGGTGCCGTTGATCTGCCCGGCAAAGAAGAGCCCGCCGATCGCCCGCGTCTCGAAACTCGGCTTCAGCTCGCGAGGGTCGAAGTAGTCGTACTCAATGGCATAGCCCGACCGCAGGATGTGCGCCTGCTCCAGACCCGGCAGCGAGCGCACCGCAGCCAACTGCACGTCGAACGGCAGCGAGGTCGAAATGCCGTTGGGGTAGATCTCGTTTGTCTCCAGCCCTTCGGGCTCGAGAAAGATCTGGTGGCTCGACTTGTCCGCGAAGCGATTGACCTTGTCCTCGATGCTCGGGCAGTAGCGCGGGCCGACGCCTTCGATGACGCCGGTGAACATCGGGCTGCGGTCGAAGCCGCTTCGGATGATCTCGTGCGTGCGTTCGGTCGTGTTCGTGATCCAGCAGGGCACCTGCCTGGGGTGCTGTTCGGGCCGGCCGAGGAAGCTGAACACGGGCACGGGGTCGAGGTCGCCGGGCTGCATCTCCAGGCGCGCGAAGTCGATCGAGCGGCCGTCAATGCGCGGCGGCGTACCCGTCTTCAGCCGCCCCTGCGGCAACCGCAACTCCTTGAGCCGCGCCGACAGGCTCGCCGCGGGCGGGTCGCCCGCACGCCCGGCCGGGTAGTTCTGCAGGCCGACGTGGATGCGGCCATCGAGAAACGTCCCCGCCGTCAGCACCACGGCCCGGGCGCGGAACCTCAGGCCGATCTGCGTCACGGCACCGGCGACGCGGTCGCCTTCGAGCACCAGGTCGTCGACCGCCTGCTGGAAGAGCCACAGGTTCGGCTGGTTTTCGAGCCGACGACGGATCGCCGCGCGGTAGAGCACGCGGTCGGCCTGCGCGCGCGTGGCGCGCACGGCCGCCCCCTTGCTGCCGTTGAGGATGCGGAACTGGATGCCCGCCTCGTCGGTGGCGGCGGCCATGGCACCGCCCAGGGCATCGATCTCCTTGACGAGGTGGCCCTTGCCGATGCCGCCGATGCTCGGGTTGCAGCTCATCTGCCCGAGCGTCTCGATGTTGTGCGTGAGCAGCAGCGTCGCGCAGCCCAGGCGGGCCGCGGCCAGCGCCGCCTCGGTGCCCGCGTGGCCACCGCCGACGACGATCACATCGAAAACTTGCGGATACCACATGGGGTGCGGATTCTAGGGACCGGGGTCCTCCCGCGCCGCATCAACCCGGGACACCGACCGTCATGTTGCGAATGCTTCGCGTTCTCTCATCGCCCTGAGCTTGGCATGCGGCGTTGACGCACCAGCAGACGGGGAGATGCGCCCTAGCATCCGGCGCATGAACTGCCGACCGCGTTGCGCAGCCTGCTGCGTCGCACCATCCATCAGCTCGCCCATCCCCGCCCACGCCGGCATCCCAGGGCTCCCCCAAGGCAAGCCCGCTGGCATGCGTTGCCCGCAACTCGACGGTGCCGACCGCTGTCGTCTCTTCGGACACCCCGATCGTCCAGCCGTCTGCCACTCGCTCGCGAGCAGCGCCGAGATGTGCGGCAACGACCGCGCACACGCCTTGCACTGGCTGCAAGCGCTCGAAGCTGCCACCAAACCCGGCCCCAGCCGACACGCGGCCGCGCCGCTTGCCGATCACACCCATCGCGCCACCACGACATGAATGCCGACCTGATGGCCCGCGTGAACGCCCTGTACCCGGTGTTTGCCCACTTACCACGCTCGCTCACCGCGCCGGTCTTCGACCACGAGACCGCCCACCTTCAGGTCCCGGGCGGACAAGTCCTGTTCACCGAGGGCGCCCCTTGTCGCGGCTTCCCGCTCGTGCTGAGCGGCGCGGTGCGGGTGGCGCGAGGCTCCCAGGGCGGCCGTTCGCTCGAGCTCTACCGCGTCACGCCCGGCGAGATGTGCGTCATTTCCACCACCTGCCTCTTCGGCCAGGCGCCGCTGTCGGCCGAAGGGGCGTGCATTGAGCCGACCGAGCTCGTGCTGCTGTCGAGCGCGGGCTTCGACATGCTCTGCAAAGAGGAGCCCTTCCGCCGCCATGCCTTCGGCACATTGGCCGACCGCATCGCCCAGCTCATGGCCCTGGTCGAGGCGGTGGCCTTCCAGCGGCTGGACCAGCGCCTCGCCGCAGCCCTTCTCGGCCACGGCCCGCTGGTGCAGGCCACGCACCAGGCCCTCGCCGATGAAGTCGGTACCGTACGCGAGATCGTCACGCGCCTGCTCGCCCGGTTCGAAGCGGCCGGCCATGTCCGCGTCGGCCGCGGCCGCATCGATCTGCTGGCTCCTGCGGCCTTGCGACAACTCGCCGACGGCCGCCTCGGTGACCCAGGTCACTGAGCCCGGCCCTCCGCGAAGCCACACTGCTGGCGATCGGCACCGTTGCCGACGTGTCCCAGCAAACAGGAGATCGAGTCATGTTCAAGAGCAATGTCGGCGGCCTGGACCGCGCCGCCCGAGTCATCGCAGGCCTCGCCCTGCTCGCCCTCACCCTCACCGGCACCATCGGCGCGTGGGGCTGGATCGGCCTCGTGCCGCTGGCCACCGGCGCTCTGGGCACCTGTCCGCTGTACTCGATGGTCGGCCTGTCGACCTGCCCGGTCGCCCGCCGCTGAGTGCCCCTCGGGGGTCGGCGGGCCCGCCCTTCATGGGCAGGCCCGCTCCCAACGACGCCCCAACTCCGGCGGGCCCATCGCCCGCTGGCTCCCCGACCTGCGCGAGCCCAGCGCCAGCCGCTCACCGCTCAGGCGGCGAGCGGCTGCGCCCAGCCGCACTGGCGCTGAATCGCGTGCGCCTGCCAGTCCAGCTGATGGATCGCCGAGTTCAGGTGCACCATGCGCTCCGATTCGCCGATCGGCGTACCCTCGGCCGAAACCAGCCGCACGTTGGACAGCACGTTCATGGGATCACTCAGGGCGACAACGTCCCCCCGCACCTGCGCCCACTCCCAGGCCAAGCCCAGCGGCAAGCCCTGGTGATCGGCCGCCCACACGGCCTGCCCCCGACGCGGCCTCACCCGAGGCTGCCCGGCGCCGTCGATCTCCAGATCCCCCCATGGGCGCATGCACCTCACCGCCCGACGGAACTCCGGCAAAGTTGTGAGCACCGGCCTCCACGAAATCAGCTGCCAAGCGGGTATCGTCACGTAACCTCCTTGATGTCTTGGTATCGCAAGACGCCATGGCAGTGTTCGCCCCGGCATGGGGGCCGACAAGCTCACAACTCTTGTAGGTCGCCGGTACTACTTCATGCTGCTCGAGCGGTACTACCAGGTCAGCCAGGCGCCGGATGCCGCGGCTTTCGAGTCGCGCCTGATCCGCTTCGCCGAGGAGCTGGAGTTCCCGTTCGTCAACGCGGTCCTGGTCATCGAGCCCCAAGGGCCGGGCGAACGCCCCGAGTTCATCACCATCGGCAACACGCCACAGGCCTACCTCGCAGCCTCCCGCGACCCCACGGCCTCAGCGCGCGACCCTGTCAATCGCCGCTTGCGCTCGCACTCGGTGCCCTTCATCTACGACCAGGACCTGTACACCGCCGACGCCGCTGGCGACCTGTGGGAGACGCAGGCCGCATTCGGCTACAAGACCGGCATTGCCGTGGCACTGCACCTGCCCGATTACCGCCACTTCCTGCTCGGCGTCGACCGCGACACCGCGCTGCCGCGCGAAGAGCAGCGCCTCACGCGCCTGATGGCCGACCTGCAGTTGCTCGCCGTGCATGCGCAGGATGCCGCCACCCGCCTGCTGAAACCGACCTCGGCGCAGAAGCCGCCGCCCGTTCTCACGCCGCGTGAAGTGGAGATCCTGCGCTGGACCATGGAAGGCAAGACGGCCTGGGCCGTGGGTGCGATCCTCGGCGTCACCGAGGGCACAGTGAACTTCCACCTGCGCAACATCTTCCGCAAGCTCGAGGCCTCATCCAAGCACCAGGCGGTGCTCAAGGCCCTGCGCATGCGCCTGATCTGAGACCGCACCGCCGACCTCCCGGCCGCACGCCGGCGTGCGGCTACCTACAAGCCTTTGTAGCTGGGCGACACCGCCCTGATCTCGCAAACTCCTTTGCAAGCGCCGCTATCGAGCGCCCTTCAACAGGAGAGAGATCATGTGGGAAGCCATCCTCGAAGTCCTCGGCCTGCCCCGCACCGGCGGCTGGCTGTGAGGCGCGGCGGCGCGCTGCGCCGCCCCGCCGTCGAACCCGAAGCTCGAACGAGCTTCACCCTACCGAAGCTGCAAGCACCCGCGCCTCGCGTGCGGGCGCTTGCGTTGCCGCTCGACGACTGCGGCCCCTGCCTCACTTGAGCACCGACTGCCGCAACAGCCGCGCGACATAGCCGAGCGCGAGCGCGGCGAGGGCCACGCACACCAGCGCCGGCAGCGCGAGGTCCCAGGCCGGCAGAGTCTCTCCCTTGAGCACGCGGCCCATCAATGTCGTTTGCGCCAGCGCGGGCAGCCACAGGTGCCACGGCGCCTCGCCCTCCTGATTGAACAAGGTCACGAGTGGCAGCAGCGAGACCACCAGCAGCACGACGGTGGCGTTGGCCTGCGCCTCCTTGAAGCTTTTGCAGCGCACGGCGATCGCCATCAGCAAGGCCGACAGCGCCCCCGCCAGCGGCAGCAGCAGCGCCACGAACCAGGCCGCCTCGCGCATGCCGAAGCGGAACATCGCCGACAGCGCCTCGCTGCGCAGCAGCCACTGCCCCGGCAGGAAGCTCAGGCACGAGAGCAAGGCGATCAGCATCGCCACGCTCGCCACCGCACCCCACTTGCCGATCACCAGCGCCGCGCGCGGCACCGGTGTCATCAGCAGCGGCTCGAGCGAGCCGCGTTCACGCTCGCCGGCGGTGGTGTCCAGCGCCGCGTTGAGCGCGCCGTAGAGCATGGCCATCAACACGAAGAACGGCACCATCGTCGCCAGTTGCGCCGCGCGCGTGGCCGCGCTCGCGAGGTCGCGCTCCTCGACGCGCAGCGCCTCCAGCAGCGATGGCGCCACGCCGCGCAGGGCCAACCGAAGCACCGCCTGCTCCTGGTTGAAGCCCCGCAACAGCCGCAGCACCGCGCCCACGCCGCTGCTCGCACGCTGGTTCGCCGCTGAACTCACGACCTCGACCCGCGGTGCCTCGCCGGCACGCAGCGCCACCTCGAAGTCGGCAGGGATCACCAGCACCGGATCCCCCAGCCGGCTCGCGCGCAGTTGCTCCTCGAAGTCGGCCGGCGCCGGCCGCACCACGTAGGTCTGCCGCGCGAGATAGTTGGCGAGCGACGGTGCGTGCTCGATGCCAAACACGACGACGCTGCGCGCCTCGGCACGCCTTTCCATGCCTGCCACCAGCGAAGAGACGAGCACGAGCACGAACGGGCCCACAGCCACCGAGCTCAACAGCACCGCCAGCAGCGTGCGCCGGTCGCGCAGCGCATCCACGAGCTCCTTGAGATAGACGGTCCAGGCGTGGGCCAGGGGCCGAACGCGCGACGGATGCCCGGCGCGCGGCGCCCCCCGCGCTTCGTTGAGTCGGTGGCCGATGGGGCGAGGCCCCGCGCTGTCGGACGGGGTCTCCCAATCCCCCTGCGCGCTCACGGTCGCACCCCGCCGCCGACCGCGCCGGCGCTGTCGAGTGCGGCCCCCGGTCCCTCCGCGAGGCCCGCGCCGCCCACGCGTTCGTCGGGCGCAAAGGCCAGCTTGACAAACGCCTCCTCGAAGTCGCTCTCGCCGGCCAGCTCGCAAAGCTCGGCCACCGTCCCCTCGGCGAGCGTACGCCCGTGCGCCACGAGCACCACGCGGTCGGCCAGCCGCTGCACCTCCTGCATGATGTGCGTCGAGAAGACGATGCACTTGCCCGCCGCGGTGCCCGCACCGCGCAGCCGCTGCAGCGCCTCGCGCAGCGCGCGCGTGGCCAGCACGTCCAGGCCGTTGGTCGGCTCGTCGAGCACGATGTTCGGCGGGTCGTGCACCAGCGCGCGCGCCAGCGCCGTCTTCATCCGCTCGCCCTGGCTGAAGCCCTCGGTGCGCCGGTCCAGCAGCGGTGCCATCTCGAGCAATTGCGCGAGCTCGTGTGCTCGCGCGCTGGCCGCCTCGGCACTCATGCCCTGCAGCCGGCCGTAGTAGACGATGTTCTCGCGCGCCGTCAGCCGCGGGTACAGGCCGCGCGCATCGCTCAGCACACCCATGCGCGCCAGCGCCGCCCGCGGCGCGCGCGCCACGTCGATGCCATCGACGCTGACGCTGCCACCATCGGCCTCCAGCAGGCCGGCGGCGATGCGCAGCGTGGTCGTCTTGCCCGCGCCGTTCGGTCCGAGCAGGGCCGTGATGGCACCATCGGCGGCTGTGAAGTCCACGCCCGCCACCGCCACCACGGTGCGTACGCGCCTTCCGCGGCCGCTGACAAAGCGCTTGTGCAGCTGCGTGACGCGGATCATGGCCGCGCCCCCGCCGCGGCGCGCGGCGGCACAAAGACGCCCGGGCGCGGCAGCGTGGCCGCACAGTCGGCCTTCACGGCCAACGCCGCGGCATCGTCGAGCGCGTCGACGAAGCGGAACGCCACATCGCGCAGGCAAGGCAGCCCCACCACGCCATGCCCGGCCTCGGTCACCACGACATGCCTTGCCTTGGCGCCGAGCGCCCTGGCGACACGCTCGCCGTGGCGCGGCGGCGTCACCGGGTCGCCGCCACCCGAAAGCACGAGTGCAGGCACCGGCGCCGCCGGCACGCCATAAAACGCCGCTGGCACGTCACCGCGCGGCCAGCCGGCGCACAGGCGCCGGTACTGGTCGGCGAAGACCGAAGCGAAGTCGGCCCCGGCCGGGGCGACGCCTTCGGGCGCGCCGGGTGCAGCACCCCCTGCCGCGGCCGCTGATCCTCCCCCCATGCGCGGCACGTCCTCGGTGCAGATGACCGAGAAGTGCATGCCCTCGGCCAGCGTGGCACCGCGCGCGCCCTGCAGCGCGCTCGCCAGCCCGAAGAGCGCCTCGAATCGCCCACGCGCCGCCTCGCCCACCGCACGCGGCAACCCCGCCGCCAGCGCCGGTGCATAGAGCGGCGCACGCACCAGGCCCAACAGCAGCTCGCGTGTGAGCACCAGCCTCTCCACCTCGCCGGTGACCGGATGCGCCACCGCCACCTCGCGCGGCAGCGAGCGCAACAGGGCCAGCCACTCCTCGCGCAGCCCCGGGTGCAACGTCCGGCAGGTGGCCGCATCGGCCTCGCAGGCCGTCCACACGCCGTCAAGTGCCGCCTGGTTGTCGGCCGAAAACGCCGCTGGCAGGACCATGTCCGGCGGCGCCACGCCGTCGATCACCAGGCGCCGCACCGCCCGCGGAAACTGCCGCTGGTACTCGAGCGCCGCGCGCGTGCCGTACGAGACGCCAAGCAGATTGACCCGGGGCGCGCCGAGCGCCTGGCGCACCGCTTCCACGTCGCCCATCGCCACCCAGGTCGTGTAGTGCCGCAGGTCGCCATGCGGCAGTTGCTGCAGCGCCTCGCGGCAGCGGGCCAGGCGGCTCGCCTGCGCCTCGGGCGGCAAGGTCTGCGCCATCGGCGCCGTCGGCGGCAGCTCGGGGCAGGCGAGCCTGGCGCTGCGCCCCGTGCCGCGCTGGTCGATCAGGACGATGTCGCGCCGGTTGCTCACGCGTGCCAGCAGGCGCGACCAGGTGCCCGCCAGGTCGATCGCCGACTGCCCGGGGCCCCCGGCGAACACGAAGACCGGATCCGGGTGCTTGTTGCGCGCCAGCGCCGGCAGCACGGCGAAGTGCACATCGATCTGCCGGCCTTGTGGCGCACCGGGATCCAGCGGCCGCCGCACCTGGCCACAGACGGCTTCGTGCTCGAAGCCCAACAATCGACACGGCTGAAGGCGATGGGCCGGCAGTTCGCCCGGCGGCTGGGCCGGCGCCCGCCCTGGCGTGAGCGCCACCAGCACGAGCGCCGCGGGCCACAACATGGCCAGCAACTCCAATGGCCGCGTTCGTGGGGAGAGCATGCGCGGCATTGTCACCATGGCAGCGCCCCACGCCCGTCAGCGCGCGCCGATGGGCCGGAAGGCGCGCTCGGCCGTCAGGCCAGCGTGCGCCGCAGCTCGCCGCTTTCGATCAGCCGCTGCAGGTCCTGCGCGCCGCCTACCAGCACACCCTTCACGAAGACCATCGGGAAGGTCGGCCAGCCCGTCCACATCTTCAACGCGCTGCGCCGTCGCCACTGGCCGAAGTAGCTGCCGTACTCGAGGTCGTGGTGCGCGATGCCGGCCGCGTCGAGCAGCTTGCGCGCGCGCCGCGGCCAGGGGTTCATGCGCATGCCCACCACCAGCACCGGGTGGCGTTCGGCCGCGGCGCGGACCTCGTCGACGGTGGATTGGTGGTACCGGGCGACGCGCTCGCGCACGGCCGGGTGGATATGGGCTTCGTCGAGGATGGGGCGGGGCATGCGGCGAGTCTACGAGGCGCGGCGCGACCGGGCGCCACCCCCGGCGGCGCGAAAGCAACATTCACCCCTGTTGAACACCCGCCCGGCCACATGCCGGTATCGTGGCCGGCCATCGAACCCCCGTACCGGAGACGCCCTTGAAGCTCTACTACTCCCCCGGCGCCTGCTCGCTCAGCCCGCACATCGTGCTGCGCGAATCGGGCCTGCCCTTCACGCCCGTGCTCGCCAGCACCAAGACCCACAAGCTGGCCGACGGCACCGACTACTACACCATCAACCCCAAGGGCTACGTGCCGCTGCTCGAGCTCGACGACGGCCAGCGCCTCGCCGAGGGCCCGGCCATCGTCCAGTACATCGCCGACAAGGTGCCCGAGAAGAAGCTCGTGCCGGCCTGGGGCACGATGGAGCGCTACCGCGTCATGGAGTGGCTCACCTTCATCGGCACCGAGATCCACAAGTCCTTCTCGCCGCTGTTCAACCCCGCCATGCCCGAGGAAGCCAAGGCCCTGTCGCGCCAGAAGGTGCTCGACCGGCTGAAGTGGGTCGACAGCCAGCTCGCCGGCAAGGACTACCTGATGGGCACCGGCTTCACCGTGGCCGACGCCTACCTCTTCACGGTCTCCCGCTGGTGTGGGTTCGTGGGGGTCGACATCACCGGGCTCGCGCACCTCAACGCCTTCATGGCTCGCGTCAATGCCCGCCCGGCGGTGCAGGAAGCGCTCAAGGCCGAAGGCCTGCTCAAGTAGTCGCCTCTTGCCCCGGTGCGCCGCCTCTTCGTCCTCACGGCCCTCGCCGGAGCCGCCGCGTTCCTGGGTGGCATCGGCGCGGCGCAGGCGCAAGCGGGCGCCGCCGCGCTCGTCGAGGCGGCCGCCCGGGGCGACCTGGCGGCCGTCGAGCGCGCCCTCGCCGCCGGCGCACCGCTGGAAGCACGCGACGGATCCGGGCGCACCGCGCTGCTGGCCGCCACGCAAGGAGGCCACGCGTCCGTCGCTCGCCGGCTCATCGAGCGCGGCGCCGACGTCAACGCGCAAGACCAGATCCAGGACAGCGCCTTCCTGCTCGCCGGCGCCCGCGGTCACACCGAGATCGTGCTCGCCGCGCACGCCAAGGCCGACCCCAGGGTGCTCAACCGCTACGGTGGCACGGCGCTCATTCCGGCCTGCCACTACGGCCATGTCGAAACCGTCCGCGCGCTGCTCGAGTGGAAGGGCCCGAACCGCGTGCCCGTGGACCACGTCAACCGCCTGGGCTGGACGGCCCTGCTCGAAGCCGTCATCCTGGGTGACGGCGGAGCGCGGCACACCGAAATCGTGCGCCTGCTGATCGCACACGGCGCCAACGTGAACCTCGCCGACCGCGAGGGCGTCACCCCACTTGCGCACGCGCGGCAGCGGCGCCAGGATGCCGTCGTCGCGCTGCTTGAACGCGCCGGCGCACGCTGAAGCGCATTTGCGTTCAACGACACGGGTAAAGCGACTCTCGCAGGTGTCGGGCTGCGGTCGCGCGCCGACAGTCGGAGCGCGCCAAGGACGCCGGGGGGAGTCGGCTACGCGAATGTCCTCTTCCGAGGGCCTGGCTTCGCAAGACCCTCGGATGCCCCCTTGATTTCGCTGCGCCGACCCCCCGGCGCCCTCGGCGGGAACCGGCAGTGGTCTTCCACGACGAAGTCCAACCAACGGTTCAGGATCGGGCCGATGGGGTGCCCTGCGCCGCGAAATCAAGGGGGCATCCGGGGGACCTGCGAGCTTGCGAAGCAGGGCCGCCGGGAGAGGACATTCGCGGAGCAGGGCGCCCCGTCGGCCCGATCCCGCCACCGTCCGTTGCCGTGCGCCCCACCCAGACCGACTCCGGATCGATCGATCGCGAAGTGGTACAAGCGCGCCGGTCAGCCCCCGCTGGCCCCTCGCCAGCGCTGCACCACGAGTGCCAGCACGCCGGCCACCACGCCCCAGAAGGCCGCGCCCACGCTCCACAGCGTCAGGCCCGAGGCCGTGACCAGGAAGGTGATCAGCGCCGCCTCGCGGTCGCGCTCGTCCCGCATCGCCGCCGCCAGCGCGGAGCCGATCGTGCCCAGCAGCGCCAGCCCGGCCACCGCCAGCACGAGCGCCTTCGGGAACGCCGCGATGAGCCCGACCACCGCGCCCCCGGCGAGGCCGACGGCGACATAAAAGACGCCCGCCATCACCGAGGCCCACCAGCGCCGCGCGGGATCTTCGTGCGCCTCGCGCCCCATGCAGATGGCCGCCGTGATGGCCGCCAGGTTGAGCGCGTAGCCCCCGAACGGCGCCAGCACCATCGTTGCCAGCCCGGTGGTCGTGATGACGGGCGACACCGGTGTGTCGAAGCCCGCCGCGCGCTGCGCCGCCACGCCGGGCAGGTTCTGCGAAGCCATCGTCACCACGAAGAGCGGTAGCGCCACGCCCACGAGCGCCGCAACGCTGAGCACGGGCATCGTGAACACCGGCTGCGCCCACGCCCAGTCGACGGCGCCGAAGGCAAGCCGCCCCTGCGCCGCGGCGATGGCCATGCCCAGGCCCAGCACGCTGGGCACGGCATAGCGAGGCCACCAGCGCCGCCCGGCGAGGTACGCCAGCAGCATCGGCCCCACGAGCGCGAGCTCGGGCCCGAGCTGCAGGAAGCCATCGATGGCGAAACGCGCCAGCACCCCGGCGAGCAAGGCCGCCGCCAGCGCCTGCGGGATGCGGTTCATCACCCGCTCGAACCAACCGCTCGCGCCCGCCAGCGTGATGAGCCCGGCGCAGACGACGAAGGCACCCACACCCTCGGCCATCGACACACCGGCCCCGGCGGTGACGAGCAGCGCCGCGCCCGGCGTCGACCACGCCGTGAGCACCGGCTGCCGGTAGCGCAGCGAAAGCCCGATGCTCGTCAGGCCCATGCCGAGCCCGAGGGCCCAGATCCACGACGCCTTCTGCGCCGCGCTCGCGCCGAGCGCATCGGCGGCCTGGAAGACGATGACGACCGAACTCGTGAAGCCCACGAGCACGGCGACAAAACCGGCCACGACGGTCGAAAGCGGCGGCAAACCCGGCATGCGTTTCGGTGAGCGTCTCGAGGCGTGCGTCGGGCCGCGACTACGACAGATGCGCCGCCGCCAGCAGCTCGCGCGTATAGGCCTCGCGCGGCGCGGCGAACAAGGCCTCGGCCTCGCCCTCCTCGACCACGTCGCCGTCCTTCATCACCATCACACGGTGCGACATCGCGCGCACCACCGCGAGGTCGTGGCTGATGAAGACATAGCTCATGCCGTAGCGCTGCTGCAGCGACACCAGCAGCTGCAGCACCTGCTGCTGCACCGACACATCCAGCGCCGAGGTCGGCTCGTCGAGCACCAGCACTTCCGGACGCAGCACGACGGCGCGCGCGATGGCGATGCGCTGGCGTTGCCCGCCGCTGAACTCGTGCGGATATCGCTGCAGCACGCCGGCCACGCCGTGCCGCTCGGCCAGCCCGACCTCGTCGAGCATCTCCAGCATCAGCCGCTCGCGCCCGGCACGGCTCAGCTCGCCCCGGTGCAGGGCCAGGCCCTCGCCGACGATCTGGCCGATGTTCAAACGCGGGCTGAGCGAGGCGAACGGGTCCTGGAACACCACCTGCATGCGCCGCCGCATGCGCCGCAGCACCTCGCGCGGCGCGTTGTCGATACGCTCCTCGCCCAAGTGCACCGTGCCGCCGCTGGGCGCCTGCAGCGCCAGCAGCGCCATGCCCAGCGTCGTCTTGCCCGAGCCCGATTCGCCGACGATGCCCAGCGTCTCGCCCTTGCGCAGCGCCAGCGTCGCCCGGCGCACGGCATGGAACTGCAGCTTCTTCCACCAGCCAGCCTTGAGCTCGAAGCTGACGCGCAGCTCATCGCTGCGCACGAGCACCGGCGCGCCGGCCGGCACCGGCGTCACGTTGCGCACCGGGCGGCTGGCGAGCAGCCGGCGGGTGTACTCGTGCCGCGGCTGCGCAAAGACCTCGGCGGTGGCGCCACTCTCCACCAGCCGGCCGCGCTCCATCACGCCGACGCGGTGCGTGAAGCGGCGCACCAGGTTCAGATCGTGTGTGATGAAGAGCAGCGCCATGCCCATCTCGGCCTGCAACTCGTCGAGCAGGGCCAGGATCTGCGCCTGGATGGTGACGTCGAGCGCCGTCGTCGGCTCGTCGCAGATGAGCAGCTCAGGCTTGCAAGCCAATGCCATGGCGATCATGGCGCGCTGGCGCTGGCCGCCCGAAAGCTCGTGCGGGTAGCTGTCGATGCGCCGTCCGGGCTCGGGGATGCCGGTGCGCTTGAGCAGCTCGATGGCGCGCGCCCGCGCTTCGGTGCGGCCGAGGCCGAGGTGCAGCTCCAGCACCTCGCCGATCTGGTTGCCGACCGTGAACAGCGGGTTGAGCGCCGTCATCGGCTCCTGGAAGATCATGCCGATACGCCGGCCGCGAATGGCCAGCATCCCCGCCTCGCCGTGGGCAGTGAGATCTTCGCCGCCGAAAAAGATACGGCCGCTCGTCGCTGCCGCATCCACCAGGCGCAGCACCGACAGCGCCGTGATCGACTTGCCCGAGCCCGATTCGCCCACCAGCGCGAACTTCTCGCCGGCGTGAATGGCCAACGACACATCGTCGACCACGACGCTGGCGCCGAAGCGCACCGTGAGGCGGTCGACCTGCAGCAACGGCGGGCCCGCTTCGGCTTGGCTCATGACTTGCGGGTGTCGAAGGCGTCGCGCAGCGCGTCGCCGATGAAGGTGAGCAGCAGCATCGTCACCATCAGCAGCGCGAAGGTGGGCACGATCACCCACCACGCGTACAGGTTCTCCTTGCCGAGCTTGAGCAGCTCGCCGAGCGAGGGCACCGTGCCGGGCACGCCGAGGCCGAGAAAGTCCAGCGCCGTGAGCCCGAGGATGCCCGCGCTCATGCGGAAGGGCAAGAAGGAGATCACCGGCGTCATCGAATTGGGCAGCACGTGCCGCCAGATGATCTGCCCGCTGCCCAGGCCGAGCGCGCGCGCCGCCTTCACGAACTCCAGGCTGCGGTTGCGCAGGAACTCGGCGCGCACGTAGTCCGCCAGGCCCATCCAGCCGAACAGCGACAGCAGGATCAACAGCAGCAGCAGGCTCGGCTCGAAGATCGAGGCGAACAGGATGAGCAGCAGCAGCTCGGGCAACGCGCCCCAGATCTCGGTGAAGCGCTGCACGTAGAGGTCGGTGCGGCCGCCGAAGTAGCCCTGCAGCGCGCCGGCGGCGATGCCCAGTGCCGTGCCCACCACGGTGAGCGCGAGCGCGAACCAGATGCTGACGCGAAAGCCGTAGAGCAGCCGCGCCACCATGTCGCGGCCCTTGGGGTCGGTGCCGAGCCAGTTGAGCGCGCCCGGCGGTGCCGGCGGCAGCCCGCCGTTGAAGTCGTCGCGCGAATTGGCGCCGTGCGGGTTGGGGGCGTAGAGCGCCCAGTTGCCCGGCTTGGCCACGAGGCCCACCACCAGCGGGTCCTTCCAGTCGGCCGGCGTGCCGAAGTCACCGCCCAGCTGCTTCTCGCTCGGGTTGTCCAGCACCGGCAGGTACCACTGCCCGTCGATGCGCGCCAGCAGTGGCCGGTCGTTGCTCAGCACCTCGGCCAACGTGGAGACGAGCAGCATCGCGGCCAGGATCCACAGCGACACGTAGCCAAGCCGATGCCGGCGGAAGCGCCCCCAGACGCGTGCCCACGGGCCGGCCGGCGGCGGCGGCGGCGTCTCGTCGGGCAGCACACTCTCGCCACCCGGACCGACGGTGACCTCGAAGGGGTTGGGGCGGTCAGCCATCGCGTCTCCTGCCGGCCGTCAGCGCGCCGCGGCGCCGAACTGCACGCGCGGGTCGACCACGACGTACAGCAGGTCGGTGACGAGCTTGGTGACGAGCGCGATCAGCGTGAACAGGTACAGCGTGCCCAGCACCACCGGGTAGTCGCGCCGGATGACGCTTTCGTAGGCCAGCAGCCCCAGGCCGTCGAGCGAGAAGAGCGTCTCGATGAGCAGCGCGCCGGCGAAGAAGGCGCCGATGAACGCGGCCGGGAACCCGGTGACGAGCGGGATCAGCGCGTTGCGGAAGATGTGCTTGTAGAGCACGCGCTTCTGCGCCAGGCCCTTGGCGCGCGCCACCAGCACATACTGCTTGCGGATCTCCTCAATGAAGGTGTTCTTGGTGAGCATGGTGATGGTCGCGAAGCTGCCGATCACCAGGCACGTGAGCGGCAGCGCCAGGTGCCAGAAGTAGTCGACGATGCGCGCGCCCCAGGACAGCTCGTCCCAGTTGTCGGAGGTGAGGCCGCGCAGCGGGAACCAGTCCAAGAAGCTGCCGCCAGCAAAAAGCACGATGAGCAGCAGGCCGAGCACGAAGCCCGGGATCGCATAGCCCAGCAGCACGAGGCCGGTGGTGAGCGTGTCGAAACGGCTGCCTTCGCGCACCGCCTTGGCCACGCCGAGCGGCACGCTGACGAGGTAGCTGACGAGGAAGGTCCACAGGCCGAGCGAGATCGACACCGGCAGCTTCTCCTTGATCAGGTCCCACACCTGCTTGTTCTGCAGGAAGCTCTTGCCGAGGTCGAAGCGCGCGTAGCTGGCCAGCATCTCGAAGTAGCGCACGTGCAGCGGCTTGTCGAAGCCGTACATCTTCTTCAGGTCCTCGAGCTGCTTCTTGTCGAGGTCGCGGCCGGCCTTGTAGGCGCCGGCCTCGCCGCCCTGGCCGACGCGCGCCTCGGCCATGAGCTGCTCGATGGGGCCGCCGGGCACGAACTGCATGACGACAAAGGTGATGGTGAGCGCGCCCAGCAGCGTGGGCACCATCAGCAGCAGCCGCCTGACGATGTAGGCGATCATGCTTTCGGCACCGCTCTCGCCGGGGCGGGGGCCGGGTTCGCCTCGAGCCGCGCGTCCCACCAGCACCACAGTGGCCAGGGGCCGAACTCGACGAAGCCGGAGATGAGGAAGTCGGCACTGAAGTACTTCGCCTGCACCTTGGGCATGCCGAAGCGGTTCCAGTGCGAGACGTTCTCCGCGCTGCCGTAGAGATCGGGCACCTGGAAGTGGCTCCACATCACGACGCGGTCCAGCGCGCGCGCAGCGTCACGCAACTGCGCCAGCGTCTCGGCCGCGGCGATCGCCTCCAGCAAGGCATCGACGGCCCGGCTCTTGATGCCGCGGAAGTTGTTGTTGCCCTCCTCGTCGGCGGCCTTGGAGCCGTACAGCACCTTCAGGTCCGCCGCCGAAGGCAGCGTGAAGTCGCCCTCGACGATGGTGATCATGTCGAAGTCGAACTTCTCCAGCCGGCGCCGGTAGAGCGCGAAGTCGACGATGCGTTCCTTGAGCTCGACGCCGAGCTTCTTCAGGTTGTGCTGCCAGTCCTCGATGCCCGCCTCGCGCGGCGACAGGTACTCGATGACCAGCGCCTCGCCCTGCCCGTTGCGCAGCGTGCCGCCGGCGTCGAGTTTCCAGCCGGCCTGCTCCAGCAGCGCGCGCGCGCGCAAGAGGTTCTGGCGCAGGCGCTTGGGGTCGCGCCCGGTGCGCGGCGCGCGATAGGCCGGCCCGAACACCCGGGCCGGCAGCTCGGCGCGGAAGGGCTCGAGCAGCTTCAGCTCCCCGGGCGTCGGCTCGCCGACGGCGGCGAACTCGGAGTTGCTGAAGACGCTCTCGGCGCGCTTGTAGATGCCGGTGCGGTTGTTGGTATCGAAGTCGTACGCCAAGTCCAGAGCCTCGCGCACGCGGATGTCGCGGAAGATCGGGCGGCGCAGGTTGAGGTGGTAGGACTGCAGCCCCTGGCCGAAGGCCGTCTCCATCGGCCGCTTGACGATGCGCCCGTCGTCCCACTTCGGCCCGGCGTGCAGGCGCACCCACGAGCGGCCGCCGTATTCCTTCATGAGGTCGAACTCGCCCGCCTTGAAGGCCTCGCGCGCCACCGCGTGGTCCTGGTAGGCGCGGTAGACAACGCGCTGGAAGTTGAAGTGGCCGCGCCGCACCGGCAGGTCGCGCGCCCAGTAGTCGGGGTTCAGCCGGTACTCGATGCGCCGCGGCATCTCGACCTTGTCGATCAGGTAGGCGCCAGAGGTGATGGGGTGCTCCTGCGTCACCTGGTCGAACGGCTTGCCGCCGCCCCATTTGCGGCTGAACACCGGCATCATCCCGGCCACGAACACCTGGTCGCGGCTCTTGTCCTTCAGGTCGAAGCGAACCGTGTGATCGTCAATCGCCACGACGCGCTCGATGCCGATGACCTGGTTCTGGTACGCCGCCGAGGCACCCTTGCTCGACAGCATGGCGTGGCTGTGCACGACATCGGCCGCCGTCACGGGGTCGCCGTTCCCGAAGCGCGCCTTTGCGTTGAGCTTGAAGCTCACCGAGCCGAAGTCCGGCGCCACAAAAAGGCTCTCGGCGAGCAGCCCGTACATCGTGCTCGGTTCGTCCTGCGCCAGGTGGCACAGCGACTCGACCATCCAGATGAGCACGCCGGCCGGCGCGTTGCCGCGTGTCGTCCAGGGGTTGAACTTGTCGATGCTCGAGCGGCGGTCGGGGAAGCGCAGCCGGATCGTTCCGCCTTTAGGCGCCTTCGGGTTGACGTATTCGAAGTGCTGGAAGTCGGGGCCGTACTTGGGCGGCCCGTAGGCGGCGAAGGCGTGCACCCAGCGGCCGGTGTGGGCGCTGTCCGCGGTCGCAGCCGCCACCAAGGACGCCGCTGATGAGGCCGCCGCAAATGCGCCCGATGGCGACGCATCAACGGGCGCACGGGGAGCCGAAGACGGTGCCGCGGTGGTGGCGCCCGCACCCCAGGCCGCGCCCGCCCAAGGCGCGCCGAGCAGCAGCGCGCCCAGACGGCGCCGAGCCGCGTCGAGGCTGTCGCCCGGCGGCCTGCCGCCCCCCTCGCTCACGCCACCTTCTGAGTGAGGAGGCCGTGCAGCAGCCGCGCCGCCTTTGACGGCGCCGGCTTCAACAGCTTCTCGCAGGCAGCGCGCTGGCCGGCGGCGTCGGCCTTCGAGAGGCCGGCGCAGACGCCGTTGAGCTGGCCCTGCAGCCGCTTCATCGCCGCGGCATGCTTGCCCTCGCCGTTCCAGGCCACCAGCTTGCTGCCGGCGCGCTGCAGCGACCGCACGCTGCGTCCGTCGAAGGCGCCGGCGTCGGCCGCAGCCTCGCGCAGCATCTGCGCGGCCACCTTCTCGATGCGGGCGGCATCCTGCGGCGCCAGATCGACCAGCGCCGCCAGATAACCCGAACCCCATTGCAGCCGCGTGGCTGGCCCGCGGGCCTTGTCGAAGGCCTCGCCGTACCAGCGCAAGGCCTCGTCCTTCATGCCGCGCTTGCGCGCGTTGCTGCCAAGCTGGCTCATGAGGTAGTAGGGCGAGTGGCTCCTGGCGAGGTTGCTCTTCAGCAGCGCGTCGCTGTCGGCCCACAGGCCGGCGCGGCCCAGCGCATAGGCGGCAGCGGTGATGACCGCCTGGCGCTCGTACCCGTCGGTGATCTCGCGGTCGGCGCGCGCCACGTGCTCGCGCAGGTCAGCCAGCAGCGGCTCGGGCAGCTTGGGCGACACGCTGTCCTTGGGCTCCTTCAGCCGTGCGAGGTCGACCCGGGCCAGCAGAGCGCCCAGCCGGTCGGCGCGCGACAGCGTCGTGTCCGCCTCGAGCTTCTTCAGCGCCGCGTCGTAGGCGGCGACCAGCGGCGCGCGCCGCGGCGACTCGTCGTCTTCCAGCGTGCGCACGATGTCGGCGGCGCCGTTGGTCAGCACATCCATCTGCGCGCGCACCTCGCGCGCGTCGGCCAGCACGATGCGCACTCGCTCGCGCAGGCCGTCGTCAGCCTTCAGGCCCTTGCCGTCGTCGCTGGCGGCCAGGGCCTTCAGCCACAGGCGCGTGGTGATCTCGGCGTCGCCGTTCACGGCTGTCGGGCTGGCCGCAGCCAGGCGTGCCAGCGTGCCCGGCACCTCGGCCTTGGGCACCACCTGCTGTTCGTCGGTTTCCCAGGAGTAGAAGGCCAGCAGGCGCCAGTCGTTCGCGCTGAGCGCCCTGCCTGCATCCTTGCCACCGAGCGCGTCGGCCAGCACCGCCTTCACCGAGCGGCCACCTGCCAGCCCCAGCTGCAGCACGGCCAGGGCCTGTGGCGCGTCGACCTCGCCCGGCAGGCGGGTCACCTCCTGGCCCTCCGGCGTGAAAAGCACCGTGGTCGGGTACCCGCTGACCTTGAAGCGCGAGCCCAGTTTCTGCGCTCCGGGCCGGTCGCCGTCCACATGCACGGCCACGAAGTTCTTCGACAGCGCCGCGAACTCCTGGCGGCTGAAGAGCGTCGCCTTGAGCTGGTTGCACGGCGGGCACCAGGTGGCGCCCCAGTACAGCAGCACCGGCTTCTTCTCGACCTTGGCGCGTGCGAAGGCGCGCTCGATGTCGGCGTCGGTCGCCGCCGCCTGCCAGGCGACGTTCTTCGAGGGCATGCCGGCTGCGAGCAGGCCGGCGGGCGCCAGCGCCAGCGTCACCACCAGGGCCACGGCACCGGCCCGGACGCGACAGGCGGCAAGCATCGGGACGAAGCCCGGCACCGCTGCCAGGGGCGGCGCCGTGGTCGAGGCGGTGTTCGAGGCTGGTTTCATCGGGGCCCTCGGGCTTCTCGGACGACAGGCGCCGGAGGCCGGCGCGCGGGCGGTCCGCAGGGGAAACGATTGTGCGTGACGGTACCTCACCCAGCCCGTGCTTTCGGTGGGGACTGCCCCGCCCCCTAGATCGGCGTCATGGCCCCTGCCCCCAACCAAGCGCCGCTTCCGTCGCCGCGCGTCAGGCCCCGATCATGGCCCGCAGGGTCTGCAGCGAGTCGGCTTCGTGCAGCGGCTTGTCGCGCCGGATGCGCAGCATGCGCGGGAAGCGGACGGCCACGCCGCTCTTGTGCCGCGGGCTGGCGCCGATGCCCTCGAAGCCGATCTCGAACACGAGAGTGGGCTTGACGCTGCGCACGGGACCGAACTTGGTCAGCGTCTGAGCGCGGACCTCGCGGTCCACGGCTGCGAACTCCGCGTCGGTCAGCCCCGAATAGGCCTTGGCGAAGGGCAAGAGCTGCAGCGCCAGCGCCTCGCCCGGCGCCGTCTCGCCGGCCGGACGGCGCGGCGCCGCCTCACCGCGCGCGATGGCCTCGAGCACCGCCAACGCCTCCGCCGCATCGCGCGGCGGGCGGCTCCAGACGGCGAAGGTGTAGTCGGTGTAGACGCTGGCCCGCCGGCCGTGGCCCGCCTGCGCGTAGACGAGCACCGCGTCCACCGAAAGCGGGTCGACCTTCCACTTCCACCAGGTGCCGTCCACCTTCGTGCGGCCGCTGCCGTAGCGCGCCGTCGCCTGCTTGAGCATCAGGCCTTCAACGCCGCGCTCGCGCGCCGAGGCGCGCAGCGCCGCCGCCTCGTCCCAGCCCGCGGCAAGCAGCCGTGGCGAAATTGCGAGGCCTCCCACGCCCGGCCTCGCGCGCAGCCCGGCCAGGGCCTCGAGCCGCGCGCGCCGCGCGAGCTGCGGCTCGTGCCGCCGGTCGACCCCGTCGCTTTCGAGCAGGTCGTAGGCGACAAAGGCCACGGGCGCCTCCGCCAGCACCTTCTTCGTCAGCATCTTGCGGCCGATGCGCTGCTGCAGCCGCTGGAAGGCGCCGGGCCGCGGGTCGCCCTCGGGCCACACGAGCAGCTCGCCGTCGAGCACGGTGCCTTCGGGCAGCGCCCGGGCCGCCAGCACGACCTCGGGGAAGCGCTCGGTGACGAGCTCCTCGCCGCGCGACCAGATCCAGTAGCCGCCGGCGCGCCGCACCAGCTGCGCGCGGATTCCGTCGTACTTCCACTCCAGCAGCCAGTCGTCGATGGCGCCGAGTGTCTCCTGCGCCGCACCGGGCGGCAGCGCATGCGCGAGGAAGAACGGATAAGGCTGCCCGCCCGACATCGCCGCCGCGGGCGACACCTCGGCAGGCGCCAACAGGGCCTGGAAGCGCTCGGCGCTGGGCGTGGCGCGCGCCTCGGCATAGCCCATCATGCGCTGCGCCACCAGCTTGGCATCGAGCGCGGCGATATCGGCCAACGCGCGCTGCACCAGCAGCTTGCTGACACCGACGCGAAAGCCGCCGCCGATCAGCTTGACGAACAGGAAGCGGCCGGCAGGGTCGAGGTCGGCGAAGGCAAGCGCGAGGCGCGTCGCCTGCTCCTCGGGTGCCAGGCCGCGCAGGGGCAGCAGGCGCTCCTCGACCCAGCGGGCGAGGCCGGCGGTGGCCCAACCTGCCCCGCTGGCGGCGCCCTCGGGCGCGCCGTGCAGCGCGGCGTCCTCCGCTGCATTGGCCGACCGCGGCGGGAACTTCGGCGCCCCGGGCGGCATCGGCCTGACTGCCGCCGTAGGAGGTGGCGGGGCAGGCGGGTGCAGCGGCGCTGGTATCGACATCGACATCGACATCGACATCGACATCGACATCGACATCGACATCGACATCGACATCGACATCGGCGTCGGCGTCGGCGTCGGCGTCGGGGGCAGCATCAGCGCCACCGACTCGGCCAGGTCGCCCACCGCCTGATAGCACTCCTCGAAGAGCCAGTCGTCCACCCCTGCCAGACGGCAGGCGGTGGCGCGCAGCACGGCCACCGGCACCACCTGCCGCGGCTTGCCGCCGGCGAGGAAGTACACGGCCCAGGCCGCATCCGCGGCGGGCGCCTCGGCGAAATAGGCGCGCAGCGCCGCCAGCTTCTCGCCGGTGGCGGTGCTCGCGTCAAGCTGACGGTACAGGCGGGCGAAGCGGTGCATCGGAGCCCTCGGCGGCTGCGGGTGGAGCCTCTTCGTCGTCGCGCACCTTCGCTTCGGACAGCCCGCCGCCACGCGCCGGCTCGCCATCCTCGGCCTGTTCGTCGCCGTACTCGGTGCGGAAGCTGCCGGCCTGCAGCCCCTGCTGCGCCAGCCAGCGCACCATGACTGCCTCGTAGCCGTGCGTCACGATGACGCGGCTGGCGCCGGTGGCGGCGATGGCGCGCTGCAGCCCGGGCCAGTCGGCATGGTCCGAGAGCACGAAGCCGCGGTTCACGCCCTGCCGGCGGCGCGCGCCGCGCAGCTGCATCCAGCCACTGGCGAAGGCATCGCTGAACTCACCGAGCGAGCGCGCCCAGGCGCTGCCCAGCACGGCCGGCGGCGCGATGACGAGCGCCCGCTTCAGCTCGCCCGCGGCCGCCAAGCCATCGGCGGGCCCGCCTCTCGTTGCACCGCTCGTTGCACCGCTCGTTGCACCGCTCGTTGCGTCGCTCGTTACCCCGCTGGTCGCCCCGCTCGTCGCGCCGCCCATTGCGCTCGTCGTGCCACCCCTCGCGCCCCGGCCCGCGCCCGCGCCCGGCCCGCGCTCGCGCAGCGCGGCCAGCGAGCGTGTCGGCGGCAGCGCCACGCCGGCGGCGCGATAGGCGTCGTTGAGCGGCGCCACGGCGCCGTGCACGACGATCGGGCCGATGCCGGGGTCGACCCCGGCGAGCAGGCGCTGCGCCTTGCCGAAGCTGTAGGCCAGCAGCAGGCTGGCGCGGCCCGCGGCGGCGTTGTCGCGCCACCACTCGTTCACCTCGCGCAGCACCTCGGCCTGCGCGCGCCAGCGGTAGATGGGCAGGCCGAACGTGCTCTCGGTGATGAAGCAGTGGCAGCGCACCGGCTCGAAGGGTGCGCAGGTGGCATTGCAGTCGTCGTCGATGCCGCTCAGGAAGTAGTCGCCACTGGCCACCCACACCTGGCCGCGGTGCTCGATGCGCACCTGCGCCGAGCCGAGCACGTGGCCGGCCGGGTGCAGGCTGACGCGCACGCCGTCGCGCTGCACCAACTCGCCGTACAACACGCCCTGCAGCGCGATGTCGTCACCGAGGCGCGCGCGCAGCACGCCGGCACTGACCGCCGTGGCGAGATAGGCCCCGTGCCCGCGCCGCGCGTGGTCGGCGTGCGCATGCGTGATCACCGCCCGCTCGACCGGCCGCCAGGGATCGATGTGGAAGCGGCCCGCAGGGCAGTACAGGCCTTCGGGGCGCAGGACGACGAGGTCCTCGCTCATCGCGGCGCTGGCCTCAGCACGCCGGCTTCATGTCGCGGGTTCATATCACGGCTTCACGTCGCGGCTTCATGTCGCCGCCAGCGGCGCCTGCGGCGGCTCTTCCACCGCCGGCTCGGCCGTGGCGCGGGCCAGCGCCATCCACACCGCGAAGCCCGGCGTCATCGGGCGGCGCGGCGCCGGCCGGGCCAGCTCCAGGCCCGTGCACGCTGCGCTGGCGATGAGCACGCCGTACTCCGCCGGCACGTCGTCGGCCGTGCCCACGCCGGGCCCGAGCACGTACCAGCACTGGCTGCAGATGGCCCGGTAGGCGGCACCCTTGTCCGGCCGCCTCAGGTCGGCCAGCAGGTCGGCACGGCGCACCTTGATCTCGTGCACGGCCGGCTCGGTATACGCCTCCACCGTGGTGTGGCGGATCGAATAGACATCGGGCATGGCGATGACCCAGCGCGCCGGGTCGGTCACCTGCGCAACCTGCGGCGCCCACGCCGCGTCCACCAACGGCGCGATGTCCGTCGGCGCGCCGCGGCCGGATGCGCCCACGGCCAGTTCGGCTTGGTCCGCCGGCAGCGGCGCGCGCAAAGACAACCCCCGCCAGACGATGCGCCCGGCCCGCTGCATCTCCTCGGCGACGCGGGCGACGAGCGCCTCGTGCGCGTCGAAGGCGGCGCGGTTCCTCGCCAGCGCCGTCGCCAGCGCCTGGATGCCGGCCGCGGTGAGGTGCAGCGTCTCGCGCTGCCCGGCGTCGAAGCGCCGCTCGAGCAGCCCGGCGGCCAGCAGGTCCACCTCCACCGCGTCGCGGCAGGGCCAGCCCGCCGAGCGCCACAACTCGCGCAGCCGGCGCCGGTGCCCCACGGGCAACGCGGGTGCCGGCGTCGGCCCATTCAAGGCAGGGGCCGCGGCCGCGGCCGACGCACGCCGCACCATCCTATTGCCGCCGGTGTCGGGTGCGCCCCGGTGCCCCAGTGCCTCAGCTCACTCCACCACCTGTACGCCCTTCCAGAAGGCGACGCGGCCCTTGATGTTGGCGGCGGGCTCCTTCGGGTCGGGGTAGAACCAGGCGGCGTCCGGGTTGGCGTCGCCATTGACGAACACCGTGTGGTAGCTCGCCTGCCCCTTCCACGAGCACATCGTCTTCGTGTTGCTGGACAGCAGGTACTGCGCCTTCACCGCCGCGGCGGGGAAGTAGTGGTTGCCCTCGACCACCACGGTGTCGTCGCTCTCGGCAATCACGGTGCCTTTCCAGATCGCTTTCATCGCCGGTCCTTTGTGCTTGGCCCGGGCAGCCGGGTAATCCAGATTACCACCCCGGCGGCCGCGCTCGGCGTCGCGCCGCGCGCCGGTGGTGAAGCGGGCTGAACGCTGCATGCAAAGCCGCACGCCCGCAGGGCCGGCCGCGAGCACTACATTGGATGCCATGAGCACTGCCACCACGTCCTCCCTCGTGACCCACCCGCGCATCGTCGAGCGCCTCGTGCAGGGGCAGGCCACCAGCGACGGCGCCGGGGTCAAGCTCACGCGTGTGCTGACGCAGAACCTGCAGCGTCGGCTCGACCCGTTCCTGATGCTCGACACCTTCGGCAGCGACGCCGCTTCGGACTACATAGGCGGCTTCCCCGACCACCCGCACCGCGGCTTCGAAACCGTCACCTACATGCTCGAAGGCCGCATGCGCCACAAGGACAGCGCCGGCCACGAGGGCTTGCTCACGCCCGGCAGCGTGCAGTGGATGACCGCCGGCCGCGGCGTCATCCACAGCGAGATGCCCGAGCAGCAGGAAGGCCGCATGGAAGGCTTCCAGCTCTGGCTGAACCTGCCTGCGAAGAGCAAGATGCGCGAGCCCTGGTACCGCGACATCCGGCCCGAGGAGATCCCGGTCTGGCGCGGCGAAGGCGCCGAGGCGGGCGTGACGGCGCACGTGATCGCCGGCACCACGCACGGCGTCAGCGGCGCGATGCAGCGCGAGGACACCGAGCCGCTGTACCTGGACCTGCACTTCGCGCCCGGCGCCACCTTCGAGCAGCCGCTGCCCGCGGCGCACAACGCCTTCGTCTACGTCTACCGCGGCGAGCTGCAGGTGGGCGAGACCGCCGTGCGGCGCCAGCGCATGGCCATCCTGGCCAACACGGCGGGCGGCGACGGCGTGCGCCTCGCCGCCGGCGTGGAGGGCACGGAAGGCGCGCGCGCCATCCTCATCGCCGGGCGGCCGCTCAACGAGCCCATCGCGCAGTACGGGCCGTTCGTGATGAACACGAACGAGGAGATCTTCCGGGCCGTCGAGGACTTCCGCGCCGGTCGCCTTGCCTGATACGCGTTTGCGTTCATCGACACAAGAGAAGCCATTTCGCGGGCTTTGGGACACGACCTTGGGCTGCGCTCGCGGTCGCGCGCCGACAGTCGTGGCGCGCCGAGGACGCCGGGGGGTCGGCTACGCGAATGTCCTCGTCCGAGGGCCTGGCTTCGCAAGGCCCTCGGATGCCCCCTTGATTTCGCTGCGCCGACCCCCCGGCGTCCTCGGCGGGAACCGACGATGGTCTTGCACGACGAAGTCCACCAACGGTTCAGGATCGGGGCGATGGGGTGCCCTGCGCAGCGAAATCAAGGGGGCATCCGGGGGACCAGCGAAGCTGGGCCGCCGGAAGAGGACATTCGCGAAGCAGGGCACCCCGTCGGCCCGATCCCGCCACCGCTCGTCGGAATGCGACCCACCCCGACCGACTTCTGATCGACCAATTCGCGAAGTGGCAGAAGAGCGCCGCACCCGGCTGCGGGCCGGAACCGCGGCCAGGTCGCAGACTCGCCGGCCGGTCCCCGCGCGCCCGGCTCAGCGGTCCTGCCGCAACACGCCGCTCGTCGCGCCCGCGGTGCCCACGACGAAGACGCTGTAGACACCACCCGCGGTGAGCCGCTGGCCGCTGGCCGTGAACACCGGCGCTCCGGCACCCGCCGCCGTGGCCGAGATGGCCGCCACCTCGGTGGCATTGACGGCGACATAGGGCGTGGAGGCGGCGCCCGCCGCCACGCCGCCGGCCACCGGCAGCGCGTCGACCGTCATCGACATCGCGCCCGGCAGGGCCGAAGCGGCATTGACGAGGCGGATGTTGACCGTGCCCGAGACGGTGGGCAGCCGGTTGTTGTCCTCCACCCAGGCCGCCTGCGGCCCGGCCAGCGCGCCGAAGACGAGCAGCGTGTAGTCGGCGCCCGGCGCCAGCACGGTGGCCGGCGCCCCCACCGAGTTGCCGTTGACCGAGATGGTCAGCGGCGGCATGCCGGCCGAGACGAGCGTATAGCCGCCGACGGCCGGCGAGCCAATCGCCGACATCAGCGGCGTGCCGCCAAGCGACGCCGTCACCGAGCCGCTGTTGCTGACGCCAGCGACGACGCGCACGCGCGCCTGCGTCGAGTCCAGCCGCGTCACGCCGCCCTCCTGCACCAGCAGCAGCGCACTGACGAGCGCGCCGCCCTTGGAGGGCGTGAGCACCAGCGTCACCGCCTGGCGGTTGCCGAAGGCCACGTCGCGCACGTCCAGGCGCACGTCGGTCTTGCTGTTGGCAGCGGCCACGCGCACGCGCCAGGTGCCGCTGGCCAGGTCGATCGTCGGGCTCAACTCGCCGTAGGCCGCACCGGCGCGCGCCGCCACCGAGGTGGGCAGCGGGTCGCCGTCGGCGGTGACGTAGACGTCGAGGCTGCCGGCGTCGGGCGCTGCGTTGATGACGCGCAGCGACGTGCGGTTGCTGGAGGGCTGGGCGACGTTCTCGTCGATCAGCAGCTGCCGCAAGGCGCCGGTGCCGCCGAAGGCGAGCACCGTGTAGTGGTTCTCCTTGCGCAGGCTGGGCGTGAAGGTCAGCAGCGCCGTCGGCGAGCCGGTGGCCGAGATGGTGCTGTCGGTGTCGTCGGGGTCGACCTGCACGTAGCTGCCGCTCTGGCCGTAGGCGACGCTGCCCTGGCGCAGCGAGCCCTCGACATTGAAGTCCAGCGCGGCGTAGCCGTCGCTGGCATTGACCAGGCGCACCTGGGCCTTGGTGCGGTCGTCGAGGGTGCCGCCACAGGCGCCCAGCAGGGCGGCCACGAAGAGCAGCACGAGCCAGGAGAGTGGTCGGGCCAGGCTGGCCTGGCTGCAGCGAAGAGGCGTGTTCATGCGCCGCATTCTGGCGGCATCGGGCCCGTGGCGTGTTACTGCGGCACTGGGGCGCGGCCGGCGCGCGGAGCACGCCTGCGCCCGCGGCCGGCCGTCAGGCGACCGTCAACCGCCTGGCGCCTGCAGGCTCGGCCGCCAGCCGCTCAACTGCAGCTGCACCCAGGCCATCACCGGCAACTGCGCGCACACCGCGTCGCTGCCGTCGTGCTCGCTCACGCACAGGCCCTCGCGCAGGTCCTGACTGGAGTCGAACCAGCCGCAGCGGCGCTCGTTTTGGCCGGGCACGCACTCGGCGTCCAGGACCTCGTCGGCGCAGGACACGAACCGCCCCCGCGCATGGCGCGGTGAGCTGCCGGCCCACCAGCGCGCGCAGCGAGCCAAGGCCCGCAAGCCCCGGCGCAGCCAGCGCGGCAGGTGGCGCGGGGAAGTGGCAGGGCGTTGCAGGGCAGCGGCGGCGTGGCTCATGGGGTTCCTCCGGGTTGGGTTGCGGTGGCCGAGGCGTGCCGCCATGCTCGGCCGCCACGGTTCGTGCGCCCATCGCCCCGAGGTCGGCGACCGGTGGGCCCCCACGCCTCACCCCTCGCCGGGCGCGCCCAACCACCCCCGGCCGATCCCCCTGCGGGGGGCTTGCACCGGACCGGTCGGGGCCGCCCCGCCGCCCCGCCGCCCTGCCGCCTTGCCGCCTTGCCCGGGCCGCCCAGCGGCCGCATGCCAACATCGCGCCCCATGTGCGGGCGCTATGTCGTGGCCTACGATCCCGAGACGCTGGTTTCGGGCTTCTCGGTACTGCGCGTGCCGGTATTTCCCCGGCGCTGGAACGTGGCGCCGCAGTCGGAGGTGCCCGTGGTCTACGAGACGCGCGAGGGCGATCGCGTGGCCGAGCTCATGCGCTGGGGCCTCGTGCCCTCGTGGGCCAGGGACACGACGGTCGGAAACAGGATGAACAACGCGCGCGCCGAGGGCATTTTCGACAAGCCCTCGTTCCGCCAGGCCGTGCGCCGGCGCCGCTGCCTGCTCCCGGCCAGCGGCTTCTACGAGTGGCAGCCGACCACGGTGGCGGGCAAAGTGGTGAAGCAGCCCTGGTACATCTCGGCCGCCGACGGCCAGCCGTTGGCGATGGCCGGCCTCTTCGAGGCCTGGCGCGCCGCGCCCGACGCGCCCTGGCTGCTCACCTGCTGCGTCATCACCTGCGAGGCCAACGCGCTGATGTCGCCCATCCACGAGCGCATGCCGGTGCTGGTGGCACGCGAGGACTGGGCGACCTGGCTCGCCCGCTCGGTGCAGGAGCCCGACGCGGTGGCGCCGCTGCTGGCCGTGCCGTCGGCCGAGGGCCTGCGCGCCTGGCCCGTTTCGCGCACCGTGAGCCGCAGCGCCAGCGAGGGACCGGAGCTGGTGGAGCCGCTCAGCGACCGAACGGCTTGACGCCGATCCAGGCACCGTGCGCCCAGAAGGCGAAGAAGGCCCACACCGCCACACCGACGGCCACGGTGACGAGCGTCGGCACCAGCGAGGGCGCCAGGCCCGCCGAGGCGCCTGTCCCGGCCACGCCAGCAGCCCGGTCACGCGCGCGCGCGGCGCGAAAGTCGAGCACCGCCCAGACGAGGAAGGCGCCGAACACCACCACGTCGGCGAGCATCTGGTTGCTGATCAGGTGCGCGAAGGCCCAGACCTTGACGCCGAGGATCATCGGGTGCCTCAGCCGCGCCTTGATGTGGTTGCCCGGCACGTAGGCCGCGACGACCATCACCAGCGCCACGAGCACGAGCAGCGCGGCGAGGTGGCGCGTCCACACCGGCGGCACCCACAGCAGCACCGGCTGTGCCCGCGCCGCGCCGTAGCCGAAGACGATCAGCGCGAAGCCCGCGATCGAGGCGAGCGAGTACACGCCCTTCCAGCCGTTGGCCCCCAGCCGCGCCACCATCGCGGTGCGCCAGCCCTCGGCGAAGATGCGCACCGAGTGCGCGCCGAGGAAGATTGCGAGGCCGAGCACGAGCCATGTCATGGGAGCATCTCCGTGCGGTCTCGCGCGCGCGCCCTCGCGCCCGTCGGGCCGCTCGACCAGCAGCCTGGCCGGCGCGCATCGTAGCGAGCACGCCGCGCACCACCACCGGGGCCGACCCTCGGCCACTATGCTGCGGGCCATGCAAGTCTTCGATGCCCAGGCCGTGCGCGAACGTTGCCCGCTGCCCGAACTGGTGCGCGCGCTGCAGCGCGCCTTCACCGCCGGTGCCGAGGTGCCGCAACGGCATGCGCACGCGCTGCCCGGCGGCGCCACGCTGCTGCTCATGCCGGCCTGGCGTGTCGATGCGGGCGCACGGCTGGGCGTGAAGACGGTGGCCGTGTGCCCGGGCAACGGTGCACTCGGCCTGCCCGGCGTGCACGGGCTCTACAGCCTCTTCGATGCGCGCACCGGCGTGCCGCTGGCGGTGCTCGACGGCAGCGAGCTCACGGCGCGCCGCACGGCGGCGGCGAGTGCCTTGGCCGCCTCCTGCCTGGCACGCGCCGATGCGAGGCGGCAACTCGTGGTGGGCGCCGGGCGCGTCGCCGCGCTGCTGCCCGAGGCCATG
>JALHOU010000011.1 GCA_022842825.1 Rubrivivax sp.
GCCACCTCGTGGCCGATGTCCACCGAGCGCGCCGAGTCGCTGCGGCCGAAGTTCAACGCCATCAGCGAGACCGAGCGCTCCCACATCACCGTGCGCGTCAGCTTCGCCGCGCCCTCCTCCTTGGCGTTCCAGTACAGCGGCCGGTCGTAGCCTCGCTCGGCCTTCCACTTGTCGATCTGCTCCTGCGTCACCCGCTTGCCGCCGATGTTGAGGCGTGCCATGTCGTCCGGCGTGTTGACGGTGAAGAAGAGGAAGAACGTCAACAGGTTGACGCCGATGAGCACCAGCAGCCCGTAGCCGATGCGGCGCAGGATGAAGCCGCCCATGCCGTCAGTCCGCGCCTTCGGTCACACCGGCCGCAGCGCCCGCAGCAGCCGCGGTGCCGCGCGCGGTGGACCGCTCGCGCGCCCGGTGGCTGCGCCGCGCCGCCCAGGCCAGCGCCAGCGCCGCCAGCGCCAGCACCCAAAGCGGCCAGTACACCGGCCGGTTCCATTCCGCCTGGCGCCGCTCGCGCTCGGCGACATCGAGGCGGTAGTACTTGGCCATGTCGCGGATCATGATGCTCGGCTTGCCGTTGTGCACCCACGACTGGAAGGCGAGGCCACCCCACGGAAAGTAGCCGAAGCACCACGGCGAGTCCTCCTGCACGATGGCGACCATCTGGTCGATCACGGCCTGCTTGAGCGGCCCCTCGTCCAGCGTCTGCAGCTGGCCGTAGAGCTTGTCGTATACAGGGTTGCCGTAGTTGGCGTAGTTGTCGCCCTGGTTCTTCGAGCGCCCGAGCGGCCCGTACAAAAGGAAGAGGAAGTTCTCCGCATCGGGGTAGTCCGCGAGCCAGCCGCCCCAGAAGATCTGGTGCTTGCCCTTGAGCGTCTTGTCCTGGTACTGGTTGAAGTCGGTGGCGCGCACTTCGAGCTGGATGCCGAGCTTGGCGAACTGCTTGATCATCCAGTCGTTCTCGGCCTTGAAGCCGGGTGTCAATGCACGCTGGAAGTCGTAGTTCAGCACCAGTGGCTTGCCGCTGGCCGCCTCACGGCCGCCGGGGTAGCCGGCCTCGGCCAGCAGGCGCTGCGCGTCTTCGATGGGCCGGCGCACGACCTTGCCCGCCACGAGGCGGTGCGTCACCGGGTTGTGGTGGCCGGGCTCACCTTCGCGCGAGCCGAACAGGCCCGGGGGCACCGGGCCGTGGGCCGCCTCACCGCCCTTGTGCTTGAAGATGCGGCCGTAGCCCTCCTCCCAGTCGATGGCGATGGCGATCGCCTGTCGCAGCTTGCGGTTCTTCTCGCGCTGCGCCGGCGTTTCGCCGTGGCCGACCACCGGATCGAGCATGTTGAAGCCGAGATACCAGTTGCTGATGTCGGTCATCAACGGGAACTTGAAGCCGCGGCGCTCGAAGAGCTGCTGCACTTCGGCCGAATCCTCGGCGTCGGCGCGGAAGTCCACGCCCCACTCGGGCCGCTCGATCTCGGGCACATCGAAGAAGCCCTGCTTGAACTTCTCCTTCAGCGACACCTTCTCCTTCTCGAGCACGACGTGCAGCGTGTCGATGAAGGGCATCGGCTTGCCGCAGTCGGCCAGCAGCCCCGCGGCCTCGTCGCCGGGCATGCCCTCGCAGGGATAGGGCTCACCGCGGAAGTTCGGGTTGCGCACCATCACATGCCGGCGGTCGCGGATGAACTCCTTCATCATGTACGGGCCCGTGCCCACCGGCCATTGGTTGAGCGACAGGCCCGCCTCGTTCATGCCCGGCTGCGCATAGAAGGCCTCGGCCTCCCAGGGCACCGGGGCCAGGAAGGGCAGCGCCATCCAGTAGCCCCACTGCGGGTACTTGCCGTTCAGGCGGATGCGCCAGGTGTACTTGTCCGGCGCGCTGGTGCCGGCGAGCGGGAATTGGCGGAAGTCGAGGAACGGCTTGTCGCGGGCATCGGCCGGCAGGCCGGCGGTGAGCTTGGCATCTTCGCGCTTGATGAGCTCGACATACTCCTTCAGTCCGACGACATGGTCGGCGAAGACGGCCAGCACCGGCGTCTCGATGCGCGTGGTGGCGTGGCGCTTGAGCGCGTAGACGAAATCTTCCGCCGTCAGCTCGCGCGTGCCCTGATGTTCGAAGTCCCAGGGCGAACGCCGTGCGCCCAGTTGCGCCGCATTGAGCGCGTGGTAGCGCAGGCGGCCCAGCTCGTCGCGCGCGAAGGCCGGGTGCGGCTGGAAGCGCACGCCGGGGCGGATGCGCACGTCGTAGATGCTCTCGGCAATCGCCTCGGCCGGCGCGTCATCGGGCAGCGGCTGGCCGTCCTTGCCCACGTAGCGGGGCTTGGCCACCTCGGCCGCCGACTTCGGGATCAGCGCATACGGACGTTTGAGGTAGTGGTAGCCATAGGGCGGCTCGTAGATCTGCAGCGTGTAGGCCGACTCGGGGTTGGAGTACGAGGCCACCGGGTCCAGGTATCGCGGCGAGCGCTCGTCGAAGGCGTAGAAGAGCGTGTTCTCGCGCGCCGCGCCGCTCCAGTAGGGGTTGTTGTCACAGGCGGTCAACAACAACAGCAGGAAGGCCGGCACTGCCGTGAACAAGGGGCTCGTGCCGTGCGCTCTCCTCAGGGCCGTCCGTGCGACGCGTTCAAGAGAAACCATCGTCAAGCCCACCCGATGAAGGCCTGCCGGCCCTGTACCGCCAGCGTGACGCGCCGGCCGATGGGCAGGGTCACCTTCGTCGGGACATGTCCGAACGGCAGGCCTGTGAGGATGGGCACGCGCGTGCAGCTGCGTACGTGCGACACCATCGCCTTGAGGCCGTAGCCCCGGTCCAGCGGTGAAGGCTTCCAGGCGTCGAACTGCCCCAGCACCACGGCCTTCTGCGCACCCAGCACGCCAGCCTGCAGCAGCTGCAGCAGCATGCGCTCGATCCGGTAGGGATGCTCGTTCACGTCCTCGAGGAAGAGCACGCCGCCGCGGATGGCCGGCAGGTGCCGGGTGCCCATCAGCGAACACAGCACGGTGAGGTTGCTTCCCCACAACGTGCCGCGCACCTCCAGCCCGTCGAAGCCGGCCTCGGTGCGAAAGCCCACCGCCTCGAGCTCGCCGCGCATGGCTTCGGCGAAGCACGACGCGGTCACGTCGTCCATGCCGCCCGCCTCGTCGGCGCGGCCGAAGCCTTCCATCGCGCAGGGGCCAGCCCAGCTGGCAGCGCCAGTGTGGGCGAGCAGGGCCAGCTGCAGCGCCGTGAAATCCGACAAGCCAACCCAGCGCGTGCCGCGCTCGACGCTGCGGCCGAGCTTCTTCCATGCCACGGCGTCGAGCAGCCGCGTGAGGCCATAGCCGCCGCGCGTGGCCATCGCCACTGCCGGGGCCTCGTCGGCCACGCGGTGGATGGCGGCGAGCCGCTGCTCGTCGCTGCCGGCAAAACGCTGCCGCCTCGCCAGGGCGCCGCGGTCGCGCCGTGCATCGAAGCCCAGTTCACCCAGCCGCGCCAGCGCACGTTGCAGCTCCGGGGGGTCCGGCACGACGCCCGAGGGGCTGAACACAGTGAGCCGCATCAGCGAGCCTCCGGGGGCAGTTCGATGGCCTCGCCGGCCGGGATGGGTGCGGCCGCCGATTCGTCGCCGATGGGTTCGACCGCGCCCTCTTCCAGCGCCTCGCCGACCGGCAACGCCTGCGTCCCGGCGCGCTGCGCCTCGCGCTCGGCTCGGTGGACGGCGCGGCGCTCGGCGAAGAAGTCGCGCAGCATCGCACCGCACTCCTCGGCCAGCACGCCGCCGACCACCTCGGTGTGATGGTTGAGACGCGCGTCGGCGAAGAGATCGATCACCGACCCCGCCGCGCCCGTCTTGGGATCGCGTGCCCCGAAGACCACGCGCTTGAAACGCGCGTGCATCAGCGCCATCGCACACATCGCGCAAGGCTCGAGGGTCACGTAGAGCTCGCACTCAGGCAGCCGGTAGTTCTCCAGCAGCGTGGCGGCATGCCGCAAGGCGACGATCTCGGCGTGCGCCGTGGGGTCGTGCGTCGTCACGGGCCGGTTGTAGCCGGTGGCGATGACCTGCACGCCGGCCGCGCCGGGAGTCAACAGCGACGCCGGGCGCACGATGACCGCCCCGACGGGCACCTCGCCCACGAGCCAGGCGTTGTGCGCCTGGTCCAGCGCCAGGCGCATGCCGTATGCGTCGGCCGCGGCCGGCCCGGGGCCGGGAGAGGGGGTCAGCGACCCCACTCGCCACCCGCACGATTGCACTGCGGCTCCATCGTCAAGACATCCGTGCCCTTCAGGTTGACCGTTGCCTTCCAGCGCCAGCGGCCGGTGGCAGTTGCCAGGGGTGGCACCGGCCCGGCCCCGATGGCGCCGCGTCGACGCCCCCGGCGCCATTGTCTCCTCTCCTCCGGCACCGCCATGTCGCGCGGGACACCGGCCGACTCGCAATGGCCTGGCCAGACACCGTGGCACCGACCAACGCCCCGGCGCGCGAGCGTCGCCACTCGTCGGCTTGCGGCGCGTCCGATCCGGCCCGTCCTGCGGCTTGTCGGGCCGGAGTGGCCGAGGCACAAGCATGAACCTAAGGTGCTCTCCGGTGCGGCTGCCACCGCCCGTTGTCCAGCATCGATCGCTCTTCGGAGGAGGCCCCATGCCCTGGTTCCACAGGTACTTCGTCGCGCTCGGGGTCTCCACGCTCCTGGCGTGGGCCGCGCTCGGCGCCGCGCCGGCCGCGGCAGCCGAGGGCATCCAGGGCCGCCTGGTCAACGCCGCCTGGCTGGCACAGAACCTCGCGCGCGCCGATTTCCTCATCCTCGACGCGCAGCCCGCGCCGATGTACCGCGCGGCGCACCTCCCCGGGGCCATCAGCGCCAGCCTCTACAGCTATGGTGCGCTCGAGACACCGCCGGCCGAGGTGGAGCGGCGCCTGCAGTCCTGGGGCGTGAGCCCGGGGCGCCGGATCCTCATCGTCGACCAGGGCGGCACCTACAACGCCACCAAGCTCTTCTACGACCTGAACTACCACGGCTTGCCGACATCGGACCTCTTCGTGCTCGACGGGGGCATGGCGCGATGGAAAGCCGTGGGCGGCGCCGTGACCGCCGAAGCCCCGCCGCCGCCGGCACGCGGCGACTTCCGCCTCGGCCCGCTCAACGAGGAACTGCGGGCGCGGCTGCCGGAGTTCCTGGCCGCCTCGGGCGACCTGGCGCGCAACGCGCTCGTGGATGCGCTGGACCCGGAAACGCACTTCGGCGCGATGGCCTTCTTCGACCGCGCCGGGCACATCCCCAACGCCATCCTGTGGCCGACCGGCGACGTGTTCAACGCCGACAAGACCTTCAAGTCCGCCGACGAGATCCGGCGCATGCTGGCGCACCTGGGCATCCGCGCCGAGCAGCAGGTCTACACCCATTGCGGCGGCGGCCTCGCGGCCAGCGTGCCCTACTTCGCGGCCAGGCACATCGCCGGGTACCCGAAGGTCAAGCTGTTCCAGGAGTCGCAGATGGGCTGGCTGCAGGACGAGCGCGGGCTGCCCTTCTGGACCTACAGCGCCCCCAACATGATGCGCGACTGGGCCTGGCTGAAAGGCTGGAACAGCAAGATGATGCGTTCCTTCGGCGTCGCTCCGGTGAGCATCATCGACGTGCGCCCACCCGAGGCCTACCGGCAGGGGCACATCCCCTTCGCCCTCAACGTGCCGGCCGAGGTCTTCAGCGCCCACCTCGACCAGCCAGCCAAGCTGGCCGAAGTGCTGGCGCAGGCCGGCGTGAACATCACGCACGAGGCCGTGGTGGTCTCGGAACAGGGCCTCGACGGCCGCGCGGCGCTGGCCTTCCTGGCGCTCGAGAAGCTCGGCCAGAAGCGCGTGTCGGTCCTGATGGACTCGCTCGAGCGCGCCGCCGAGCTCGGCATGGAGGTGGTGCGCGAGCCCACGCTCGTGGGGCCGAGCCAGCGGCCGGGCGACATGGCCATTCCGATCACCCCCTACCCGGCCCAGCCACGCGGCCCGGTGCTGGCGGGCGACCCGAAAGGCGTGCCGGGCAGCTTCCCGAAGGTGTATGTCGTGCCGGGCCGGAAGCCGCTCGCCGGGCTGCCCAAAGGCGTGCCCGAGGGCGCCAGGCTCGTGCACCTGCCCTACACCGGGCTGCTGGCGAGCGACGGCAGGCCCAAGCCCGCCAAGGACCTCTGGAACGCGATCGCCAAGGCCGGCGTGACCCGCTACGCCGAGATCGTCTTCGTCGCCGACGAGCCTGGCGACGCCGCCGCGGCGATCTACCTCTTCAGGTTGATGGGGTTCGCGGACGTCAAGGCGCAATTGATCTAGGGCATGCCCAGCTGCTGCAGCAGCAGCGCGCTGTTGCCCGCCGGTTCGGCGGCGCGCAGTCGCTCCTTCAGCCGCAGCACGGTTTCGGCCGGCCGCTCGGGCGCCACCGGCTCGATGAGGTAGTCGAGGACGCCGCGTTCATAGGCCTGCAGCGCATACTGTCCGTAGGCGTTGACGAAGACCTGATGCGCGCGCCGCCCGATGAGCCGCGCCGCGGCCACGCCGGCCGTCATTCATGGCGCAAGGCCTCGATCGGGTCCATGCGCGCCGCACGGCGCGCGGGGAAGTATCCGAACAGCACCCCGATGGCCGCCGAGAACAGCAAGGACAGCAGGTTGATGGCCGGGTCGAACGCATAGGGCACGGCCATCACACCCGACAGCGCCCACGACGCGCCCGTGGCAAGGATCACGCCCACCACGCCGCCCAGCGCCGACAAGACCACAGCCTCGATCAGGAACTGCAGCAGCACTTCGCTCTCCAGCGCGCCCACGGCCAGGCGCAGCCCGATCTCGCGCGTGCGCTCGGTGACGCTGACCAGCATGATGTTCATGATGCCGATGCCCCCCACCAGGAGGCTCACCGCGGCCACCGCGCCCAGCAGGCTGGTCAGCACGCCCATGGTGCTTGAAAGGGTCTCTGCGAGTTGCTGGGTGTCGAAGATGTTGAAGTTGTCGTCGTCGCTGTCGGCCAGATGGCGACGTTCGCGCAGCAGTTGTCGCAGGCCGGCCTTCAGCGGCGCGCTGTCGGCGCCTTCCTGCATCGACACCAGCAACACGGCCACCTTGCGGCTGCCGGTGACACGGCGCTGCAGCGTGTGCAGCGGCAGCAGCACGGTGTCGTCCTGGTCGCCCATGCCGCCCTGCCCCTTGGCCGCCAGCACGCCGATCACGTCGCAGGAGAACTGCTTCACGCGCAATTGCTGACCCAGGCCCGTCTGACCTGCGGTGCCGCCCCACAGCTCGCGCCGCACCGTCTCGCCGACGATGCACACGGCAGCGCCCGACAGTTGTTCATCGGAAGCGAACAGCCGCCCGCTGGCGAGCTGCCAGTTGCCGGTCTCGAACCAGGCATTCGTGCTGCCGACGACACCGGTGGCCCAGTTGCGGCCGTTGGCCACCACCGTGGCATTGGCGCGGCCTTGCGGCGCCACCACGGCCACGCCGCCGATCTGCGCCGCAATGGCATCGGCATCGGCTTCAACGAATTGCGGCACACCACCCCCGCCACCGCCGCCGCCGATGCGCTGGCCGGGGCTGACCATCAGCAGGTTGGTGCCCAGGCTGGTGATCTTTTCTTCAATGGCCTGCGTGGCGCCGTTGCCCAATGTGACCATCGTGATCACCGCGCTGACACCGATGACGATGCCCAGGATGGTGAGGAAGGAGCGCAGCACGTTGCGCCGCACCGAGCGCAGGGCCAGCATGAAGACGCTGAACAGCATCAGGGGGTCGGGATCAGGTCGTCACCGCCAGCGAAAGTTCGGCCGGTGCCGCCACGGTCGCCTTGGGGTTCAGCTCGTCACGGGAGATGCGGCCATCGAGAAAGTGCACCATGCGGTGGGCATAGGCGGCCATGTCGGGCTCGTGCGTCACCATCAGCACGGTGATGCCGTGGTCGCGGTTCAGCGCCAGCAGCAGGCCCATGATCTCGTGGCTGCGCTGGCTGTCCAGGTTGCCGGTGGGCTCGTCGGCCAGCACCACGGCGGGCTGGGTGACGATGGCCCGCGCAATCGCCACGCGCTGCTGCTGGCCACCCGAAAGCTCCGCCGGCGTGTGCTGTTCCCAGCCTCCCAGGCCCACATCCTGAAGGGCCTTGGCGGCAGCGCCGCGGCGCGCAGCGGCGCTGTCGCCGCGGTACAGCAGCGGCAGTTCGACGTTCTCCTGCGCCGAGGTGCGCGCCAGCAGGTTGAAGCCCTGGAACACGAAGCCGAGGAAGCGCCGCCGAAGCCGCGCACGCTGGTCGCGCGACAGCGCTTCCACATGCGCGCCCTTGAACAGGTACTGGCCGCCGGTGGGCGTGTCCAGGCAACCCAGGATGTTCATGGCCGTGGACTTGCCCGAGCCGCTGGGGCCCATGATGGCGACGAACTCGCCGGCCGCGATGTCGAGATAGATGCCCTTCAACGCCATCAGCTCGGTCGCGCCAACGCCGTATCGTTTGCTCACGGCACGCAACTGGATCAAGGGCTGGTTCATTCGCGGGCTCACTTGCGGGTCACTTGGCGCCGGCCGTCTTCTGCGCCGTGATCACCTGCATGCCGGTCTTCAGATCGCCGCTGACGATCTCGGTCATGTGGCCGTCGCTGATGCCGGGCACCACAGCCACGGCAACGGGCACGCCGGTGCCGGGCTTCGCGGCTTGGCCGCCATGGCCCTCCGTGCCGGTCCCGGGAAGCACCCACACCTGCCGGGCGGCAGCCGTGCTGGCGCTGTCGGCCGCGCCCTTGCGCCGGCTTTCCGTCTTGGGCGGGCCCATCTGGATGCCGGAAGCGATGCCCTTTTTTTCGGCTGGCCCGGCCGTTGTGGGCACGTAGCGCAGCGCGGCATTGGGCACCAGCAGCACGTCTTTGCGCTGCGTAGCCACGATGGTGGCCGTGGCCGTCATGCCCGGGCGCAGGCTCAGGTCGGCGTTGTCCACGTCGAGATAGGTCAGGTAGGTGACAACGTTGTCGGTGATCGTCGAGCCGAAGCCCACGCGCGTGATGCGCGCGGGGAAGGGCCGACTTGGATACGCGCTGACCGTGAAGGTCGCCGCCTGGCCCAGCTTCACCGCGCCAACGTCGGCCTCGTCGACATAGACCCACAGGCGCAGGCGGGTCAGATCTTCAGCCACGGTGAACAGGGTCACGGCCTGAAGCGAGGCGGCCACCGCATTGCCAGGGTCGACGGCGCGTGTCAGCACCACGCCATCGGCCGGCGCGGTGATCGAGGCCTTGGACAGGTTGGTCTGGTCGGTGGAATGAGCCGCCTGCGCGTCGCTGATGCCGGCCTGTGCCACGCCGTTGTCGGCCATCGCCCGCGCCATGGTCGCACGGCCGCTGTCCAGCTCGGCCTTGGAAGGCACCTTGCCGCCGGACAGTTGGGCCACTTCTTCCAGCCGGCCGAGCGCAGCGCGGGCCTCGGCCACGGTCGCGCCGGTCTGCTCCAGCTTGGCGCGTGCAGCAGACAGAGCCGCCTGCGAACGCAGGATCTGGTCGCGCAGCTTGGCCGTGTCCAGCACCACCAGCACCTGGCCCTTCCTGATGTTGTCGTTGACATCGACATTGACCCTCAACACGGTGCCCGAGAGTTCGCTGCCGATGTTGATGGACCGCGTGGGCTGCACCGTGCCGTTGGCCGTGACGCTGAGCGTGAGGTCACCGCGCATGACCGGTGCGGTGGAGTAGCTGGGCGCGGCCACGGCAGCGCGGCTGGCCAGCCACCACCACAGGCCGCCCGCGGCCAGCAGCGCGGCAGCGAAGGCGATCCACACCCAGCGGCGGCGGTACCAGGGTGCGGTGGCGGGTTCGCCAAGCAGTGCCGTCAGGTCGTTGACCGCAGCAGATCCCGATGAGGGAGCAGGCGCAAGCCTGGACGCCGGTGCGGTGGGCGGCTTCAGCCCGGCTGGCGGGATGGGAGCATTCATCGGTTCTGTGTTCCCAAGGTGGATGGCCCGCCCCCGCGAGGCCCTTGATCGGCGGGCGGCCAGCCGCCGCCGAGGGCCTTGAACAGGCGCACCTGGCCGCTGCTGACATCGGCGGTGGCGCTGGCGACACCGTCCAGCGTCGCGAACAGGGTGCGCTGGGTGTCAAGCACGGTCTGGAAGTCGATCAGCCCGCTGCTGTAGCGCTGGCGGGCCAGCAAGGCGGCGTTGCTCGCGGCGTCTGCCGCCAGCCGCAGGCTGGCCAAGCGCTGGCGGTCGCCGCGCAGTGCCACCAGTCCGTCTTCCACCTGCTGCAGCGCAGACAGCACCGCCGCGCGGTAGGTCGCTCGAGCTTGCGCCAGCGCCGCCTGTTGCACACGCACCTGCGCGCGCAAGGCGCCGCCGTCGAAGACTGGCAGCGTCACGCTGGCCAGCAGGCTGCCCAGAACCGCGCTGCCACTGCTCAGGGCGCCGAGCGTAGCGGCGCTCAGGCCCAGCGAACCGCCGATGGCAAAGCTCGGCCAGCGTTGGGCCTGCGCCTGCCCCACGCGCGCCAGCGCCGCGGCCACCTGGTACTCGGCGGCGCGCACGTCGGCACGCTGGCGCAGGGTCTGCGCGGGAATGCTCAAGGCCAGCTCGTCACGCGCTTGCGGCACGGCCATGCCCCTGGCCCGATCGGCGCGCAGGTCCAGCACATCTGGCATGGCGGCCGGCGGCTGCCCGGCCAACACGGCCAGCGCATGCTGCGTCTGCACGATGCTGGTTTGCAGTGCTGGCAGCTGGGCGCGGTTCTGCTCAACGGCGGCGCGGGCCTGCTCGGCCTCCAGCGACGTGACGAGTCCGGCCTGCTGACGCCACAGGGTGATCTGCAGCGTTTCCTCCTGGCTGGCCAGGTTGTCGGCAGCGATCAGCCTGCGCGCCTGCGCGGTGCGCAGCAGGATGTAGTTCAAGGCCACCTCGGCTGCGATCTGCACCTGCACGTCACCCAGGCTGGCTTCACTGGCCGCAGCGCTGGCGTCGCCCGCGTCCACCCCCGCCCGCCGGGCACCGAACACATCGATGCCCCACTCGGCGTCCAGGCCCAGCTTGAAGTTGCTGCCGGTGCCGTGGCCGCCTGCCGTGCCTTGCTGCGCCGATGCGGCGCCACCCAGCGTGGGCCACAAGGACGCGGCGGCCACGTCGCGCAGCGCCTGCGCCTGCCGCAGTGCGGCCATCGCTGCCTGCACGCTGGTGTTGGCCTGCAAGGCGCTGCGCACCAGACCTTCCAGCTGCGCATCGTCGAACCGCTGCCACCACTGCGCCAGAGAGGCTTCGGTGACGCTCGACGCACCGGCCCCTGCCGCATCGGCCTGCGCCCAACCCGCCGGAATCGCCAGCAGCGCGGGCGCCTTCTCGGGCGGGTCCAGCGAAGCGCACGCGACCAGGCCCGCGAGCAGACCTGGGAGCAAGGCGAGCAGGCCCGGCCGCGTCGCGGCCGCCCGCCGGCTGGGCACCATCAGGCCGCCATGGCCTCCTTCGCAAGGCTCCAGGCCTGCGCCAGCTTTGCGCCGCGCGCGTGGTACGCGCTCTTGACCCGCTTCATGCGGCCTTCGATTCGCGCCTTGACATCACCCTTGGCCTGGCTCAACTGCTGCTTCAGCGACTCCGCCTTGGCCTCCGCTTCCTGCTTCAGCGTGTCCAGGCGCTGCTGGCCACGGTGCACGGCGCCATCCAGGCTGGCCTTTGTCGTTGCGAGCTTGGCCTGCAGCTTGGTCTTGGCGGCACCACTGGCGTGCGACGCCTCGGATTCGAGTTCCTTGATTTCGGCCTTGAAGGCCGCGATGTCGTGGTCGAACTGTGCTTCTGCCACTTCGGTGCGGGTGCGCCTGAAAACCTGCCCCGCAGCCGCTTCCAATGCCGAATCGACCGGAATCACCCACTCTTCCTCGATCTCGGCCACCAGGGCCACCTTGCCGGGCTGCAGATGCTGGGTGGCGGCTTCGATGAAGTCCAGGCCCACGCCTGCTACCCAGAAGTCCCGGACGGCGCCAGCCACGGTGCCTGTCACGGCACCGATGGCCACGCCCACGGGCCCGCCGAGCAGGCCGATCAAGCTGCCGACCGCCAGCCCGGTGACGGTACCGGCAGGGCCGGTGTCCATGGACTTCTTGACGCTGACCGCGCCCTTGGCGTCACGGGCGAGCACGCCGGTGGCATACAGCGTGATGTCGCCTGCGGCGTGAAGGGCGCGCAGGGCGTTCAGCCCGGCATCCGCAGCCGTTTCGTTGTCGAAGACCGCGACCAGGAGCTTGTTCATGTGAGATCCGATTCAGATTTGTTGAGAGCGACGACGAAAGGCGCATTGGCTTCAGCCAATGGCCTTCTCGGTCGACTTGCGAAGTCGTACTGTGGCAGCGCTGACGTCGGGCTCGAATTCCTTCCAGCGGACCGCAGTGGCCTGCTTCATTTCAGCCAGCTTGGCCCCGACCGCCTTCACGTCGGACCGGGTCCTGCGCTGCAATGCACGCCGGCGACCGTGATCGCGGCAAGGGCAAGGCTGGATAGCTTCTTGTTCATGATTTGATTCCTCGGGTGGTTGTGCCACCAAGTCACGGGTGGCGGATGTCTGATGTGGTCGCTTGTAGGGGCATCCGATCGGCCCGTCTGTTCGACAGCGCACGCGACCTCGCGCGCTGGGCAAGCCTGACAGACGGGCCTTGAGCGTCTGCAAGCCCTTCGTCACCGCGTCACTGCGCGTCTTTGGTGATCAGCAACCGGACGATCTCCGCCATCACCTCGGCGTCATGCCCAACCCAGGTATGCCCGCCGTGGTCGAAGCCGACGAACTTTGCGCCGGTGATGGCGTTAGCGGTGTATTGCGCGCTGGCATAGGTGCCGTAGCGATCGTCTCGCGCGCTGACGATGAGTGTCGGGGCATGGATCGTCTCCAACGGCGCAGGCGCCAGATGCTTTCCGACTGCCGTATCGCTGCGCAGGCCCTCGGCCCGGGCCGAGACAGGCAGGATGCCGTCGAGCATGGCCTGGACGCGCGCGCGCTCTGGCGGGCTGGCGGCCTCCAGCAACTCGGGCGGCGTGGCCAGCACGACCTTGACGACCTGATCACGCGCGACGTGCAATGCCGCCCAGAACAGGAAGTCCGAGCCGAGCAGCCGCATCATCGTGTTCTCGACCCACGCCGGCATGGGCGCGGCCGAGTCCGCCTGCGTCGGCGGCTTGTAGGTGAGCGGCACCAGCAGAATCAGCGCGCTGACCCGGTCCGGATGCCGAAGCGCCATCCGCAGCGCCGAGGGCGCACCGGCCGAACCGCCCATCACGGCTGCGCGGGGGATACCCAACGCGTCGAGCAGGCACACATGCGCATCGGCTTGCGCTGCAGCGGATGAGTCCGCCGGCATCGGTGTGCGCAGGTAGCCGAATCGCGACATCGCGATGACCCGCATGCCGTGCTGTGCCAGCGCCCCCGCGAACGCCATGCCCTGGTCGTGTCCGCCGCCACTGCCATGCACCACCAGCAGCGGCACGCCGGCCCCGGCCTGCTGCACCTCGATCGGCCCGCAGCGCGTATCGATCAGGGCGCTTCCTTTGGCGCTGCGGGCGCGGGCGCGCTGCAGGTCGTCATCAAAGTGCCACCAGATCAAGAAACCTGCCACTGCGAGCACCGCCGCGACGACACCCGCAACCCAAGTGGCGCCGGCCATCGGGCGGATCACGGCGAGAACTCGAAGGCCAACGCGGTGACCGTGCCAATGAAGTAGGGCCTGCGCCCTTCGGGCCGCATCCAGGCCACTTCGCCCGTGAACGGCACCTGCACGCCGTCTCGCACCTGGTAGTTCGACCAGACGCCTTCCCACGGGGCCATGACCATCTTGTCACCGACCATGCCGCCGCGCGCGTCGGCGCGGAAGGAGCCGATCAGATCCGCGTCGTTGAACCTGAACAGCAGCGTCAGCGTGAGCGGGCCATCGGCGAAGGTCGCATGTGCCGAGTGGTCGTCGACCGCCTCCCAGCGCACACCCTGGCTGGGCAGCAGGGCGGTCGGGTACCAGGCCACCTCCGCGCACCAGCGCATGAACTCACCGCGGGCGATCTCACCCTCACCCTGGATGTCAGCCATCGTGAACAGGCCCTCGATCGTCGCGTGCAACTGCCCCTTGCCGACGATGTAGCTGTCGACGACACGCACGTTCACACCCGGCAGCATCGCGATCTTGGCGTCCCACAGGAACCCGGGCCGGCGGGCGACGACTCGCTGGCGCGACGTGAACGGCTTCCACTGCTCAGCGGTGGGCGACATGTTGAAAGTGCCGGCGATCTCGATGGTGACGGCATTGATGATCGGCTGGCCGTCCTTCAGCACCGCGCGGAAGTAGCGCTGCACCGGTTCCGGCAGTCCCTCGAGTTCGCGCGCGTCGTAGCGGGTCGGCAGCGAGCCGGGCCCTGGCTTGCCGTCGAGGCGACCGCGCTCCAGTCCAGCCCGCAGTGCACTTGTCTCGCCAGCCCACCGGCTCTCGCCCAGGATCGAGAGGCCGACGGCCGTGAGTCCCAGCACGACCAGGCTAAGCCCCAGCCACAGCAACCCAGTCATACGATTTCCTCCCGAACGGCCAACGGACCTCAAACCAACACCGATTCGACCGGCCGGCGCAACGACCGCGGCAGCCTTCAACTCCTTGACGAAGGCGGCATCGGCCATCTGCGCGGTGTGAACTGGGGCGTGGTCTGCGCGCGCGTGGGTTCGAGCGACACGCGCACCGCGCCGTCCGCCGCGTCGAATTGCACACCGGCCTTGAGACCGTGGGCCAGCGAAGCCTGACTGAGGTTCTCCGCGGCGCAACCCAGCGAGACGAAGAGGTGATGGTTGTCCGGGTCCACCGCGGGGCAGCGACGCGCCAGGTCCGGCAGGAGGTTGATGGAGCGGCCTTCGGCGGTGACGGCGAACTTCCAGCACTGCGTGTTGTGGCTGGAAGGCGCCAGGGTGGCACAGCGAACCAGTTCCCGGGCGAGTGGAGCGTTGCTCAGTCCCGAGTTGTCGCCGGTCGCAGCACCGGGTTGCCACGTGCGCTCGGCCACGGCCGCCGCAGGCTCCCCGGAGCAGCCGGCAAGCGGGGCCACCGCCAGCCATGGCGTCGAAGCGGCGAACTGTCTGCGTGTGATCATGAGGTCCAGGTCCGAAGGGGTCTGCCCGAGGGCAGGAGCAGCGCGAGGCCCACCACGCCTGCAGCGATGAGGCCGAGGTCAGGCTGGACGCCGAGAAGGAATGCCGCCTGCGCGCCGACCCCGCACCACAGGATTGGAACGATCAAGAGGCTTCGCGGCGCGGGCGGTACGGCGAAGCACAGCAGTCCGATGGTGAATATCGTCGTCGGGCACGGCAGGCCGAACGTCGGCGTCGTCGGATACGGATGCCCGGCATAGGCGGACCAGACCGGGTACACCACCAGGGCGAAGGCGATGAGCACGACGCCCGCCGTTGCCCTCGGGCCCGGCGCCCAACGGAGGCTGAGCCTTCGTCGCACCACGCCCTGCCAGACGAACACGATCGCGCCGGCAGCGGACATGGCTGCGAAGCCGTAGGCGGCAGGACTGATGCGAGAGAAGAAGGCCAGGTGGTAGGCCAAGGCGATCCACGCCCAAAGCAGGCCGAGGATGGCCGACACCGCAACGCCGGACCAGGGCCGCGGCCTCAGCGCGGCGACCGTGGCGGACAGGGCCAGCGCCACGAGGATCCACTGCATTGGCCAAACGGCCAGGTTGTAGTCACGGAAGACACCGTAGAACTGTTCGACCGTGAACGGAAGGACCATATCGGTCCAGGTTAGGGGACAAGCGCTGCGCCGGTCTGTTCGTTGGCGGACAGGCAGAGACGAGCCGAACCCGCGCGGCTTTGACCGGCCTCACATCAGTTGTTTCTGGGGCCGCACTTGGGCTCCGGACTGGCAATGACGTTGCAATGATCGAAGGCTTCGACCTTGGTGGCACCGCGCGTGGTCCGATAGGGGCCGAAGCACTCGACACTCTCGTCGTAGAGGCGCCACCATGTGGAGCAGTCGGTGGCCTCGGTCATGACCTCGCTCGGCCGCTTCGCGCTGGGCTGGGACGCCACCCTCGCTGGACCCCGTGCACCGGACGCTGCGTCCGCTGGCGGCCTGACCGCCGCCCGGCGCGCCTTTGCCTTGTCGCTGGCGACCTTTCTCTCCGCGGCCTGACGCTGTTCTGCGGTTAGTTCGTAGCGCTGCGAGTTGGTACAGACAGCGCCCTTCTTGTACTTGTCCGGGGCCACTTCCGCGAACTGCGTCCGGCCCGTCTCGTCCACCCAACGACAGATGGCTGTGGCCCCTGCACCACAGGAGATCAGCAGCAGCGCCGCAGCGGCGAGCGTCCCTGGCATAGACATGGTTCAAGAGCCCTGTGCAACGTCGGCGCCAGCCCGGCACGCCAACACAACCACGGTACTTCCACCGCGCTGCGGGGGCCGTTCGGCAGCGCACAGACCCGTGCCGCGATCGGCTGCATCGTGCGTCTTGACCAAGGTCTCGCGCCGCGAGATGCCGAATCAGGTCCAGTCCAAGGCCAAGGAGTGCGCGATGCAAGCCCTCATCTACAACGGACCCGGCAAGAAGAACCTGGAAGACCGACCCAAGCCCACCCTGCAGGCACCGACCGATGCGGTGGTCCGAATCACCAAGACAACGATCTGCGGCACCGACCTGCACATCCTCAAAGGGGACGTGCCGACCTGCGCGGCGGGCACCGTGCTCGGTCACGAAGGCGTCGGCATCGTGGACGCCGTGGGGGCGGGTGTCACCACCTTCAAGCCAGGTGACCGGGTGCTGATCTCCTGCATCAGCGCCTGCGGCCGATGCGACTACTGCCGCAAGGGCATGTATTCGCACTGCACCACCGGCGGCTGGATTCTCGGCAATCGCATCGACGGCACCCAGGCAGAGTTCGTCCGCATTCCCTATGCGGACACCAGCCTGTACCCCATCCCCGCCGGTGCCGACGAAGAAGCGCTGGTGATGCTGAGCGACATCCTGCCCACCGGATTCGAGTGCGGGGTTCTCAACGGCAAGGTGCAGGTCGGCGGTAGCGTCGCCATCGTGGGTTCAGGTCCCATCGGCCTGGCAGCGCTGCTGACTGCGCAGTTCCATTCACCCTCGCAGATCATCATGATCGACCTCGACAACAACCGCCTGGCGGTGAGCCAGCGTTTCGGTGCCACCGAGATCGTCAACAGCAGCGACGGCAAGGCGGCCGAAAGGGTCATGGCACTGACCGGCGGCCGCGGCGTGGACACCGCCATCGAAGCCGTGGGCATCCCGGCCACCTTCGAACTCTGCCAGGACATCGTGGCACCCGGCGGCACCATCGCCAACGTGGGCGTGCATGGCGTCAAGGTTGATCTGCACCTGGAGCGGCTGTGGTCGCACAACGTGACGATCACAACGCGACTCGTGGACACGGTGACGATCCCGATGCTGCTCAAGACGGTGCAGTCCAAGCGCATCGATGCCGGCCAGTTGATCACCCACCGCTTCAGGCTCGATCAGATCCTTCAGGCCTACGAGACCTTCGGCAAAGCATCGAGCACCAAGGCACTCAAGGTCATGATCGAGGCCTGATGGGCAAGGCGACAGTAGCGTCGCCGCCATATTCCGCTGTGGGCATCACACTGACGCTGCCTGTCGGCTGCAGGCCAGGCGCCCCGGCCGGATCGCCCAAGCTGGCGTCGCGCGCCATGGCCGAGTCGGAGGCCATGGGCTTGTCCGTTCCCGGCATGCCGGCCTCGGCACCCGGAACGGATGTTCCAGGTCGAAAGGACCCGCACGAGGTGCTGCTGGTCGACACGTCAGGCCAGTCGAGTGTCTTTGTGCGTCACCTGAAGTGGGAACCGCGCGTCGATGCCACGCGCACCGACACTGAGGACCTGACCATCGGCAGGTTCGCCTCGACGCGGCGCCGCGCGGCTTCCACCAGCGGCGCGATCGATTCGCCGCGTTGGCCGATCGACGGTCGGGAAACTGGCAGCACTGCGGACGATGGCTCCTGCCCAGGATGTCAAATTCCACTGGTCGCTGTCCTTGTCAGCTGACCGACCGGGGTGGGTCGACTTCAGGCGTCCCTGGGCAGCGAGACCGGACGTTCTTGGCCCGCTTTTTTCAACCCGTCATTCCCACTCGATCGTCGCCGGCGGCTTGCTGCTCACGTCGTAGGTGACGCGGTTGATGCCGCGCACCTCGTTGATGATGCGGCTGGACACCTTCTTTAGCAGCGCATAAGGCAGCTCGGCCCAGTCGGCGGTCATGAAGTCGCTGGTGTGCACGGCGCGCAGCGCCACCGCGTGGTCGTAGGTGCGGCCGTCGCCCATCACGCCCACGCTCTTGACGGGCAGGAAGACGGCAAAGGCCTGGCTGGTGAGGTCGTACCAGCTCCTGCCGCTGGCCGGGTCGACGTGGGCGCGCAACTCGTCGATGAAGATGGCGTCGGCGCGGCGCAGCAGATCGGCGTATTCGCGCTTCACCTCGCCGAGGATGCGCACGCCCAGGCCCGGGCCCGGGAAGGGGTGGCGGTAGACCATCTCCGGCGGCAGGCCGAGCGCCACGCCGAGCTCGCGCACCTCGTCCTTGAAGAGGTCGCGCAGCGGCTCCAGCAGCTTCAGGCCCAGCGTCTCGGGCAGGCCGCCGACGTTGTGGTGGCTCTTGATCGTCGTCGCCTTCTTGGTCTTGGCCCCGCCCGACTCGATGACATCGGGATAGATCGTGCCCTGCGCCAGCCACCTGGCGTTCGGCAGCTTCTTCGCCTCGCGCTGAAAGACCTCGACGAACTCGCGGCCGATGATCTTGCGCTTGGCCTCGGGGTCGGCCACGCCGGCCAGCTCGCCGAGGAACTCGACGCTGGCGTCGACGTGCACCACTCTGGCATGCAGGCGGCCGGCGAACATCTCCATCACCAGCTGCGCCTCGTTCAGCCGCAGGAGGCCGTGGTCGACGAAGACGCAGGTCAGCTGGTCGCCGATGGCGCGATGGATCAGCGCCGCAGCGACGCTGGAATCGACGCCGCCCGAAAGGCCGAGGATCACCTCCTCGCGCCCCACCTGGGCGCGAATGCTCTGCACGGCCTCGGCGATGTGGTCGCGCATCACCCAATCGGGCCGCGTGCCGCAGATGCCGAGCACGAAGCGCTCCAGCAGCGCCCGGCCCTGCTTGGTGTGCGTCACCTCCGGGTGGAACTGCACGCCGTAGAAGCGGCGCTGCTCATCGGCCATGCCAGCGACAGGGCAACTCGGCGTGCTCGCCATCAGCTTGAAGCCTGGCGGCAGCTCGGTGACCTTGTCGCCGTGGCTCATCCAAACCTCGAGCATGCCGTGGCCTTCGGGCGTGGCGTGGTCCTGGAGGCCCTCGAGCAGCCGCGTGTGACCTCGGGCGCGCACTTCGGCATAGCCGAACTCGCGGTACGTCGAGGCCTCGACCTGACCGCCCAGCTGCACCGCCATCGTGAACATGCCGTAGCAGATGCCGAGCACGGGCACTCCGAGCTCGAACACCACCCCCGGCGCGCGCAGCTCGTGCTCTTCGTAGGTGCTGGCGTGGCTGCCCGAGAGGATCACGCCCTTCGGGGCGAACGCGCGGATGAACTCCGCCGAGACGTCGTTCGGGTGGATCTCGCAGTAGACATGCGCCTCGCGCACCCGGCGCGCGATGAGCTGCGTGACCTGCGAGCCGAAGTCGAGGATGAGGATCTTGTCGTGGTTCATGCCGTGTTCATGCGGGAACGACGCGGGCCAGCATGGCGCGCCGGTGGAAGAAATTCCAGGCCACCAGCGTGGCCGCGAGCTGCAGCGTCGCAATCACGAAGAACGGCAGGCCGATGAGCACATCACCCTGGGGCAGGTGCGAAACCCAGCGCAGCAGCTCCAGGCCGAACAGCGGCGCGAACACGGCCATGAGGCTGTTCAGCGACGAGACCGCGCCGAGTGTCTGCCCCTGCGTGCGCGCGCCGGCGGCATTGGAGATGATGCTCTGCATCGACGCCGTGGCCATGCCGGAGAGCAGCCCGAGCAGCATCACCGCGTAGATGACCCACGGCGTCCAGGCCAGGCCGAACCCGAGATAGGACAGCGCGCCCGCGGCCATCGCGATCACCGCCAGACGCGGCGCACCGAAGCGCGCGAGCATCGGCTTGATCAGCACGCCCTGGCTCAGCGCAGACATCAGGCCGACGGCGAACAGCGACAAGCCCACCTGCCCCGGCCCCCAGCCGAACTTGAACTTCGCGTAGAGCACCCAGATCGAGTGGAGCATGAACTGCGCCAGGCCCGCCAGCGCCACGACCAGGACCAGCGCGCCCACGCCCTTGAGCGCCACAAGGCCCCGCAGCGCCGAGACGGGGTTCGCCCGCCGCCACTCGAAGGCGCGTCGCATGTCGGCCGGCAGCGACTCGGGCAGCACGAAGAGGCCATAGGTGAAGTTGACCAGAGCCAGCACGCCCGCAACGACGAAGGGCAGCCGCACGTCGACTTCGCCCAGCAAACCGCCAAGCACGGGGCCGAGGATGAAGCCGACGCCGAACATCGCCCCGACCAGGCCGAAGCGGCCCGCCCGGTCCTCAGGCGCAGTGATGTCTGCGACGTAGGCGTTGGCCACCGAGACGTTGCTCTGCATGGCGCCGGAGAAGAAGCGCACCGCCACCAGCATCCACAGCGCCGTCGCCGCCGCGGTGACGAAGAAGCTCAGCGCCAGACCGCTGATGCCCAGCAGCAGCACCGGCCGGCGCCCGAAGCGGTCGGACAGCGCTCCGAGCACCGGCGAGCCGATGAAATTGGCGAAGCCGAAGGCCGCCGTCACCGCCAGGAACGCGAGCGTCTGCTCGTCGTTGCTCTTCGTGAAGGTGCCGACGATGTGCGGCAGCACGGGCAGCATGACGCCGATGCTGATCATGTCGATCAGCACGACGACGAGGATGAACGACATCGCCGCCCTCCGCGCCGGAGGCGGGCCAAACGGGGCGGCGGTGGGCACGGGGGCGCTTTCGGCCAGCGTCATTCGGCGCGGTAGTTCGGCGCTTCCTTGGTGATCTGCACGTCGTGCACGTGGCTTTCGCGCATGCCCGCCGACGAGATCTCGACGAACTCGGCGCGCTGTTGCATCTCGGCGATGCTGGCGCAACCGCAGTAGTGCATGGAGGCGCGCAGGCCGCCGGCCATCTGGAAGATGATGGCCACCACGGAGCCCTTGTACGGCACCTGGCCTTCGATGCCCTCGGGCACCAGCTTGGCCGTGTTCGGGTTGTTGGCGCCGTCCTCCTGGAAGTAGCGGTCGGCGCTGCCCTGCTGCATGGCGCCGAGCGAGCCCATGCCGCGGTAGCTCTTGTAGGTGCGCCCCTGGTAGAGGATGGTCTCGCCCGGTGCCTCTTCGGTACCGGCGAACATGCTGCCCATCATCACCGTGCTGGCGCCGGCGGCGATGGCCTTGGCGATATCGCCGCTGTAGCGGATGCCGCCGTCGGCGATGAGCGGCACGCCGCTGCCGCGCAACGACGAAGCCACGTTGTCGATGGCCGAGATCTGCGGCACGCCGACGCCGGCGACGATGCGCGTGGTGCAGATCGAGCCGGGGCCGATGCCCACTTTCACCGCGTCGGCGCCGGCCTCGCACAGCGCCAGCGCCGCGGCGCCGGTGGCGATGTTGCCGCCGATGACGTCGATGCCCGGGTAGTGACGCTTGACCCAGCGCACGCGGTCGGTGACGCCCTGGCTGTGGCCGTGCGCGGTGTCGACCACGAGCACGTCGACGCCGGCCTTGGCGAGCAGGTCGACGCGCTCCTCGGTGCCCTCGCCCACGCCGACGGCGGCGCCAACACGCAGCTTGCCCTGGCCGTCACGCGCGGCGTTGGGGAAGTTGGTCTGCTTGGTGATGTCCTTCACCGTCATCAGGCCGCGCAACTCGAAGGCTTCGTTGACGACGAGCACGCGCTCGAGCTTGTGCCGATGCATGAGCGCCTTGCCCTCTTCGAGCGAGGCGCCCTCGCGCACCGAGACGAGCCGCTCGCGCGGCGTCATGATCTCGCGCACGGGGGCATCCAGGCGCGTCTCGAACCGCAGGTCGCGGTTGGTGACGATGCCCACCACCTGCTTGCCCTCGAGCACCGGGAAGCCCGACACACCGTGCTGGCGCGACAGGTCCATGACCGCACGCACGGGCATGTCCGGCGCCACGGTGATGGGGTCGCGCAGCACGCCGGACTCGTAGCGCTTGACGCGCGCCACCTCGGCGGCCTGCTGGCGGGGCGTGAGGTTCTTGTGCACGATGCCGATGCCGCCCTCCTGCGCGACGGCGATCGCCAGGCGGGCCTCGGTCACGGTGTCCATGGCCGCCGAGACCAGCGGCAACTGCAGCGTGATGTTGCGCGTGAGGCGGGTGGCGAGGCTGGTGTCGCGCGGCAGCACCTGCGAGAAGGCTGGCACGAGCAGCACGTCGTCGAAGGTGAGCGCTTTGCCAAGCAGGCGCATGCGGGAAGCTCCAGACGCAAAAGCGAATTATACGGACGGGGCTCAAGTCGGCTTCGGTCGGCATGGCCATGCGCATTCCGTGAAGCCGGCCGCCTTCGAAGCGTTTCGCTACGAGATCATCCGAAGTACAAGGCCACGTGCCCGGTCCACGGGCACTACACTCCACAGCCATGCTGAACGCCCTGCCCTCGCGCCGTGCCGGCATCGTCGCGGCTGCTGCGTGCCTGGTGGCCTTTGCGGCCCTGTCATTCACCGCACCTGCCGAGGCGCAATGGCGCTGGCGCGACGCGAGCGGCCGCGTCACGGCCAGCGATCGGCCGCCGCCGAAGGAAATCCCCGAGAAGGACATCCTGAGCCGCCCGGCGACCGCAGCGCAGCGCCGGCCGGTCGCCACGGCCGAGCCGGCCTCGGCAGCGGCTTCCGGAGCGGCCGCGGCCACGAGCGCGCCAGCCGCCTCCGCTCCAGGCGGGCTGCAGGCCGAAGTGGAGGCCCGGCGCAAGCGCACCGAGCAGGAGCAGGCGACCCGCGCCAAGGCCGAGGAGGAGCGCCTCGCGGCGCAGCGTGGAGAGAACTGCCGGCGCGCACGTTCTCATGTGGCGGCACTCGAAAGCGGGCAACGCATGGCGCGCACCAACGAACGCGGCGAGCGCGAGGTCCTCGACGACCGCGGTCGTGCCGAGGAGATGCGCAGCGCCCGTGCCGTGATCACGAGCGACTGCCGCTGATCGACGCGCCCGCCGCCGTAGGGTGGCACGGCGGTGGCTCAGGGTCCTTCGATCACTTGGCTGCGCTCTCCGGCCCGGTTTCGCCGGCCTTGGCCCGCGCGTTCTCGCGATGTCGCTGGTAGCGCTGACGGCGGGCTTCCTTGGGGTCGACCCGCAACGGGCGGTAGATCTCGACACGGTCGCGATCGCGCAGCGGCGAGTTGAGTTCCTTTGGCTTGCACCAGATGCCCACGCGCACGCTCGCTTCGTCAAACCCGTGCCTGGCCACCAGGCCGCTGGCTCGCAGGGCGTCGGCCAACGTCGAGCCGAGCGGCATCTGCAGCGAAACCAGGTCCACCTCGCCCGCACGGGGTGAGTAGGCGACCTCGACCGTCATGATCGGTGAGGCGGGCGACGGCACGGAAGGCAGGCTCACGATCAACGCCTGCGCCGCCCCGCCGGCGCCCTAGCGCGCACCGTAGACTTCCTCGGCGCGGCGAACGAAGGCATCGACCAGCGTGTTGGCGACGCGGTCGAAGACCGGGCTCACCACGCGCTCGAGCGCCGCACTGGCGAAGGAATAGCGCAGGTCGAACTCGATCTTGCAGGCCTGCTCCTCGGTGCCGGGGCGGCCGAGCGGCTGGAAGAGCCAGCTGCCCTCGAGCACCGAGAACGGCCCGTCAACGAGGCTCACCGTCACCGAGCGGTCGACCACGTGCCGGTTCCGGGTGGTGAACGCATGGCGAACGCCCATGTAGGCCAGACTCAGGCGCGCGGTCACGCTGTCGCCGTCGTTCTCCAGCACGTCCGCACGGTCGCACCAGGGCAGGAACTGCGGGTAGGCCGGGATGCCGGTGACCAGGGCGTACATCTCGCGCGGCGAGTACCACAGCAGCACGGAGCGGCGGACATGCTTCATACAATGGATTCATTGTAGGAGCGCGAGTGCGAGCCGATGGATGCGCGGGAGCCCCCGCGCACCTCGCGGCACCTGGCCCCGAGACTGCTGCACATGGCTGCCATTGCCGAGAACCGCCGCGCCCGCTACGACTACCTGATCGAGGAAACACACGAGGCCGGCCTCGTGCTCGAGGGTTGGGAGATCAAGGCCATCCGCGACGGCCAGGTGCAGCTCACCGACGGATACGTCGTCATCCGCGACGGCGAGCTCTATCTCATCGGGTGCCGCATCAATGCGCTTCGCTCGGCCTCGACGCACGTGCATCCCGAGCCCGACCGCACCAAGAAGCTGCTGATGCACAAGGACGAGATCCGCCGCCTCGTGGGCAAGGTCGAGCAGCGCGGCTTCACGCTCGTGCCGCTGAACCTTCACTTCAAGGGCGGCCGCGTGAAGGTCGACATCGCCCTGGCCAAGGGCAAGGCGCAGCATGACAAGCGCGACACCGAGAAGAAGCGCGACTGGGAGCGCGAGCGTGGGCGCCTGATGCGGCACAAGGTGTCGGGTGCGGGCAGGGCCTGAGCAGAACCACCGTCCTGCGCGGCTCGGGCCTGCGTCGCTGATTGGTGCCCCGAACGCGTCAGGAGAAAGCGGCGCGCAGCGCCTGCTCCAGGTCGGCGCGCAACACCGCCGCCTCCTCCAGGCCGATCGAGAAGCGCACGAGATGCCCTCGCAGCGACCCGTCGGGCCTCATCGCCCCGAGGTCATAGGGCACGGCCAGGCTGCGCGGGCCGGCCCACGAGTAGCCGATGCCGAACAGGCGCAGCGCATCCACGAACGTGTCGACCTGCGTCTGCGCATAACGCTCCTGGAAGAGCACCGAGAACAGGCCCGCCGCGTCGGTACACAGCGTTCGCCAGTGCTCATGCCCGGGGCAGCTCGGCAACGCCGGGTGCAGCACGCGCGCCACCTCCGGCCGCCCCTGCAGCCACGAGGCCAGCTCACGTGCCGCTGCATCGTGCGCACGGTAGCGCAGCGGCAGCGAGGGCAGCGAACGCAGGATCGACTCGGCATCGTTGGCTGCCACACCCAGGCCCAGGTGCATGTGGGTGAGCTTGATGCGCTCGTTGAGCGCGTCGTCACGCGTCGTCACCGAGCCCATCAGCACGTCGCCACCGCCGCTGGGGAACTTGGTCAGGGCCTGCACGACGATGTCGATGCCCAGCGCGAAGGCATCGAACGCCAGGCCGGCGCCCCACGTGTTGTCGATGGCCGTCATCACCCCTCGCTGGCGCGCTGCCGCCACGAGGCCCCGCAGGTCCGGGAACTCCATCGTCACCGAGCCCGCCGCCTCCAGCCAGACAAGCTTCGTGCGCGCGCCGAGCAAACCGGCGAAGGCCTGGGCATCCAGAGGGTCGTAGAGGCGATGCGTGACTCCGAAGCGGGCCAGTTCGGTTCGCGCCAGTTCGCGGCTCGGGCCGTAGACATTGGCCGGCAGCAGCATCTCGTCTCCCGGCGCAAGCAGGGCAAGGTCGACGAGTGCGATGGCGGCCAGGCCGCTGGGTACCAGCTGGCAGTGGCGCCCGCCTTCCAGCGCGGCAATGCGCTCCTCGAGCGTGAAGGTCGTCGGCGTGCCGTGCAGACCATAGGTGTAGCCGGTCTTCGTCCGCCAGTCGCGGGCACGCATTGCGGCGACACTCGGGAAGAGCACCGTCGAGGCCTTGAACACGCCAACCTGGGGTGCGGCAAATCCCGCAGGCGGCTGGTAGTCGTGATGGATGAGCGTGCTGGCGGCGTCGGGCTTCAAGTCCGGGTCTTCCTGGTAAGAGCGCTTGTTTTTCGGGGCGGAGCGCGGTCGACGGAAGGATGGCGCGTCGATGACCGCTACAGCGGCAAAGCCACGAGGTCGTGGCCCTCGCAGGCCACGACACGCGCGCGGACGAAGTCGCCCGGCTTCATCGTGCGGCTGGCCTTGGTCGGTGGCAGCAGACGCACCGTACCGTCGATCTCCGGCGCGTCGGCGTAGGAGCGTCCGCGCCCGCCCCTGCGGCCCAGCGCGGGCGCCTGGTCGACCAACACCTGCATCTCGGCGCCGACGCGGCGTTGCAGCTTGCGCGCCGACACCTCCTCGGCCACCGCCATGAAGCGGGCGCGGCGTTCCTCGCGCCGCGGTTGCGGCAACTGGCCGGCAAGCTCGTTCGCGACGGCGCCCTCCACGGGCGAGTACGCGAAGCAGCCCGCACGATCGATCTCGGCCTCGCGAATGAACTGGAGCAGATGCTCGAATTCCGCCTCGGTTTCGCCCGGGAAGCCGGCGATGAAGGTGCTGCGCACGACGATCTGCGGACACGCCGCGCGCCAGCGTTGCAGGCGCTCGAGGTTGCGCTCGCCGCCGTTGCCGACCGCGGGGCGCTTCATGCGCCTGAGCACGTCGGGGTGCGAATGCTGGAAAGGCACGTCGAGGTAGGGCAGCACGCGGCCGTCGCTCATCAGCGGCAGCAGATCGTCGACGCTCGGGTAGGGATAGACATAGTGGAATCGCACCCACGCGCCGTGCGGCGCCGCCAGCTCGGCCAGCTTCTCGGCGAGGTCCACCAGCCGCGTCTTCACCGGCTTGCCGTCCCAGAAGCCGGTGCGGTACTTGACATCCACGCCGTAAGCCGAGGTGTCCTGGCTGACGACGAGCAGCTCCTTCACGCCGCTTTCGAACAGCGCCCGCGCCTCGTTGAGCAGGTCGCCGACCGGCCGCGAGACGAGGTCGCCGCGCATGCTGGGGATGATGCAGAACGTACAGCGGTGATTGCAGCCCTCGCTGATCTTCAGGTAGGCGTAGTGGCGCGGCGTCAGCTTGATGCCAGCCACGCCCCTGAACTCGGCGCGCGCCTCCGGCACGAGGTCGACGAACGGATCGTGCGGCTTCGGCACATGCCGGTGCACGGCATCCATGACCTCCTCGGTGGCGTGCGGCCCCGTCACCGCCAGCACCTTGGGGTGCACCTGTCGAACGAGGTTGCCGCCGCCTGCGCCGGTGTCGGGCCCGCCCTTGGCGCCCAGGCAGCCGGTGACGATGACCTTGCCGTTCTCGGCCAGCGCCTCGCCGATGGTGGACAGGCTCTCCTGCACCGCCTCGTCGATGAAGCCGCAGGTGTTGACGATGACGAGATCGGCGCCGGCAAAGGTCTTGCTGGTCTCGTAGCCCTCGGCCCGCAGGCGCGTGAGGATGAGTTCGGAATCAGTCAGCGCCTTCGGGCAGCCGAGCGAGACGAAGCCCACGCGGGGCGCTGTGCCCGGCATGGCTGAGGCCGTGGATGGATCGGTCGAATTCATCGGGGGGATTCTCGGCCATCGCGCGACGGCGTTGCCGTGACGGCCGCCGGCCCCGCGCAGCGGATTGCGACCGCGGCCGGTGCAGCCACCAGCCGCCGCAGCGCCGCTACTTCTTGTTCGCCCCGAACCCCGGCATGCCCGGGAACAGCCCACCGGCGTTGCGCTGCAACTGCTCGACGAGGCTGCGGCTTTGCTCCAGATAGCTGGTCATCAGGTTCTGCAGCACGGGCGTCTGGCCGCTCATGAACTGCGTCCACACCTCGGGCGTCAGGTGCTTGGGGTCGTAGAGGCCACGGCCTTGCTCGAGCAGCCTGCCCTGCAGCTCGGCAAAGGCCTGCAGGTTCTTCTCGAGCATGGTGCCCATCATCCCCTGCATCGCATGGCCGTAGAAACGGATGATCTGCTCCAGCGACTGCGTGCTGAACATCGGCACGCCGCCAGACTCTTCCTCGAGGATGATCTGCAGCAGGATGCTGCGCGTCAGGTCCTCGCCGGTCTTGGCGTCGCGCACCTCGAACGACTCGCCCGCCAGCACCATCTGCTTGACGTCGGCCAGCGTGATGTAGCTGCTCGTCTGAGTGTCGTAGAGCCGCCGGTTCGGGTACTTCTTCAGCACCCGCAACGCAGGCGCGGCCCCTGCAGCAGCGGGCGCGGCCGACGGGTCGGTGGAGGAACGACGCGAGGAGGGCATGCGGTACCTGATCTTCCTGCACGGGCAGCACAGTCATTCTAGAAGGCGGGCATGGCGGGCCCGGCGCGGGATTTCCCCTTCCACCGCACCCCACCCTTGCTGCGGCGTAGCCGCTTCGGCGGCACTGCTTCGACGACGAGCCCAGAACGACGAAGCCGCCGGGCCCGACGCGGGTCCCGGCGGCTTGCTAGTTTGGTAGGCGCGAGAGGACTCGAACCTCCGACCCCCACCATGTCAAGGTGGTGCTCTAACCAGCTGAGCTACACGCCTGTTGCGCCCGACATTCTATATCACTGCCCCCAGCGGCAGCCGCGGCGGCGGCGCTCACTTGCGACGCGCGTGACGAACGCCCGCCACGCGCGCCACCTGCGCCAACACGGGTGCCAGACGCGCCGCATCGGGCACTTCCACGGTGAAGGTCATCCAGGCCGTGCTGCGGTCGCGCGCGCTCTGCGTGTGCACGGCGGTGACGTTGACCTTCTGCTTCGCGAAGACCTCGGAGATGTCGCGCAGCAGCCCGCTGCGGTCGGCCGCCTCGATCACGACGTCGATCGGATAGAGCGCCTCGCCCGCCTTCGCACCGGCCGCCGGTTCGCCCCACTTCACCTCGATGAGGCGGCCCGGGTTGGACAGCGCCATGTTGCGCAGGTTGGCGCAGTCGGCGCGGTGGATGGCCACGCCGCGGCCGCGGGTGACGAAGCCGCCGATCGCGTCCGGCGGTGCCGGCCGGCAGCAGCGGGCGAGCGTGGTGAGCAACGAGTCGACGCCGACCACCAGCACGCCGCCGCGCGTGCCGCCGCCGCTGCGCGACCGCTGCAGTGCCACGCGCTCCTCCTCCGGCGCCGCCGGCGGTGGACGCAGCAGGTTCTCGATGTGGCGCAGCGAGTACTCGTCCTTGCCCACCACTTCGAACAGCGCCTCGGCGTTCTTGAAGCCGAGCTCCTCGGCCAGACCGTCGAGCTTGACGGCCGTGCGGCCCTCGCGCTGCAGCAGCTTCTCCACGAGCTCGCGGCCGCGGGCCACGGTGACCCGTGCTGCCTGGGCGTTGAACCAGGCACGCGCCTTGGCGCGCGAACGCGGGCTCTTCAAGTACCCGAGTTCGGGATTCAGCCAGTCCAGCGACGGCCCACCTTCCTTGGCCGCCACCACCTCGACGGTCTGGCCGGACTGCAGGGCCGTGTTCAGCGGCACCATGGCCCCGTCGACCCGTGCGCCGCGACAGCGGTGACCGAGGTCGGTGTGCAGCGCGTAGGCAAAGTCCACCGGCGTGCCATCGACGGGCAGGTCGATGATCGTCGCCTGCGGCGTGAACACGTAGATGCGGTCGTCGAAGGCCGTTGTCCGCGAACCGGCGGCGCCGCCCGCCCCGCCGGACGCTTCCTCGGCCCCGGCGGCGGCGTCGCGCTGCCAAGCCAGCAGTTCGCGCAGCACCGCCTTGCGCGCCTCGGCCACGCGCTCCTCGAAATCGCCGCTGGCGTTGACGCCGGCGTAGCCCTTGGCGCCGGCCTCCTTGTACATCCAGTGCGCCGCCACGCCGTGCTCGGCATGCTCGTGCATGGCGCGCGTACGGATCTGCACCTCCAGCGCGCGCCCGTCGTCGGCCAGCACCACGGTGTGCAGCGACTGGTAGCCGTTGGACTTGGGCCGCGCGATGTAGTCGTCGAACTGGCCTGCGATGGCGCGCCAGCGTTCGTGCACGCGCGCCAACACCACATAGCAGGTGGCCGCGTCGTCGACGATGACGCGGAGTGCCCGCGCGTCGAGCACATGCGCGAAGTCCAGCCCCTTGCCCTGCATCTTCTTCCAGATGCTGTACAGGTGCTTCGGCCGGCCCACCACGTCGGCGCGGATCGAGGCCTCGCCGAGCAGGCGGGCGAGCTGCTGCCGCGTGCGTTCGACACCGCGCTCGCGTTCGACGCGCTTCTCCTGCACGAGCTGGGCGACACGCCGGTACTCCTCGGGCTGCAGGAAGCGGAAGGCGAGGTCCTCGATCTCCCACTTGATCTGCCAGATGCCGAGCCGGTTGGCCAGCGGCGCGAAGACCTGCAGCGACTCGGTCGCGAGGTCCTCCGGGCACGGTCGATGCGCGGCCGCGAACCAGCGCAGCGTCTGCAGGCGCGAGGCCAGACGCAGCAGCACCACGCGCAGGTCGCGCGAGAACGCCAGCAGCATCTTGCGCACGCGTTCGACCTGCAACGCGCGCTGCTCGCCGGGCACGACGGCGCCACGCGCCGCGCGCTGGATCTGCACGAGCTGGCGCGTGAGCGTGCCCAGCCGCGCCGCGTGCTCGCCGAAGGCCTTGCGCAGCACCTCCTCGGGGCGCTGCAGGTAGTCGCCCGCGTAGACCAGGTAGGCCGTCGCGCACAGCGCGGGGGCGGCGCCGATCGAGGCCAGCACCGCGGCCACGCCGTCGGCATGCGCCAGCGCGTCCTCGCCGGTGTCCAGGGCCCGACCGGCCAGCAGCGGTTCGGCAAAGGCGCGCGCACGGACCATCGCGTCGGGTGCGCCGGCCGCCTTGGCGGCAGCGAGGGAACCGGGCACCGCGGCCGCTTCAGTTGCCGCGGCGGCCTCGTCGCTGGCCAGCCGCACGATGGCCGCCGCCGCCAGCGGCGTCACGGGTGCGGCCCGGCCGGCCTTCATGGGTCCAGCAGGAAGCTGCGCACCGCCGCGCGCTGGTCCGCTGCCACCAACGTGGGCGCATGGCCAACGCCGGCGAACTCCACGAGGCGGGCCTTCGGCCCACGCTCGCTCATCACCTTGGCGGTGGCGGGCGACAGCAGGTCCGAATCGGCGCCGCGAATCAGCAGCGTCGGGCAGCGGACGCGGTCGTAGCCCTGCCACAGCATCGCCTCGCCGGCCTTGGCCATCTCGGGCGTCATCGCCCGCACCGGCACGGCAATGGCGGGGTCGTAGTGGGACATGAAGCCGCCCCCCGGCGCCGGCACCAGTTGGGGCCGCGTCAGCTCGAGCCATTGCTCGGTGGTATGCGGCCCGAAGCCCAGGGAGACCTTGCGCAGGGCTTCGGCGGCATCCTCCACCGTCGGCCAGCTGACCGGCTGCCCCAGGTAGCCCGCGATCCGCGCGATCGCCGAAGGCTCGATGGTCGGCCCGACGTCATTGAGGACCAGCCTGCGCACCGGCGCGCCCGGCAGGCTGGCCAGGCCCATGCCGATGAGCCCGCCCATCGAGGTGCCCACCCAGTCGACCTGCGCCACGTCCAGCCGCGCCACGAGCGTGACCATGTCGGCCACGTAGCTCGGGATGGCGTAGCCCATCGGGTCGGCGAGCCGGTCGCTGCGGCCGCGGCCGACCACGTCGGGGCAGATGACGCGGTAGTGGCTCGCGAGGTCGCGCGCCAGCGTGTCGAAGTCGCGCCCCTGGCGCGAGAGGCCATGCACACACACCACCGTGCGGGGATGGTCGAGGTCGCCCTGCTGCGCCCATTGCCAGTAGGCCATGCGGTGCAAGCCACGGCTGTCGAGGCACGAAACATGGTGGAGCGTGGGCTGGGCGGAGAGGCTGGCGGTCATGGCGTTCCAGGCGTGCGGGCGTGAAAGCTGGCCGTCGGGACCGGCCCTCGATAATCGGTTCATCGTAACAAGGCCGACGCCCACCAGGAGGGAAGCAGGATGTCCACGGCAGTCAAGGGAAGGGTCGCGCTCGTCACCGGGTCCACCAGCGGCATCGGCCTCGGCATCGCGCTGGCACTGGCCGAACAGGGCGCGAGGGTCATGCTCAATGGCTTCGGCGACGTGGACGGCGCACTGGCCGCCGTGCGCAAACATGACGCGGGCGCGCGCCATCACGCTGCCGACATGAGCAAGCCGGCCGAGATCGAGGACATGGTGCGCTCGTGCGAGCGCGAGTTCGGGCGCCTGGACGTCCTCGTCAACAACGCCGGCATCCAGCACGTGGCGCCGGTGCACGAGTTCCCGGTGGAACGCTGGGACGCGATCATCGCCATCAACCTGAGCTCGGCCTTCCACGCCATGCGCATGGCGCTGCCCGGCATGCGCGCGCGCAACTGGGGGCGCATCATCAACATCGCCTCCGCGCACGGCCTTGTCGCCTCTGCGGCCAAGAGCGCCTATGTTGCCGCCAAGCACGGCGTCGTCGGCCTCACCAAGGTGGCGGCGCTGGAGAACGCCACCACCGGCGTGACGGTGAACGCGGTGTGCCCGGGCTGGGTGCTGACGCCGCTGGTGCAAAAGCAGGTCGACGCCCGCGCTGCGGCCGACGGTGTCGACAACGAGGAGGCCAAGCGCCGCCTGCTCGCCGAGAAGCAGCCTTCGCTGCAGTTCACGACGCCCGAGCAGCTGGCCGGCCTGTGCCTGTTCCTGTGCTCACCCCCGGCCGACAACGTGCGCGGGGTCGCTTGGCAGGTGGACGGCGGCTGGACGGCGCAGTAAAGGCCCGGCGGAGGCTTCTGTGAGAGCGCGCTGACATCTTGGTGATGGCGCACCGGCTCCTGCGCCGCTGCGTGCCGGGGCCATTCGCAGCGGCTTGGCGCCGCCGTCTAGCGCAGCTGCACCGTCCCGCTCACCGTGGCCGTCACCTGCGCCTTGCCGGCCTCGACCGGCAGCGCTTCGTCGGCGCCGCCGCGCGCCGCCTGGGCGCGCATCATCATCACAGGCGGCGCACCGCCGGCTTCGTTGCCGCTTACAGCCACCTCTCGGACCGTGTACCCCGACATGCCGAACTGCCGCGCCACCTCGTCGGCGCGGCTGCGAAAACGCGCGATGGCCTGCGCCGTGACCTCGCTTTCGACTTTCACGCGCGCCTCGCGCGAGAGCGACCAGCCGACGCGGCCGATGGTGAGCGTCTGGATACGGCCCATCGACTGGGCGATGGCGGCGGTGTCACGGCCCTCGAGCACCAGTTCGGCGTAGCCTTGCCAGCCGACGATGCCGCCCTTCTGGCCGTGGCGCGGGTGAAGTGTGAAGCCACCGGTGCGCACCAGCACCTCGCCGGGCTTGGCCACCTTGCGCGCCTCGACCAGCGCGGTGTCCAGCGCCTGCCGGAGCTGGCCCTGCACCGCTGCGGCGTCGGTGCCCTCGCGGCTGGTGTTGAAGACCACCGTCAGCCAGTCCATCGTCAGCTCCATCGTCGCCGTCGCGCTCAGCGAGACCACGTTGGTCGTCTGCGGTGGTACCGGCGCCTGCGTCTGCGCCGCGGCGTGCCCCGACACGGCAATGGCCGCAACCATCGCGGCGCCGAAGTTTCGAAGCACGCGGTCGTGGCCCGGGCGGCCCATCGCGAGAGTGACAGGGCGGGTGATCGGGCGAACGGGAAGCGTCATCGTTGAATGTCTTCGGTTGATCGCGGCGACCTGCCGCCGCGGGGTGTGGACGCACGGACGAGCATGGCCGTTGACACCACCCGCCGCGCTGCGCACGAGTGCGCAATACTTGTAACAGATGGTCCTTGGCCTGCGAAATGCCGGTGTGACGCGGCCCACAATGCCGCTGTTACAAATACGGAGTCGCCCATGAGCACCCCTGCCAACGCCCGCCCGGACCGCATCGTCGTCGTCGATGATGATGCGAGGATCCGCGACCTGCTCAGGCGCTACCTGTCACAGGAGGGCTTCGATGTCCTTCTCGCCGAAGACGCCAAGGCGCTCAACCGCCTGCTCACCCGCGAGACGCTCGACCTGATCGTGCTCGACCTCATGTTGCCCGGCGAGGACGGCCTGTCGATCTGCCGACGCCTGCGCGCCGCCAACGACCAGACCCCGATCATCATGCTCACCGCCAAGGTCGAGGACGTGGACCGTATTGTCGGCCTCGAGGTCGGCGCCGACGACTACCTGCCCAAGCCGTTCAACCCGCGCGAATTGCTGGCGCGCATCCATGCCGTGCTGCGCCGCCGGCCCGCGCCCGAGGCGCCCGGGGCGCCGTCGAAGGAGGCGCAGACCGTCACGTTCGGCCCCTTCGAGTTCGATCTGTCTCTGCGCCGTCTGTCCAAGAACGGCGAGCAGATCTCCCTCACCACGGGCGAGTTCTCGATGCTGAAGGCCCTCGTGCGCCACCCGCGCCAGCCACTCTCGCGCGACAAGCTGGCGCAGCTGGCGCGCGGCCGCGAGTTCGAGCCCTTCGACCGCAGTCTGGACGTGCAGATCTCGAGGCTGCGCAAGATGATCGAACCCGACCCCGCCCAGCCACGCTACATCCAGACCGTCTGGGGCGTGGGCTATGTCTTCGTGCCCGATGGCGCCAACTGAGTGAATCCGCCGCGAAGCGCGTTTGGCGCCTTCTCCCATGGCCCCATCGGGGCCGCTGCATCGCCCGGCGAGTGCCGTCCGCAGCCCGACCCGGTCGAGGCTGCGGCCAGCGCCGGCTGGATACCCTGACACCTTCGAGCTGACACGGTGGCCAACCCCTCGGTCGGGTTCAGCCTCTTCTGGCGCACGTTCTTCCTGCTAGCCCTGCTGCTGGCGGGCGGGGTGTATTCGTGGGTGTACACGCTGCACGCGCTGGAGCTGGAGCCGCGAGCGGTGCAGCAGGCGCAGCAGACCGCGGGCCTGGTCAGCCTGGCGCGGGCCGCGCTCATACCCGCCGACGGCATCAACCGCGTCACCCTGCTCAAGAGCATGGCGAGCCCGAGCGCCATCCGCGTCACGCCGCGCGAGCCGGGCGACAAGTGGCTGTCGTTCGAGACCGACCGCTTCTCGCGCCGCCTGGCTTCGGAACTCAAACGCGTGCTTGGCCCCGACACCGTGGTGGCGCGTGCCGTCAACAATCAGAGCGGCCTGTGGGTGGGCTTTTCGATCGAACAGGACCTGTACTGGCTGCAGGCCGACGCCACCAACCCGGCCTCGGTGGCCGGCAGCACCTGGTTCGCGTGGATCGGCATCGCCGTGCTCGCGACCCTGGTCGGTTCGGTGGCCATCGCGAGCCTGATCAACCGGCCGCTCAAGCAGCTCTCGTTCGCGGCCAGCCGCATCCGCGAGGGCGATCTCGATTCGAGGCTGGACGAAAACACGCTCACGAGCGAGATCCGCGAAGTCAACCGCGGTTTCAACCGCATGGCGCGCGAGCTGGCCCGCGTGGAGGAGGACCGCGCGGTGATGCTGGCCGGCATCAGCCACGACCTGCGCACGCCGCTGGCACGCCTGCGCCTGGAGGCCGAGATGAGCGTCAGCGACGAGGACGCGCGGCGCCACATGGCCAGCGACATCGACCAGCTCGACGCCATCATCGACAAGTTCATGGACTACGCGCGTCCGGGCGAGACCAAGATGAGCCCGGTCAACGTGAGCAAGCTCGTCGAAACCGAGGCCACGCGCTTTCGCGACCCGACGCAGATCCGCATCCAGTCGCGCCTGGCACCCGATCTGCAGGTGGTGGCCGACGAGACCGAACTGGGCCGTGTCTTCCTGAACCTGTTCGAGAACGCACGCCGCTACGGCAAGGGCACCTACACCGGCGTGGCCGAGGTCGACGTGTGGCACGTGAAGGCCGGGCCCTGGCTCATCGTGAGCGTGCGCGACCACGGCCCCGGCGTCGCGCCCGAGAAGCTCGCGCAGCTGACAACGCCGTTCTTCCGGGGCGACACGGCGCGCACGGCCGCCACCGGCGCCGGCCTCGGCCTGGCCATCGTCGAGAAGGCGGTCGCCCGCATGGGCGGCAGTCTCGAGCTGGCCAACGCGCCCGAGGGTGGCCTCATCGCGCACATCCGGCTCAAGCGCGTGCAGTCGGGCCGGACGGGATCAGGCAAGAGCGGGCGCGGCGACCGCAACGGTGGCAGCGGCGGAACGCCCAGCACCCTCATGGGCGACAGCAACTTCGCATGGGCCGACACGAAGGCGGGTGCGCCTTCGAGCAAGGTCTAGGAGAAGTCTAGGCGGCTGGGCGGCGGCAAAGCAGGCAGACGGCTCGCGCCTCGATGGCACGCCCCTCTCCCACCGGGCCCATCTTCTCGGCCGTCTTGGCCTTCACGTTCACACGCTCGGTTGGCAGGCCGAGCACGCCGGCGATGCGCGCGCGCATGGCCGGGATGTGCGGCGCCATCTTCGGCGCCTGCGCGACGATGGTGCTGTCCACGTTGACCACGTTCCAGCCCTGCGCCTGCACGCGTTCATGGGCGCGCGCCAGCAGCACGGCGGAGTCGGCGCCGGCATGGGCGCCATCAGTGTCCGGGAAGAGGCCGCCGATGTCGCCGAGGCCGGCGGCGCCCAGCAGCGCGTCGGTGATGGCGTGCAGCAGCGCGTCGGCATCGGAGTGCCCGAGCAGGCCATGCGTGTGCGGCACGACGACACCGCCAAGCAGAAGCGGCCGCCCCGCGACGAGCGCATGCACATCCCAGCCCTCGCCGATGCGCAGCTCGCGCGGGTCGAACGGGTCGGTCATCGGCGCGTCTCCAGCAGGCGTTCGGCCAGCGCGAAGTCGGCGGGCCAGGTGAGCTTCAGGTTCTCGATGTCGCCGCGCACGAGCCTCGGTGCGAGGTGCAGGGCCTCGACGGCACTGGACTCGTCGCTCACGCCCGTGCCCGCGGCCTCCAGGGCGCGCCGCAGCAGGCCGAGGCGGAACATCTGAGGCGTCTGCGCGAGCCACTTGCCGGCGCGCGGCACGGTGTGCGCCACCCGCACGCCGGCCGGACCGGCGATCGACTCCTTGAGAGTGTCGGCCAGCGGCAGCGCCAGCAAACCGCCCACCTCGTCGTCACGGCACGCCGCCATCAGCGACTCCACCCAGGCGGGCCGCAGCAGGCAACGCGCGGCGTCGTGAACCAGCACCCAGTCGTGCTCGCCGGCACCGCGGCGGCGCAACTCGTCCAGCCCGTGTCCCACCGAGGCGGCCCGCGTCGCGCCACCGCAGCGCGCCACCCAGGCGCGCGCGCCCTGGAAGGCGGGCGCATGCCGCTCGAACTGGCGGTCCTCCGGGGCCAGCACCACGAGCATGGCCTCAAGGCCGCGAACGGCAGTGAGCGCGGCGAGCGTGTGCGCCACGACGCTGCGCCCAGCCACGACGGCATACTGCTTCGGCCCACCGGCCTGCGCACGCTCGCCGATGCCGGCGCATGGCACCAGCGCGAAACAGCGTGAAGGCGATCCAGGCATTGGCGTCGATTCTAGAATCCAGCCCCGTCACGCCCCGCCGTGCTTCGCGCCGGGGCGCTTGTCTTTTCTGATGCTGCTTCCCACGCTCGCGCCCGGCCGGCGCCACACGCTTGCTCGCCCCCTGGGCTCGGCCGATGCCCTGTGGCTCGCCGAACTGGCCCGTACACGCGCCACCGCGCGCGCGCAGGGCGGCAGCGCCATCGTCGTCTTCACCGCCGAGGCCGCCGACGCGCAGCGGCTGGCCGACGAGCTGCCCTTCTTCGCACCGGGACTGGCGATCGCGCAGTTCCCAGACTGGGAAACGCTTCCGTACGACACCTTCAGTCCGCACCAGGACCTGATCTCCGAGCGTCTGGCCACGCTGTGGCGCATCCAGCAGCGCGAGGTCGACGTCGTGCTCGTGCCGGCGACGACGGCGCTCACGCGTCTTGCGCCACCGTCGTTCCTGGCCGGCACGACCTTCCACTTCCGCCAGAAGAGCCGGCTCGACGAGGCGCGGCTGAAGGCGCAGCTCACGCTCGCCGGCTACGAGCACGTGAGCCAGGTCGTCGGCCCGGGCGAGTACGCCGTGCGTGGCGGCCTCATCGACCTCTTTCCGATGGGCTCGCTCGTGCCCTATCGCGTCGACCTCTTCGGCGACGAGGTCGACTCCATCCGCACCTTCGACCCCGACACCCAGCGCAGCCTCTACCCCGTGCCCGAGGTGCGCCTGCTGCCCGGGCGCGAGTTCCCGATGGACGAGGCGGCGCGCACCGCCTTCCGCGCGCGCTGGCGCGAGCGCATGGAAGGCGACCCGACCAAGGCGCGCATCTACAAGGACATCGGCAGCGGCATCGCCACCGGCGGCATCGAGTACTACCTGCCGCTGTTCTTCGAACAGACGGCGACCCTCTTCGACTACGTCGGCGTCGAGGCGCCCGTCGTCCTGCACGGCGAGATCGACGCCGCGCTGCAGCGCTACTGGGCCGACACCCGCGAGCGGCACCGCTTCTTGCAGCACGACCGCGAGCGGCCGCTGCTGCCGCCGGAAGACCTCTTCCTGCGCATCGAGGACTTCTTCACCGCCACCCAGCCGCATGCCACGCTCGCGCTGCGCGGCGACGAGCCGCTGCCGTGGTGCCGCCCGCTGCCCGACGTGAGCATCGACCGCGGCGCACCCGAGCCGCTGGCCGCACTGGAGCACCACCTCGGGCGGACGACGAGCCGGGTTCTCTTGATGGCCGAGAGCGAGGGCCGGCGCGAGAGCCTGCTGGAACTGCTGCGCGACCACGGCATCGAGGTGCCGAGCGTCGCGAGCCTGGCCGAGTTCGGGGCCGGCGAAGAGAAGGTGGCCATCGTCGCGGCCCCGCTCGCGCAGGGCTTCCACTGGCACGAGGCGGAAGAAGGGACCGCGCCGCTCTCGCTGCAGTTCCTCACCGAGACCGAGCTTTTCGCCAGCGCTCCGCAGGCGCGGCGTCGGCGCAAGCAGGAGCAGGTCTCCAGCGTCGATGCGCTCATCAAGGACCTCTCCGAGCTCAAGGTCGGCGACCCGGTCGTGCATGCCAACCACGGCATCGGCCGCTACCAGGGGTTGAAGAACATCGACCTCGGCGAGGGGACGAGCGAGTTCCTGCACCTCGAGTACGCCGAGAAGGCGACGCTGTACGTGCCCGTCTCTCAGCTCCACCTCATCAGCCGCTACACGGGCGTCAGCGCCGAAGAGGCACCGCTGCACAAGCTCGGATCCGGACAATGGGAGAAGGCGCGCAGGAAGGCCGCCGAGCAGGTTCGAGACACTGCTGCCGAGCTGCTCAACCTCTACGCCCAGCGCGCCGCGCGCGACGGCTTCGCGCACCGCTTCTCCGGCCACGACTACGAGGCCTTCGCCGCGAGCTTCGGCTTCGAGGAGACGGCCGACCAGCGCGCCGCCATCCACGCCGTCATCCAGGACATGATCTCGCCGAAGCCGATGGACCGCCTCGTCTGCGGCGACGTCGGCTTCGGCAAGACCGAGGTGGCGCTGCGCGCCGCCTTCGTGGCCGTGCACGGCGGCAAGCAGGTGGCCTTCCTCGCGCCGACGACGCTGCTGGCCGAGCAGCACTACCAGACGCTGGTGGACCGCTTCGGAAAGTGGCCGGTGAAGGTGGCGGAGCTGTCGCGCTTCCGCACCGGCAAGGAAGTGAAGGCGGCGCTGGAGGGCATCGCCGCCGGCACCATCGACATCGTCATCGGCACGCACAAGCTCCTGGCCTCGGACGTGAAGTTCGCGCGCCTGGGCCTGCTCATCGTCGACGAGGAGCACCGCTTCGGCGTGCGCCACAAGGAGGCGATGAAGGCGCTGCGCGCCGAGGTCGACGTGCTCACGCTCACCGCCACGCCCATTCCGCGCACGCTCGGCATGGCGCTCGAAGGCCTGCGCGACCTCTCGGTCATCGCCACCGCGCCGCAGCGGCGTCTGGCCATCAAGACCTTCGTGCAGAACGAGGGCTCGAGCATCATCCGCGAGGCCGTGCTGCGCGAGTTGAAGCGCGGCGGCCAGGTCTACTTCCTGCACAACGAGGTCGAGACCATCCAGAACCGCCGCGAGCGCCTGGCCGAGCTCGTGCCCGAGGCGCGCATCGCCGTGGCGCACGGCCAGATGCCCGAGCGCGAGCTGGAATCGGTGATGCGCGACTTCGTCGCCCAGCGCCACAACGTGCTCTTGTGCTCGACCATCATCGAGACCGGCATCGACGTGCCCACCGCCAACACGATCGTCATCAGCCGGGCCGACAAGTTCGGCCTCGCGCAGCTGCACCAGCTGCGCGGGCGCGTGGGTCGCAGCCACCACCAGGCCTATGCCTACCTGCTCGTGCCCGACAAGGAGGGGCTCACGAAGCAGGCGGCGCAGCGGCTGGAGGCCATCCAGCAGATGGAGGAGCTCGGCAGCGGCTTCTACCTCGCCATGCACGACCTCGAGATCCGCGGCGCCGGCGAGGTGCTGGGCGAGCAGCAGAGCGGCAACATGATGGAGGTCGGCTTCCAGCTCTACAACGACATGCTCTCCGAGGCCGTGCGTGCATTGCGGGCCGGCCACGAGCCCGACCTGCTCTCGCCGCTCGGTGGCCTGGCCGGCACCACCGAGGTCAACCTGCACGCACCGGCACTGCTGCCCGATGCCTACTGCGGCGACGTGCACCAGCGCCTGTCGCTGTACAAGCGCCTGGCCACGGCGGACCACACCGACCGCATCGACGCGCTGCTGGAGGAGATCACCGACCGCTTCGGCCGCCTGCCCGCGCAGGGCCAGACGCTCTTCGACACGCACCGCCTGCGCGTGCTGGCCAAGCCCTATGGCGTGGCCAAGATCGACGCCGGCCCCAAGCTCATGAGCGTGAGCTTCCGCCCCAACCCGCCGATCGACGCCATGCGCATCATCGAGCTCGTGCAGAAGAACCGCGCCATCAAGCTCGCCGGCAACGACAAGCTGCGCATCGAGCGCGAGATCGCGGCGCCATCGGAGCGCGCACAGTTCATGCGCGACCTGCTGCGCTCGCTCGGCACGCCGAAAGCCGCCGCGCGGGCACCGGCATGACGAGCCCGCGCGAACGCGAGATCGAGCCCGGGCTCTTCGCGCGCGGCTTCTCGGTGCCACTGCGCCTGGCCGACTTCAAGCTCGTCGCCTTCGACATGGACTCGACGCTCATCAGCATCGAGTGCGTGGACGAGATTGCCGACGTCGCCGGCCGCCGGGCCGAGGTGGCCGCCATCACCGAGGCCGCCATGCGCGGCGAGATCACCGACTACAAGCACAGCCTGCGCCGCCGCCTGGCGCTGCTGCGCGACGTGCCGGTGAGCGCGCTGGAGGAGGTCTACTCCCGGCGCTTGCGCCTGAACCCGGGCGTCGAGGCCTTCGTGCGCGCCTGCCAGGCGGCGGGGCTGAAGACGCTGCTCATCTCGGGCGGCTTCACCTACTTCAGCGAGCGCGTGCGCGCTCGGCTGGGCCTGGACTTCGCGCGTGCCAACATGCTGGAGGTGGTGGACGGCAAGCTCACCGGTCTGCTGCTGGAGCGGCCCTGGGGCGAGATCGTCGACGGCGCCGAGAAGAAGCGCGTGCTGCTCGAGGTGTGCGAACTCATGGGCATCTCGCCCGCGCAGGCCATCGCCGTGGGCGACGGCGCCAACGACCTGCCGATGATGAGCGTGGCTGGCCTCTCGATCGCCTACCACTCGAAGCCGGCGGTGCGCGACCGCGCCATGCTGTCGATCAGCGAGGGCGGCATGGACCGCGCGCTTCGCATCTTCCTGCCCTGAGCGCCGCCGCGACGGCGGAGCCGCCCGGCCGGTGCCTAGTTCGTGCCCGTCTTGAAGACGAGCTGCACGCGGTGCAGGCGCGGTGCCGGCAAGGGCGCATAGCGCCACTGTTCCACGGCCTGAGCGATGACCGGCACCAGCGCACGAGGCACCGGCGGAAGCACCTGCACACCGCTCACGCGGCCGTCGGGCTGGATGGTGAACTCCACTGCCACGTCAGGCCGCAGGAGAAGCTCCTGCAACCGCGGCGTCATTTCCGGTTCGACCATCTGGACGAGTTCGGGTGGCCGCAACGCCGCTGCGGCGGCGGCAGGCCAGGGCAACAGGCGCGGCAACTCGGGCGGCAGAGCCAACGCCGACGCGCTGCGCAGCGGCGCCAGCGAGGCGGGTGCCAGCGCGTTGCTGCGGGCGGGCGCCACGGGCAACGACTCACCGCCCAAGGTGCGGATCGTGATCACGGGCGAGTCGTCGACGCCGGCCGCCATGGCGCGTGGCACGTTGGCGCGGCGTGCGCCGGCGTCGAGCTCGCCGGGCGACTCGGCTTCGACGCGCCGCCGCAGTCTGGCCGCTTCGAGAATGGCGCGCATGGGGCTGTCGGCGGCGCGTTGCGCCCGTTCCATGGCCGACCCCGAGGCCGCACCGCCTGCCGCATGCACGGCGGCGGGTGTTGCTGCGCTGGCTGGCGGCGCGGCCGGTCGCAGCGCCTGCGCCGAACAGACCCAGGGGAGCGCGCAGGCCAGGAGAGGCAGCCAGGCTCGCAGCCCTTGATCACTCGCAACCAAACCCGCACCTCCGGCAGGCACGACGCCCAAACCGCGCGTTGACACCCTCCGCATGACGCGGCCGGCGCAACTGGCGCCACGCAGACAGGCGCGGATTCTAGGTGCCGCCCCTCGCCGATGGTCCGGTGTCCCGGCAGGTCGGGCCTGCAAAGAGCGCGACAGTGCCTACCCGTCCACGCGCGGCGCGCACGTGGTGCGATCGGTGGGCTACTTGAAGCCCACCCGGTCCAGCATCTGCTGCACCTGGGCCGTGGCGGCGCCGACCTTGGCGATCGGTACCGTCTCGGCCTTGAACTTGCCCAGGGCAATGAGGGCCGGGTTGTCGGTCTGCACGCCCGGCACGGCAGGGTACTCGTTGTTGCCGTCGGCCAGCAGACGCTGTGCGTCGTCGCTGCTCAGGTACTCGAGAAAGGCGACGGCCGCGTCGCGGTTCTTTGCGTTTCGCGCCACGGCAGCCCCGGAGATGTTGACATGCGTGCCGGCTCCGGCCTGGTCCGGGAAGACGACGCCGACCTTGGCCACCAGGTCGCGGTCGGCGGCCGTCGTGCTGCGCAGCAGGCGCGCGAAGTAATAGGTGTTGGTCACCGCCACCGCGCACTCGCCCGCGGCGACGGATCGGATCTGGTCGGTGTCGCCGCCCTTGGGTGCGCGCGCCAGGTTGTCGGCCACGCCCTTGAGCCACGCTTCGGTGCGCGCCGCGCCCTGGCGCTCGAGGACGGAGCCGAACAGGCTGAGGTTGTACGGGTGCGAGCCCGAGCGGATGCAGATCTTGCCCTTTAGCGCGGGCGTCGCGAGCTTGTCGTAGCTGTCGACGTCCGCCGGCTTGAGGCTGGCCTTGTCGTAGACGATGACGCGGGCGCGCGTGGAGACGCCCACCCATTGCGGGCCCTGGCCCGCGTCGGCTCCGCGCAGTTGCGGCGGGATGCGCTTGTCGAGCACGCCCGACTTCACGGGCTGGAAGAGGCCCTCCTGCTCGCCGCGCCAGAGCCGCGCCGCATCGACCAACAGGATCACGTCGGCCGGGCTCGCCGCGCCTTCTGCCTTGAGGCGGGCGAGGATGCCGGCATCGTCGGCCTCGACGCGTTGGATGCGGATGCCGGTGGCCTTGGTGAAATTGGCGTACAGCGCCTCGTCGGTCTGGTAGTGGCGGGCGGAGTAGAGATTCAGCACCCGTTCCTGGGCAACGGCGGGCACCCAGGCCGCGGCGGTCACGACGGTGGCCAGGGCCAGGGGCTTCAGGGAGGCAAGGACTTTCATGGGCGGCGGCACAGGGCCGGTGGTGAGGAGGAGTGGGACCATCATATCGGAACTACGAATCATTGTCATTTGCGATATATCAAGCCCCCCGATCGGATCCCGGGGTCTCCCGCCACGACCTCAACCTTCGATCTGCGCCCAGACCTTCTCCAACCGCTTGGTGCTCACCGGTTGTGGTGTGCGCAGCTCCTGCGAGAAGAGACTGACCCTCAACTCCTCCAGAAGCCAGCGGTATTCCGCCAGCCGCGCATGCGGCGCGCCGCGCAACTCGGCTTGCCGGCGCAGCCACCGCTGTTCGAGAGGCCGCAGCTCGGCCAGTCGCGCGGCGTCTCGCGCCGGGTCGGCACGCAGCTTGTCCAGCCGCAGCACCACGGCCCGCAGGTACCGCGGCAGGTGCTGCAGCTGCGCCCAAGGTGTGTCAGCCAGGAACCGCTTCCCGACCAGGCGCAGCAGCTGCGCCGCGACATCCTCGGCCACCTCACGGCCGGGCTTGCTGTCGCGCAGCTTGCGCGCCGCAGCCGCGTGCTCGGCGAGCACCACGGCGGCCTGCCGCGCCACCTCCTGGGCGATGAGGTTGAGCCGAGATCGACCATCCTCCAAGCGGGTCTTGAACGCCGGCTCGTCGGTCGGCAGCGGGTCGCCCAGAAAGGCCCGCTCCAGCGCCACGTCGACGATCTGCGCCCGCAACTCCTCGAGCGTGCCCAAGGCCATGTACTGGCCCGCCATGGCCGCCAGCCCGGGAAGGTTCTTCTCCAGGTACTTGAGCGGCTCGCGCAATTGCAGCGCGAAGAGTCGCCGAAGCCCCGCGCGGTGCCGCCGCGCGGCCACCTCGGGCTCGTCGAAGACCTCCACTGTCACCGCGTCGCCCAGGTCCACCAGCGCCGGGAAGCCCACCATGACCTGGCTGCCGCGCTTCACCTCCATCAGCTCGGGCAGTTCACCGAAGGTCCACGCCGTGTGGCGCCCGAGTTCCCGCGACGTCGCCAGCGGCGGCCCGTGCGCCGCGGCGGCCAAGCGCGCCGGCGCTACCCGCCCGTCTGCACGTCGCTCGGCATGTGAAGTGCAGGCGAACGGGCCATCGCCCCCACCCGGTTCGGCCTGCAGCGAGGCCCCCGGCCGCGAACCCGGCGCAGCCGCCACAGCGCCCGCGGGAACCGCGGTCCGCAAGGCGGCCAGCGCCTGGAAGGCGCTTCGCGCCCGCGGGCCCCACTGCGCCTTCAAGGCCGCGAGGTCACGGCCCATGCCGAGCTGACGCCCATGCTCGTCGACGACGACGAAGTTCACGAACAGATGCGGGCTGAGCAGCTCGGCCTTGAAGTCTGCGCGTTGAACGGGCAGTTGCGTGCGCTCGCGCACGACCTTCAGCAGCGCATCGACGAGGCCACCCAACGCGAAGGGCACCTCGTCGCAGAACGACTGCGCGAACTCGGGCAACGGCACGAGTCGCGAGCGCGGCCGCTGGTGCAGGCTCTTCGCCAGCGCCTGCACCTTGGCGGCCAGCATGCCGGGCACGAGCCACTCGCAGCGCTCCTCGCTCACCTGGTTCAGGGCATAGATCGGCACGGTGACGGTGAGGCCGTCGCGCGCATCGCCCGGCTCGTGCAGGTAGGTGGCGGCGCAATCGATGCCGCCCAGGCGGATCTGCTTCGGGTACGTCTCGGTGGTGATGCCGGCCGCCTCGTGCCGCATCAGCTCCTCGCGCGTGAGTTGCAGCAGTTTCGGCTCGCGCTTGAGCCCCTCGCGGTACCAGCGCTCGAAGCTCGCGCCGCCGTTCACCTCGGCCGGCAGCTGGGCGTCGTAGTAGGCGTGGATGAGGCCCTCGTCCACGAGCACGTCCTGGCGGCGCGCCTTGTGTTCCAGTTCCTGCACCTCACGCAGCAGGCGCCGGTTGTGGGCCATGAACGGATGCTTCACGTCCCAGGCGTCGGGCTCGGCGAGCGAGGCCACCAGCGCCTCGCGGATGAAGATCTCGCGCGCGCCGGCCGGGTCCACCAGCGCATAGTTCACGCGCCGGTTGTTGTAGACCACGATGCCGTACAGCGTGGCCCGCTCCAGCGCCACCACCTCACCGGCCCTCTTCTCCCAATGCGGCTCGAGCAGCTGCTTCTTCAGCAGCTGGCCCGCGAGGGGGGGGATCCACTGCGGCTCGATGGCCGCGATGCCGCGGCCGAAGAGCCGCGTCGTCTCCACCAGCTCGGCCGTAACAATCCAGCGCCCGGGCTTCTTCGCCAGGTTGGCGCCCGGGTGGCGCCAGAACTTGATGCCGCGCGCGCCCAGGTACCAGTCGTCGTCGTCGGCCTTCAGGCCGATGTTGCCCAGCAGGCCGGCCAGCAGCGCCAGGTGCACCTGCTCGTAGGTGGCCGGCGCGCCGTTCAGTCGCCAGCCGTGCTCGGCCACGACTGTGTGCAACTGGGCGTGGATGTCGCGCCACTCGCGCACGCGCCGGGGGCTGATGAAGTGCTCGCGCAGGCGCTGCTCCTGCTGCCGGTGGCTGAGCTTGTGCTGGTCGACGCGCTGCGCCTGCTCGCCGGGGCCGGCGTGGCCATGCACGCCGCGTCCGGCCTCGATCCACTTCCACAGCGCCAGGGTGCCCATGAACTCGCTCTTCTCGTCGTCGAAGGGCTTGTGCTTCTGGTCGGCCGCCTGCTGCTGCTCGACCGGACGGTCGCGCACGTCCTGCACGCTCAGCGCGGCAGCGATGACGAGCACCTCGGTGAGCGACTGGCGCTCACGCGCCTCCAGGATCATGCGGCCGACGCGCGGGTCCAGCGGCAGGCGCGCGAGCTCCTGGCCGATGGACGTGAGCTCGTTGCCGTCGTCCACGGCGCCCAGCTCGGCCAGCAGCGCATAGCCGTCGGCGATGGCCTTGCCCGGCGGCGGCTCGAGGAAGGGAAAGTCCTCCACGCGCCCCAGGCGCAGCGACTTCATGCGCAGGATGACGCCGGCCAGCGAGCTGCGCAGGATCTCGGGGTCGGTGAAGCGCGGTCGTCCGGCGAAGTCCTTCTCGTCGTACAGGCGGATGCACACGCCGTCGGCCACGCGGCCGCAGCGGCCGGCGCGCTGGTTGGCCGCCGCCTGGCTGATCGGCTCCACCAGCAGCTGCTCGACCTTGTTGCGGAAGCTGTAGCGCTTGACGCGCGCCAGGCCGGTGTCGATGACGTAGCGGATGCCCGGCACGGTGAGCGAGGTCTCGGCCACGTTGGTGGCGAGCACGATGCGTCGACCGCTGCCGGGGCTGAACACGCGGTCCTGCTCGGCCTGCGACAAGCGCGCGAACAGCGGCAGGATCTCGGGCACCGGGCCGCGCAGCGGCCCGCTCACTGCCCCGTCGCCGCGCAGCGGCCCGCTCACTGCCCCGCCGCCGCCGCGTGTCGCCTGCGCCAGATGGCGCCGCAGGTGGTCGGCGCAGTCTCGGATCTCGCGCTCGCCGGGCAGGAAGACGAGGATGTCGCCACGGTCGGCCGGGCCGCGCCAGAGCTCGTCCACCGCCTCGGCAACGGCATCGTCGAGACCAAAGTCGCGCCGCTCCTCGAAGGGCCGCCAGCGCTGCTCCACCGGGTAGAGGCGCCCGCTTACCGCGATCACCGGCGCCGGGCCGCGCGGCGAGGCGAAGTGCCGCGAGAAGCGCTCGGCGTCGATGGTGGCCGAGGTCACCACCACCTTGAGGTCGGGCCGGCGCGGCAGGATCTCGCGCAGGTAGCCGAGCAGGAAGTCGATGTTGAGGCTTCGCTCGTGCGCCTCGTCGATGATGAGTGTGTCGTAGGCCAGGAGCAGCGGGTCGCCCTGCGTCTCGGCGAGCAGGATGCCGTCGGTCATCACCTTCACGCTCGCGCCGGGAAGCAGCCGGTCCTGGAAGCGCACCTTGTAGCCGACGACTTCGCCGAGCGGCGTGTTCAGCTCCTCCGCAATGCGCTTGGCCACGCTGCTGGCGGCGATGCGGCGCGGCTGCGTGTGGCCGATGAGGCCGCGCCCGCCCGCGCCGAGGCCGCGCCCGAGCTCGAGCGCGATCTTCGGCAGCTGCGTCGTCTTGCCCGAGCCCGTCTCGCCGCTGACGATGATCACTGCATGCTCGCGCAGCGCCTTGGCGATCTCGGCACGGCGGGCGCTGACCGGCAGCGCTTCGGGGTAGGCGATGGGCGGCAGCGGGGTTGCCGCTGCGACAGGCCGCACCGCGGCGCCGGCGCGCGCCGCTCGGCC
>JALHOU010000012.1 GCA_022842825.1 Rubrivivax sp.
GGCGCGGGCCTCGGTCTGGGCCTGGGTGCGGGTTATGCAACGGGCGTGATGGCGGGCAGCGGCAGCAGCGACCGCGCAGTGCCCTCGGCCGCCGACTCGCGGGCCGAGCCGGCCCGCACGCCGCGGCCGCCGCAGGCGGCCGAGCCGATCCGCATCGAGCGCTACGACCTCCCCGCCGCGGACCTGCAGGCTGTGGCCAGCGCCGCCGGCCTCGAGTGGGTGGGCAGCGATGCGGCGAAGGTGGCGGCGGTTCAGGCGGCCATGGCCGCCGAACCGAAGCCGGTGCACGTGCCGCGCGAGCCGAAGCCGCCCGTGGTCATCGACGAGGGGCCGCTCGTGCTCGTCGAGACGCGCAAGGACCTCTCGCAGGTCAAGCTGCCCTTCGAGTCCGCGAACTGATCCAGGGCGGCGGGCGCCGTCTTCCGGCACCGGCCGCACCACCGTGATCTGGGCTGGCCTGATGTGCGGGTCCGCCCGCGCTCAGGGCCGCTCAGGGCAGGCGCTCGAGCGCGTGTTGGTAGGCCGGGTCGTGCATCAGCGCGTCCCACGCCAGCGGCGGTGCGGTGGGCAGCAGCGCCTGCCTGCGCGCCTCGCTGTCGGGGTCGGGCGACCACCGGCCCTCGGCCGCGGCGGCGGCGAGGCCCTCGAGCAATCCGTCCACGGCCGCGCCGCCATCGACCGACTGGTTGCACAGCAGCACCATGTCGCAGCCAGCCTGCAGCGCCAGCGCCGCCGCTTCGGTGAAGGTGAGCGCGGCGCCATCCAGGTGGCGGGCGCCTTCCATGCTCAGGTCGTCGCTGAACACGGCGCCGGTGAAGCCCAGCCGCTCGCGCAGGACCTCCTTCAGCCAGCGCTCGGAGAAGCCGGCCGGCCGGTGGTCGACCTTGGGGTAGACCACGTGCGCCGGCATCACCGCCGTCAACGTCGAGCTGAGCCAGCCGTAGGGGGCGGCATCGTCGGCGAGAAGCACTTTCAGGCTGCGGCGGTCCACCGGCACGGCCACGTGGCTGTCGGCCTTGACGAAGCCGTGGCCGGGGTAGTGCTTGCCGCAGTGCGCCATGCCGGCGCGTTGCATGCCGTGCGCCACGCTCTTGGCCAGCAGCGCCGCCACCCGGGGGTCGCGGTGGAAGGCACGATCGCCGATGACGGTGCTGCCGCCGTGGTCGAGGTCGAGCACGGGCGCGAAGGACAGGTCGACGCCGCAGGCGCGCAGCTCGGCGGCCAGCACGTGGCCAAGCGCCGTGGCGGCATCCGTGGCAGCCATGGCGTCGCGCATCCACTGGTCGCCCAGTGCGCGCATCGGTGGCAAGGCCGTGAAGCCATCAGTGCGGAAGCGCTGCACGCGGCCGCCTTCGTGGTCGACGCAGATCAGGCAGTCGGGCCTGAGCGATTTGATCTCGGCCGTCAGCTCGGTGAGCTGGCGCCGGCTCTCCCAGTTGCGTGCGAAGAGGATGAGGCCGCCGGTGAGCGGATGCGCGATGCGCCGGCGGTCGTCGGCCGTGAGCGCGAGCCCGGCGACGTCGAGCACCACGGGTGCGTGTGATTCGAGCGTGGGGTTCATGGGGCAGGGCTCATCGGTTGCGGCGCTGGGGGCGGATCTCACGCGCTCGGGGCCGGCCGGGCCTCGACCACGACGAAGGCGGCCACGTAGTCGGACTCGTCGGTGACGCTGACATGGGCCACGAGGGCGCGCTCGGCGAACCAGCCGGCCAGCGCACCGGACAGGCGGACGACGGGCTTGCCGCTTGGCTCGTTGAGGATCTCGCAGGTCGACCAGGTCATTGGAGTGCGGATGCCCAGGCCGATAGCCTTGGAAAAGGCCTCCTTGGCCGAGAAGCGGGTGGCGAGGAAACGCAGCCCGCGCGCCGGGTGGCGGGCGCGGCGCGCCTGGAACACCTTCAGCTCGGCCGGGCCCAACACGCGCTCAGCGAAGCGGTCGCCGCGGCGGGCCAGGGTCTGCGCCATGCGGCGCAGGTCGCAGATGTCGGTGCCGATGCCGTAGATCACCGCGCGCCCCCGGTTGCCTGCCTGCGGCGCACTGCGGTCCTGGCCCTCGAGAGGCGCGGGCCTCAGGCCGGCGCCGCAGCGCGCCGGATGACGCGCTGGTAGTCGCGCACCGTCTCGGGCAGGCCGAGCTCCAGCGCGTCGGCGATGAGCGCATGGCCGATGGAGACCTCGAGCACGCCGGGCACTGCGTGCAGGAAGTCGGCGAGGTTGTCGCGGTTGAGGTCGTGGCCGGCGTTCACCCCGAGACCGGCCGCAGCCGCGGCGCGAGCCGCCGCAGCGAACCGGTCGATCTGTGGCGCCTGACCGGCCGTGCTGTGCGCGGCGGCATAGGGCTCGGTGTAGAGCTCGACGCGGTCGGCACCGACCGCGCGCGCCAGCGGCATGGCGGCCGGGTCGGCGTCCATGAAGAGGCTCACGCGCACGCCGAGCGCGCGGCATTCGTCGATGAGAGGCCGCACGCGGGCACCATCGGCCGCCAGGTTCCAGCCATGGTCGCTCGTGAACTGGCCTTCGCTGTCGGGCACGAAGGTCGCCTGGTGGGGGCGCACGGCACGGATGAAGTCCATCAGGTTGTGGAACGGGTTGCCCTCGATGTTGTACTCGGCCTGCGGCCACTGCTTGAGCAGCGCGGCGAGGTCGTGCACGTCGTGGGCACGGATGTGGCGCTCGTCGGGGCGCGGGTGCACGGTGATGCCGTCGGCGCCAGCCTCCAGCGACAGCGTGGCTGCGCGTACCACGCTCGGGATGCCGAGGTGCCGGGTGTTGCGCAGCAGCGCGACCTTGTTGACGTTGACCGAGAGCGCCGTGGCGCCGTGCCCAGCGCGGGTGACGGCTTGCGTGCTCTCCGGGGCCATGAGCGGGTTCATCGTTCGTGCGGTGGGGCCGCAAGGCGCTGCAACTGCAGGCCGACGCGGCGCGTGCGCAGTTGCGCGGTGGCGAGATGATAGTGAACGAGGTTGCGCAGGGGGGTGCGCAGCGCCTGCGCGTGGCCGGCACAGGCCTGGCGCAGCGCGGCGGCACTGCCGTGCTGCAACGCCGCCTGCAGCCCGACCCAGGTGGCGCCGGGCATGCCTTGACCGTCGGCGACCATGCCCGACTCGGGCGCCAGCGTGTAGCGCCGCTCGCTCACGAGCGGCTCGGCGCTGGCGGTGACCACGTCGAGCTCGGGCAGCCAGCCGAGCTCGCGCAGCAGGACGAGCTCGAAGGCGCGCAGCGCCACGGCCTCGGTGTCGACCGCGGCCGGCGCGGGCGCCGGCGCGGAGTCGTCACCTGCCCCCGCCAGGGCCCGCAGCGTCTCGGCATAGGCATCGAACAGCAGCGGATGCGGGTCCTGCCGCGCCAGGCCCTTGAGCAGCAGCTCGTTCAAGTAGAAGCCCGACATCAGCGCCGCCGCTGGCAACGGCGCGCCGCCACCCCACTCCACCGCACGCAGGCTCTTCACTTCGGCATCGCCGTCGGCGGCGGTGCGCGAGAGCCACACCGTGAGCGGGTGGAACGGCAGCAGCAGGGGGCGGAAGTTCGAGGTCGGCCGCTTCGCCCCCTTGGCGACCACGACGACGCGGCCCTGGCCGCGCGTGAAGAGATCGACGATGAGGCTCGACTCGCTCCAGTCGTAGCTGTGCAGCACGAATGCCTGCAGCGGCGGCGTGGCGCGCGAGGTGGGCATGGGGTCCGTGGGCCGGGTCGCGCCGTCGCCTCGCCGGCTCACTCGTACCCGTAGCTGCGCAGGTGCGCCTCGTCGTCGGCCCAGCCGGAGCGCACCTTGACCCACAGCTCGAGGAAGACACGCGCCTCGAGCAGCTTCTCGAGCTCCTGCCGCGCCTCGCTGCCGATGCGCTTGAGGCGCTCGCCGCCCTCGCCGATGACCATGCCCTTGTGGGCGTCGCGCTCGACGACGATGCTGGCGGAGATGCGCACTCGCCTCGGGCCGGGGACGGCAACCGAGCCGGTCGCGTCGGGGCGGCCCTCTCGACCCTCTCGGCCTTCCCTCTCCGCCTGGCTCCCCGCGTCCGCACCGCCGCTTTCAGCGCCCTCGTCCTCGAACTTCTCGATGACGACCGTGGAGGTGTAGGGCAGCTCGTCGCCGGTAAGGCGGAAGAGCTTCTCCCGCACAAGCTCGCCGGCCAGGAAACGCTCGCTGCGGTCGGTGAGCGTCTCGGCCTCGAACTGCCAAGGCTGCTCGGGCAGGTAAGGCTCGACGATCGCCAGGAGGCGCTCGATGTCGCCGGCCTTGCGCGCCGACATCGGCACGAACTCGGCGAAAGGGTGCCGCTCCTGCATCTGCCGCAGCCAGGGCAGAGCCTCCTGCCGGCGCGCCAGGGCATCGAGCTTGTTGGCGACGAGGATCACCGGTTTGCCCACCATCGACGCGTCCTGCAGCAGCCCCAGCACCTTGGCGTCGTCGAGGATGAAGCGGCCGGCCTCGCAGACGAACAGCACCACGTCCACGTCGCCAAGCGTGGCGAGCACGGTGCGGTTGAGCGTGCGGTTGAGGGCCTTCTGCAGGCGTGTCTGGAAGCCGGGCGTGTCGACGAAGACGAACTGGCTCGCGCCCAGCGTGCGCACGCCGGTGATGCGGTGGCGCGTCGTCTGCGCCTTCTTCGAGGTGATGCTGATCTTCTGGCCGACGAGGGCGTTGAGCAGGGTGCTCTTTCCGACGTTGGGGCGCCCGACGATCGCAACGTGGCCGCAGCGCTGGGGTAACGGGGGCGCCTGCGGGGCGTCGGTGGGTTCGGCCATCGTGGACACTAACAGGAAGCAGCCGAGGGAGTGGCCGTGGGAGCTGCCACCCTCGCGGGCCGGGCGCGCGCCGGCGCCGTCACGAGCGAAGCGGCCCGCCCGGGCTGTCGTTGGCCTTCAGGACCGCCAGCAGGCGGCGCGCGGCCTCCTGTTCGGCCGCGCGGCGCGAGCGGCCTTCGCCGCGCTCGGTGAGCGCGAGATCGGGCACCGTGCATTCGACCTCGAAGGTCTGCGCGTGCTTCTCGCCGCGCGTGGCGGCGATGCGATAGCCGGGCACCGGCAGGCGGCGCGCCTGCAGCCATTCCTGCAGCTCGGTCTTGGCGTCCTTGCTCCAGCTGTCGGCCTCGGTGGCCTGGATGACCTCGCCAAAGAGGCGCTGCACGACGCCGAGTGCCGCCTCGTAGCCGCTCTCGTGGAAGACCGCGCCGATCACCGCCTCGAGCGCGTCGGCCAGGATGGAGGCGCGCAGCGCGCCGCCGCCCCTCGCCTCGCCTTCGGACAGGCGCAGCACCTCTGGCAGGCCGAGCGCCAGCGCGGCGCGATGCAGGCTGTCTTCGCGCACGAGGTGGGCGCGCACGCGCGTCAGGTCGCCCTCGTCGCTGTCGCCGAAGCGGTCGAACAGCAGGCGCGAGACAGCCAGGTTCAGCACCGCGTCGCCGAGGAACTCGAGGCGCTCGTTGTGGCCAGCGCCGAAGCTGCGGTGCGTGAGCGCCCGCTGCAGCAGGCCCTCGTTGCCGAACTGGTAGCCCAGCCGGCGCTGCAGGGCCAGCAGGGGCGGCAGGATCGACACGTGGGCGGACATCTCTCAGCGCGTCTGGACCTGCGAGCGCCCCTCGTACTTGATCAGCAGGAAGACGGGGCCGGCGATCGGCACTTCCTTGTCGTAGGCAAAGCTGATGACCACCTTGTCGTTTTCCTTGGTGATCGAGAGGTCCTTGCTGGTGATCGAGCTGATCGAATACTCGATGTCGCGCTGGCGGTCGAATGCGTTGCGCGCCTCGGCCACCGTGGCCGGGTTGGTGGCGGCGATCTTGGTCACGGCGCGCTGAATGGTCATGTACTCGTTGACGGTGGGCAGCGTGCGCACCAGCAGGTAGCCGAAGAAACCGATCACGATCGCCCAGAAGAGCAGGCCGAACATCGTGAGGCCGCGCTGGGCGCGGCGCGGCGCCAGGGGCCGGCGGAGATGGCTTGACGGTTGCTTCATGGCTTGCGCGCGTGCCTCCACGGTGTCTCCAAGTCTGCTCGGGTGGTGCGGCTCGATGCCGCCGCGCCTAGTGGAAGGCGCCGATGCGAGCCAGGTTGCCGAAGTTCATCCAGACGAAGAATGCCCTGCCCACGAGATTCTGATCGGGAACGAAGCCCCAGAACCGTGAGTCCATCGAATTGTCGCGGTTGTCGCCCATCACGAAGTAGTGGCCGGGTGGCACCTTGCAGGTGACGCCCTCGGGCGTGTAGCGGCAGTTCTCGGCGAACGGAAACCGCTTCGGGAAAGGTCCGTAGCCGCCCGGGCGCTTGGGGTCGACGCGGACCATGTGTTCGACCTCGCCCAGCTTCTCGGTGAACTGGGGAGCGTAGCTCAGGCTCTCGTCGTCGTAGTGCTCGCCCTTGGACACCGTGGGCACCGGCTGGCCGTTGATCGAGAGCTTCTGGTCGATGTAGGCGACCTCGTCGCCGGGGATCGCAACCACGCGCTTGATGTAGTCGACCCAGGGCTCGGGTGGGTAGCGGAAGACGACGACGTCGCCGCGCTTGACTGGGTTGTTGTCGACGATCTTCTTGTTGATGACCGGCAGGCGGATGCCGTAGTGGTACTTGTTGACCAGGATGAGGTCGCCCACCGCCAGCGTCGGAACCATCGAGCCCGACGGGATCTTGAAGGGCTCGAAGAGAAACGAGCGCAGCAGGAAGACGATGAGGATCACCGGGAAGAGGCCGGCGGTCCAGTCCAGCCACCAGGGCTGCATGAGCAGCTTGTGCTTGGCCTCCTGCACGTCGCCGTCGACCTTCTCGATGCCGAGCCGGGCCAGTTCGGCGCGGCGGCCGGCGTCCTGCTGTTCGAGGCGGGCTGCGGCGGCCAAGCGGGCCGGCCGGAAGTGAAAGCGTTCGGCCAGCCAGTAGGCCAGCGTGACCGAGGTCAGGATGAACAGCAGCAAGGAGAAGTTGCCGGTCCAGGCGCCGACGAACCAGCCGCCGAGGTAGACCACGAGGGCGCCGTACAGCGCGCCGGTGAGTGAGCTCATCATGGGTGGATGCTGGGGTTGGGCCTGCTCGGCGAGCGTGGATGATTCAGTCTTCGACCTGGAGGATGGCGAGGAACGCCTCCTGCGGCACCTCGACGGTGCCGATCTGCTTCATCCGCCTCTTGCCCGCCTTCTGCTTCTCGAGCAGCTTCTTCTTGCGCGTGATGTCGCCCCCGTAGCATTTTGCCAGCACGTTCTTGCGCAGCGCCTTCACGTCCTCGCGCGCGATGATGTTGGCGCCGATGGAGGCCTGGATGGCCACGTCGTACATCTGGCGCGGGATGAGCTTGCGCATCTTGGCCGCCACCTCGCGGCCGCGGTGCTGGCTCTGCGCCCGGTGCACGATCATGGCAAGCGGGTCGACACGGTCGCCGTTGATGAGGATGTCGACCTTGACGACGTCGGCGGCGCGGTACTCCTTGAATTCGTAGTCCATGCTGGCGTAGCCGCGCGACACGCTCTTCAGCTTGTCGAAGAAGTCGAGCACGATCTCGGCCAGGGGCAGCTCGTAGGTGAGGTGCACCTGCTTGCCGTGGTAGGCCATGTTCAGCTGCACGCCACGCTTCTGGTTGGCCAGCGTCATGACCGGGCCGACGCTGTCCTGCGGCATGTACAGCTGCACGGTGACGATCGGCTCGCGGATCTCGCGGATGCGGCCGAGGTCGGGCATCTTGCTGGGGTTCTCGACCTGCAGCACGGTGCCGTCGTTGAGCTCGACCTGGTACACGACGCTCGGCGCCGTGGTGACGAGATCCTGATCGAACTCGCGCTCCAGCCGCTCCTGCACGATCTCCATGTGCAGCAAGCCCAGGAAGCCGCATCGGAAGCCGAAGCCGAGCGCCTGGCTCACCTCGGGCTCGTAGCGCAGGCTGGAGTCGTTGAGCTTGAGCTTCTCGAGCGCGTCGCGCAGCGAGTCGTACTCGCTTGCTTCGGTAGGGTAGAGGCCGGCGAAGACCTGCGGCTGGATCTCCTTGAAGCCGGGCAGCGGCTCGCTCGCCGGGCCGGCGTTGTTGGGCAGCTTCTTCTCGAGCGTGATCGTGTCGCCGACCTTGGCCGCCTGCAATTCCTTGATGCCGGCAATGAGGAAGCCGACCTCGCCGGCCTTGAGCTCCTCGCGCGGCAGCGACTTGGGCGTGAAGACGCCGATCTGCTCCAGTGGATAGACAGTGTTGGTGGCCATCAGCCGGATGCGGTCGCCCTTCTTCAGGACGCCGTCGACCACGCGCACGAGCATGACGACGCCGACGTAGTTGTCGAACCAGCTGTCGATGATCATCGCCCGCGGCGGCCCGTCAGGGTTGCCGCGCGGCGCCGGCATGCGGTGAATGACGGCCTCCAGGATGTCGTCGATGCCCATGCCGGTCTTGGCCGAGCACGGGATGGCGTCGGTTGCGTCAATGCCGATCACGTCCTCGATCTCGCGCTTGGCTCCCTCCGGGTCGGCCTGCGGCAGGTCCATCTTGTTCAGCACCGGCACGACCTCGACGCCCAGGTCCAGCGCGGTGTAGCAGTTGGCCACCGTCTGCGCCTCGACCCCTTGGCTGGCATCCACCACCAGAAGGGCGCCTTCGCAGGCGCTGAGCGAGCGGCTGACCTCGTAGCTGAAGTCGACATGGCCGGGGGTGTCGATCAGGTTGAGCTGATAGATCCGGCCGTCGCGCGCGGTGTACTGCAGCGCCGCCGTCTGCGCCTTGATGGTGATGCCGCGCTCGCGCTCGATGTCCATCGAATCGAGCACCTGCTCCTCCATCTCCCGATCGGAGAGGCCGCCGCAGCGCTGGATGAGACGGTCGGCGAGCGTGCTCTTGCCGTGATCAATGTGGGCAATGATGGAGAAGTTGCGGATCAGGTTCATCGGGCTCGGTGTGGCGGTGTCGGGCTCGCGAGGCTCGATCACTCGGCCTTGATTTCAGTGTGCGTCGGCGGCGCGCGGTGCTTCATGCGGATGAACGCGGCCCATCGACGCATGAGCGGCCGGCGGATCGGAGTCGGAGGTTCTGCAGCCGGCCCTCGGGGCCAAAAAAAAGGCGCGTCAAAGAGGGTGACGCGCCTTCCAACAGAACGTTTGGCAACTGCTTGTTGGGCGTTCATTCTATCCAAAAGGGTCTCGCGGGAACCCGCGCCAGCACTACATTTCCGGCCGTTGCAGGGATCCGACATGGGAATTCATACACAGCTTATCCACAGGATCGGACGATGTCAGTAGCCGCTACCGCCGGGCCTCTCGTTTGAGGCCAGAAGCAGCCCAAATTCAGCTATCTGGGCCGAAATTCTAGGTCCGGCCCGACGCAATCTTGACAAGCGCCGACTTGAAGTGATCAAACGCTAACTTAGAGAACGACTTGGCGGCGATCTGGTGCATCCGCGCGGCCCCGCGTATCTCACCATGTGCAAAGACCCGTAGCGCCGCTCAACATGAGGCGCGCCCTGGCGGCGGGACGCGGCGCCGGTGTGACGGCCTCGCGGGCCGCCCGACCGCCCGCTCCACTCGTCCCCGTACGGCGCCCCGTACTCAGCGGCTCGGCCGGATCACCATGTAGTTGACCCACTCGCCACGACGCACGAGCACGCTCACAGCGCGTGAGCGCTCGACCTTGCTCACGATGCCGCTGAACTGCTTGGTGTCGCTCACCTCGGTGTTGTCGACAGAGAGGATGACGTCGCCCTCGCGCAGACCGGCGCGCGCCGCCGGCCCCTCGACAGCGTCGACACGCACGCCGCCCCGCACGCGAAGGTCGCGCTTCTGGTTGTCGCTGAGGTCCGAGACGGTGAGACCGAGCACGCTCTTGGCCACCTGCGGCGCGGCATTGCCCGGCTCGGCAGCCGCGACCGGCCGCCGGGCCGCGCGATCGGGCTCGAACTCGGCCACGGTGATCACGATGTCGCGCGTGTTGCCGCGGCGGTGGACCTGCAGCGAGCTCTTCGTGCCCGGCTTCGTGCCGCCGATGATGCGAGGCAGGTCGCCCGACTTCTCGACGGCCCGCCCGTCGACGCGAAGGATGATGTCGCCGGCCTCGACACCGGCCTTGTCGGCGGGCCCATCCTTCTCCACACTCTGCACGAGGGCGCCGCGTGGCTGGCCCAGGCCGATGGCCTCGGCCACCTCCTTGGTCACCGGCGCGATCTGCACGCCGATGCGGCCGCGGACGACACGCCCGTTGGTGCGCAGTTGCTCGGCCACGCGCATTGCCTCGTCGATGGGGATCGCGAAGCTGATGCCCATGAAGCCGCCGCTGCGGCTGTAGATCTGCGAGTTGATGCCGATCACCTCGCCACGCAGGTTGAGCAGCGGCCCGCCCGAGTTCCCCGGATTGATGGCAACGTCGGTCTGGATGAAGGGCAAGTAGTCACCGGTGTCGCGCTGCTTGGCGCTGACGATGCCCGCGGTGACCGTGTTGTCCAGGCCGAAGGGGGAGCCGATGGCCATGACCCACTCGCCCACGCGCAGGCGGCTGACGTCGCCGATGCGCACCGCAGGCAGGCCGGCGGCCTCGACCTTGATCACCGCAACGTCGGTGCGCCGGTCGGTGCCGACGACACGCGCCTTCAGCTCGCGCTTGTCGGTGAAGGTGACGATGACCTCGTCGGCGCCCTCGACGACGTGGGCGTTGGTCATGATGAAGCCGTCGGGCGAGAGCACGAAGCCCGAGCCGACGCCACGCTGCTGCGGCGTCGGCTCTTCCTCGCCGCGGGGCGTGCCGCGCCGCGGGTCGGGCCGACCCGGCAACGGGATGCCGAAGCGACGGAAGAACTCCTCGACGTTCGGGTCGCCTTCCGATCCAGCGGTCGATCGCCCACGCTCGGTGGTGCGGATGTTCACCACCATGGGGCTGATGCGCTCGGCGAGATCGGCGAAGTCGGGCAACTGCACGGTCTGCGCACGTACCCCGGAAGGCACCGCCGAACCGAGACCGACCGCGCCCGCAGCGGCAAACAGCGCCAGCGTGACGCCAACCAAGCGGCCAACGAAGCGCCGGCTGGCGAGCCCAAGGGATGAAGGCGGAACGGCAACAGCCGAGGTCGAAGGATTCATGGGGTGGTCCACCATCGAAGAAGTGAGTGTGAGATGGGCAAACGGGATACGCCGGACAAGAACGAATCAGGACCCCGACAAGGCGACAAGCGCGTGCGTTGCCACACGCTCATCGCCGCCGCTCGAGCGCCGCGGCAAACCGGTTCAACGCGGCGGCCGGAACGTCACCCACCACCGTGAGCCAATGGTCACCAAGGCGGCGCATGGTCGTGTTCGTCGCCCCGAGCTTGGCCTGCATCTCGGAGCGGTGGCGGCCGGGGTTGAACGCCTCGACGAAGACCGAGACATGCGTCAGGCCGTCGGAGAAAACCGCTTGCAGCATCGGCGGCCCGTCGTGCCCGGCCTCGAGGCCGCGCAGCACGCAGCCGGCCAGCGCGAAGCCCGGCACCGGACGGCCCAGCACCCAACCTTCGGCTTCGAGCGTGGTCCTGCGCTGCTGCGGCCGCACAATGCGCAGCCCGGCGTCCTGCCGCATCGCCTGCAGCACGCTCTCGGGCTGCGCCTTCGTGCCCAGCTCGATGGCGCTGAAGGCCGAGCTCTCGACGAGCTCGCCGGTGGGCGTGATGACATCGGCGCGCAGCATCAGCCCGGTGGCCTGGTCGGCCCACAGGCGCTGCATGAAGCGCAGCGCATCCCGCGGGGTCAGCGCCAGCACCACGGCCTCGCGGCCGGCCACGCGGGCCGACCCCTCCTGCTTGACGTCGTAGCTCTCGGCGGCACGGGGGTCCACGGCCTGAGGCGTGGTCGACCATGCGGCCAGCGTCTCGCGCCGCTCCACCACGGCCATGCCCGATTGCGGCCACACGGTGCGCACTTCGTCGTTGTGGCGATAGATGCGCTGCTGGCGGCCGTCCTGCGCCTCCAGCCGCTCGTAGGTGTTCTCGCCCACGCGGTAGTGCCACACGCGCGAGCTCGACATCACGCCACCGGCACTGAGCACGAGCGTGCCCTCGTAGTTGGTGCCGACGGCGGCTGCCTTCATGCGCGCCAGCCAGCTGCGCGCATCGCTGTCCGCGGCGGCCAGCGACGGCACGAACGCGGCCACGAAGACCGCGCGCGCCAGCCACGGACCTGCGCCGGGCCGCACCATCAGCGGGGCTCGGCAGTGGGGCGCGCAGCCGACGCGTTGGCCTTCGGTGCCGGTGCGGTCGCGGGAAGCGACGGCGTCACGAGCAGATCGACGCTGCGCAAGCCCCCCCCGGGCAGCGCGGCCGGCGAGTTGCCCCGCGCCGCCTGGTGTGCCTGAAGGTAGGCGTCGATGCGCGCGTCGCGGATCATCCCATCCGCCACGAGGGCGCCGCGCGCGCTGGGATGCGGATTCGTCACCACGCGCAGGCCCGCGCCCGCCGCGGCGCCGGCCTCGGCCAGTTGACCCTCGGCCCCCAGGCCGAACCCCTGCGGACGGAGCAGGACGAGCGTCGCCGCCACGGCCACGAAGCCAGCTGCCACCGCGGCCGGGGCGCGCCAACCCAGGCGACGGCTCATCGGCTTCGCGGGGGCGGCCGGCGCCGGCGCCAGCGGCACCGGTTCATGGGCGAGCCGCTGCCGCAGGCCCGCGAGGAACGCCGCGTCGCGCGAGGGCCGCGCAGCGAGGTCTTCAGAGCGCATCACATCGCCGATCAGGTGGTACAGATGCCAGCTTTCACGGGCGCCAGGATCGTCGCGCCACAGGGCCGTGGCACGGGGCAGCGCGTCCGGCTCGCCGTCGGCGAGCGCCGACAGCCACAGCCGCGGGCCCAGGGCGGCCGACGACGCTTCTTGATCCGCAGGCGAAGGGGACGGGGCAGTCATGGCAGAGGGCTTCTCGAGGCGGGCAGGGTGGATGGGGGTGTGCAAAGAGGTACGTTGCGCCTACCAGCGCTCGCCGGCGCGCGTGTCCAGCAGTGGTCGCAGCCGGGCGGCGATGGCCTCGCGGGCGCGGAAGATGCGCGAACGCACGGTGCCGATGGGACAATTCATCACTTCGGAAATCTCTTCGTAGCTGAGGCCTTCGATCTCGCGCAGCGTGATCGCCTGGCGCAGGTCTTCCGAAAGTGCCTCGATGGCGGCGTTCACGGCAGCGGCGATCTCCTTGCTGGCCAGCACGGCCTCCGGGGTCTCGCCGTCGCTTAGTTCGTTCTCGGCACGCGAAGTTTCATCGCCGTCTTCTCCGGAACCCAGGGTCGACTCTGAGACGACGATGTCGCGCTTGAGGTCGACCAGCGTCTTCTTGGCCGTGTTCACCGCAATGCGGTACAGCCATGTGTAGAAGGCGCTATCGCCGCGGAACTGCGGCAACGCTCGATAGGCACGGATGAAGCTCTCCTGCGCGACATCCTGCACGAGATCGACGTCGCGCACCATGCGGCCGATCAGGCGCTCGATGCGCCGCTGGTACTTGACCACCAGCATCTCGAACGCCCGCACGTCGCCGCGCTTGGCGCGCTCGACGAGCAGGGCATCGGCATCCGCGTCGGACATTCAGTCGGTGGCCCGGTCCGGCGCGCGGACGTGAGGCTGCAGGTCGGGGGTGGCTTCGGGCGGGCGGGAATATAGCGCTGCGCGCAAGGCGCGCTGACCGCCGGCCTCCCGGGCGAACGAGAGCGCGAGCCAACGCTTACCGCCGCCGGCGCGCGGCCGATGGCGCAGCAGGAGCAGCCAGCGGCCGAAGTCGAGCATCACTTGCAGCCCGCCGGGGACGTCATCGACGTGCCAATCTCGGCCGTCCCACCGCAACGCCACGGCGTGCCAAGGACCTGCAGCGCGCCGGCCGAGCATCACTCCCACGAGCGCCAAGGCGCCGGCAAGGCCGACTTGCGCAGGGAGCGCCCACTCCTGTTGCGCCGCCAACCAGCCTGCCAGGGCCAACCCCGCCGCCGCACCCACGCCAGTGCAGCCCCCCCGCCAGGCGCGGCTGGGAACACATTGCAGGGTCAGCGGCGGCGGCGGCCGCATCGCCGAAGTCGGCCGCTCAGGCGCGCCGGAAGACCAGCGTGCCGTTCGTGCCGCCGAAACCGAAGTTGTTCTTCACGGCCACGTCGATGCGCATGGGCCGCGCTTCGTTGGGGCAGTAGTCGAGGTCGCACTCGGGGTCGGGCTGGGTCAGGTTGATCGTCGGCGGCGAGATCTGGTGGCGCACCGCCAGCGCCGTGAAGACCGACTCGATGCCGCCGGCGCCGCCCAGCAGGTGGCCGGTCATCGACTTCGTGGAGTTGACCACCAGCTTCTTCGCGTGCTCGCCGAAGGCCAGCTTGATGGCGTTGGTCTCGTTAACGTCGCCCAGCGGCGTGGAGGTGCCGTGCGCGTTGAGGTACTGCACATCGCCCGCGGTGACGCCCGCATTGCGCAGCGCCGCCATCATCGAGCGCTTGGGCCCGTCAACGTTGGGCGCGGTCATATGGAAGGCGTCGGCGCCCATGCCGTAGCCGGCCAGCTCGCAGTAGATCTTCGCGCCGCGCTTCTTCGCGTGCTCGTATTCCTCGAGCACGAGCACCCCGGCACCCTCGCCGAGAACGAAGCCGTCACGCTCCTTGTCCCAGGGGCGCGAGGCAGTGGCCGGGCTGTCGTTGCGCGTGGACAGCGCACGCGCGGCGGCGAAGCCACCCACGCCCAATGGCGACACCGTGGCCTCGGCGCCGCCGGCCACCATCACGTCGGCATCACCATACTCGATGAGCCGGCCGGCCTCGCCGATGCAGTGCAGCCCGGTCGTGCACGCCGTGACGATGGCGAGGTTCGGGCCCGTGAAGCCATAGCGGATCGACAGGTGGCCGCTGATCATGTTGATGATCGCCGCCGGCACGAAGAACGGCGAGATGCGGCGCGGGCCGCGCTCGACGTAGTCCTTGTGCGTGGCCTCGATCAGCGGCAGGCCACCGATGCCCGAGCCGACGACGCAGCCGACGCGCTCGGCCTGCTCTTCCGACAGGGCGTCGTTCGTGGCCAGCCCCGCATCCTGCACGGCCTGGATCGAAGCGGCCAGCCCGTATTGGATGAAGGTGTCCATGTGCCGGGCTTCCTTGGCGGGGATGTAGTCCTCGACATTGAAGCCCTTGACCTCACCCGCGAAGCGGCAACTGAAGGCCGACGCGTCGAACTTGGTGATCGTGGCGATGCCGGAGCGCCCCGCGACCAGGTTGCCCCAGGCCTCCTGCACGCCGTTGCCGACCGGGCACACGATGCCCAGCCCCGTCACGACGACGCGGCGACGCGTCATGCAACCACTCCGCTCGGCACGATCGTCATCAGCTCTTCTGGTGGCTCACCGCGTAGTCGATGGCGAGCTGCACGGTGGTGATCTTCTCGGCCTCTTCATCAGGGATCTCGATGCCGAACTCGTCCTCCAGGGCCATCACGAGTTCCACCGTGTCCAGCGAGTCGGCACCGAGGTCGGCGACGAACGCCTTCTCGTTGGTCACATCGGACTCAGGCACGCCGAGTTGCTCGGCAATGATCTTCTTGACTCGCGCTTCGATATCGCTCATGACTCCTCCAGGAGTGGGATGCGGAAAAACAGGCGCGGATTCTACTGGCGCCGCTTTCAGGGTCTGCCCGCTCACCGGGCAGGCCTCAGCTCATGTACATACCGCCGTTGACGTGCAGTTCGGTGCCGGTGATGTAGCCGGCCAGCGGCGAGGCCAGGAAAGCCACCGCATGCGCTACCTCGTCGGCCTGCCCCAGGCGGGCCAGCGGGATCTGTGCAAGCAGCGCCGCCTTCTGCGCATCGGGCAGCTCGGCCGTCATGTCAGTGGCGATGAAGCCCGGCGCCACGCAATTGACGGTCACGTTGCGGCTGCCCAGTTCGCGCGCCAGCGCCCGCGTCATGCCCGCCAGGCCGGCCTTGGCGGCGGCGTAGTTGGCCTGGCCGGCGTTGCCGCTGGCGCCCACGACCGAGGTGATGTTGACGATGCGGCCGTAACGCTGCTTCATCATCGGCCGCATCACTGCGCGGCACAGGCGAAAGACCGCCTTCAGGTTGGTGTCGAGAACGGCGTCCCAGTCCTCGTCCTTCATGCGCATCGCGAGAATGTCGCGCGTGATGCCGGCGTTGTTCACGAGCACGTGCAGGCCACCGTGCGACTTGACCAGCGCCTCGACGGCGGCTTCGCAGGCCGGCGCGTCGTTGACGTCAAGCGCGATGCCATGGCAGCCGGGAAAGGCCGCCAGCGCCTCGCGGATGCCCGCAGCACCCGCCTCGGTGGTCGCCGTGCCGGTGACCCGCAAACCCGCCTGCGCCAGAGCCAGGGCGATCGCACGGCCGATGCCGCGCGACGCGCCGGTCACGAGCGCCACCCGGCCGCTCGAAGCTGTTGCGGATGCGTTCACTGCAGTGCCCCCTTGAGTTCAGCCAGGCTCGCGGGGTCGAGCACCGTGCCCGAGACGAGCGAGCTGTCGATGCGCCTGGCCATACCGGCCAGCACCTTGCCCGGGCCGCATTCGTAGACATGGCCAAGGCCTCGCGCAGCAAGCGCGTGCACCACCTCGACCCAGCGCACGGGGCCGAAGGCCTGGCGATAGAGCGCATCGCGGATGGCGGCGGCATCGGTCTGCACGGCCACGTCGATGTTGTTGACCACCGGGATGCGCGGCGCGGCGATCGTCACCTCGGCCAACCGGCTGCGTAGGCGCTCGGCAGCCGGCTTCATCAAGGCGCAGTGGAACGGCGCGGACACCGCCAGCGGCAGCGCACGCTTGGCGCCGGCCGCCTTGAGCTTCTCGCACGCGGCATCGACCGCGGCCTTGGCGCCGGCGATGACGATCTGCTTCGGATCGTTGAAGTTCGCCGGCGACACGACCGCACCGGTCTCGGCCGCCACGGCCTCGCACACCGCTTTCACGGCCGGCGCGTCGAGGCCCAGGATGGCGGCCATTGCGCCGGCGCCGACCGGCACGGCGTCCTGCATGGCCTGCGCGCGCTGGCGCACGAGCGGCAAGGCATCGGCCAGAGTCAGGGCGCCGGCGGCCACCAGTGCGCTGTACTCCCCGAGCGAGTGCCCGGCCACCGCCGCGGGTTCGGGCCCACCCTCGGCGCGCCAGGCGTTCAGGCAGGCGATGGCGGCCGTCAGCATGACGGGCTGCGTGTTGGTGGTGAGCTCGAGCGCTTCCTTCGGGCCCTCGCGGATGAGGCGGCCGACGTCCTCCGAGAGGGCGGCCGAGGCTTCCTCGAGCGTGCGGCGCACCGCCGGGTGGTCGCCCCACGCGTCGAGCATGCCCACCGACTGCGAGCCCTGGCCGGGGAAGACGAATGCAAATGGCTTCATCGCATCAAGGAGACATTGAGATCCGAACCGCGACAGGCATGGTCGACCTGCGGTCAATAGTCAAAGAGCACCGCGCCCCACGTGAAGCCGCCGCCGACACCCTCGAGCATGACGGTGTCCCCGCGCTTCACGCGGCCGCTCTTCACCGCCACGTCCAGCGCCAGCGGCACCGAGGCGGCGGAGGTGTTGCCGTGCTCATCGACGGTGGCGACGAGCTTCTCGAGGGGCAGCTTCAGCTTGCGCGCCGTGCCCTGCATGATGCGGATGTTGGCCTGGTGCGGAATCAGCCAGTCGAGGTCGCTCTCGCTGCGGCCGGCCTTCTCGAGCACGGCACGCGCGGCGGACTCGAGCACGCCGACGGCGAGCTTGAACACCGCCGGACCGTCCATCTTGAGCAGCGGCGTGCCCGTCACCTTGCCACCGGCCACCGTGCCCGGCGTGCACAGGATGCCGAGGTGGCGCCCGTCGGCGTGCAGGTCGGCGGCCAGGATGCCGGGCGTGGCGCTGGCCTCGAGCACCACCGCGCCGGCGCCGTCGCCGAAGAGCACGCAGGTCGTGCGGTCGTTGAAGTCGAGGATGCGCGAGAAGACCTCGGCTCCGACGACAAGCGCGCAGCGCGCGCTGCCGGCACGCACCATCGCCTCGGCCACCGTGAGCGCGTAGACGAAGCCCGAGCACACGGCCTGCAGGTCGAAGGCGGCGCAGCCATGCACGCCCAGCTTGTGCTGCAGGATCGAGGCCGTCGAAGGGAACACCATGTCCGGCGTGGAGGTGGCGACGATGATCAGGTCCACGTCGCAAGCCTGGCGCCCGGCGGACTCAAGGGCATCGCGCGCCGCCGGCAGCGCCAGGTCGCTGGCGTTGGCATCGTCGTCGGCGAAGTGGCGGGCACGGATGCCCGTGCGCTCGACAATCCACTCGTCGCTGGTCTCGATTCCGCGCGCCGCGAGCATCGCCACCATGTCGTTGTTGGTCAGCCGGCGCGGCGGCAGGAAGCTGCCGGTGCCGGTGATGCGTGCAAAGGGCGCACCCGTCGAGCGGCTCGGCGCAGGTGGCACGGACGGCGGGCGGGTCATGCGGCTTGTTCCGGCGCAGCCGCCCCGGCGGGCAGCGCCGCCATCGTGGGGCCGATGCGGTCGTGCACGCGTGCGAGCAGCCGGTTGCGCGCGGCATCATAAGCCCGGCCGAGCGCGCTTTCGAACGCATAGGCATCGGCCGAACCATGGCTCTTGAAGACGAGCCCGCGCAGACCCAGCAGCGCTGCACCATTGAAGCGGCGCGGATCGACGCGCGTCTTGAAGCGCTTCAACGCCGGCATGGCCGCCAGCGCCGCCAGCCTGGCGAACCACGAGCGGGTGAACTCCTGGCGGATGAACTCGGTGAGCATCGAGGCCAGGCCCTCGCTCGTCTTCAGCAGCACGTTGCCGACGAAGCCGTCGCAGACGACGATGTCGACCGTGCCCTTGTAAATGTCGTTGCCCTCGACGTTGCCGAAGAAGTGGATGTGCCCGGCGGCACCGGCCGCACGCAGCAGTTCGCCGGCGCGCTTGATGGTCTCGCTGCCCTTGATCGCCTCTTCGCCGATGTTGAGCAGGCCGACCGTCGGCTCCTCCTTGCCCTCGACGGCGGCCACGAGGGCGCTGCCCATGACGGCAAACTGCAGCAGGTGCTCGGGCGTGCAGTCGACATTGGCGCCGAGGTCGAGAACGGTGGTGAAGCCGTCCCTGCGGTTCGGCATCACGGTGGCGATGGCCGGCCGGTCGATGCCGTCCAGCGTCTTGAGCAGGTAGCGCGCCACGGCCATCAGCGCACCGGTGTTGCCCGCCGAGACGCAGGCATCGGCCGCGGCGGCCCCGTTGTCGGCCGCCTTGAGCTGGCCGATGGCCACGCGCATCGAGGAATCGCGCTTCTTGCGCAGGGCCACTTCGACCGCGTCGTCCATCGTCACGACCTCGGTCGCCGTGACACAGCGGGTGCGCGGCCAGCCCGCGGCCGGGGCAAGCGCGGCCTCGGTGCCCACCAGAACCAGCTCGGCGGCCGGATGCCCATCGAGGAAGGCACGGCATGCGGGCAGCGTGACCGCCGGCCCGTGGTCGCCGCCCATGCAGTCGACGGCGATGCGCACCGTCGCCAGCGGCGCCGGGGAAAGATGCGGGTTCACGGCGTGGGTGCCAAGCCGCAGGCGCCTTCCGGCCAAGCGGCGAGTGCGGGCCCGCTCAGGCGTCGGCCTTGGTCTTCAGGACCTTGCGGCCGCGATAGAAACCGGTGGGCGAGACGTGGTGGCGCAGGTGCACCTCGCCGGTCGTCGGCTCGACCGCCGTACCCGGGGTGCCCAGGGCGTTGTGCGAGCGGTGCATGCCGCGCTTGGAGGGCGACTTCTTGTTCTGCTGGACGGCCATGTCGATGAACTCCTGGGAATCTGGGCGCGCGGGCAGCGCAACGGGGGATCGGATGCCCGGTCCTGCACCGGGCGCCGCGGACCAGCCCGCACGCGGCACGAATCAGCCCCCGGCCAAGTCGATGCCAGGGACTTGGCGACTCGCGCCGCCTCGCTCTCGGCCGCCGGGTCGTCGCGCGAAGGACAGAAACCGCCGTGCCGGCGTGACGCTCGTAGACCGCCGAAAAGCCGGAGAGTGTACCACCGGGTACCATCCGGCCGCACCGAACCCTGGCTCAAGTCTTGGGCCGCTTGAGCGCGGCCAAGGCCGCAAACGGATGCGCCTGCGGTGGCTCCTGGGCTTGTGGGTCGGCCGATGTCCCCTGCCCGCGCTCCAGCGCCGCAGGCAGGTTTGGACAGGCTTCGTGCCGGGGCACGAGCGGCAGGGCCAGCAGCAACTCGTCCTCGACCAGCGCCGGCAGGTCGAAGCGCGGCGACAGCGCGAGCACGTCGTCCTCCAGCTCCTCGTCGAGGCGGGCGGCTTCATCTTCACCCTCGACGAACCTGAATCGCCGCTCGATCTCGAGCGGCAGGGTCATGGGCTGCAGACAGCGCTGGCACTCGAGGATGGCCGTGGCCCGAATGGCAAGATCGACGATGCATTGCGGCGCGCCGCCACTGACCGGAAGCAACGAGCCGGTGGCGCGCCAGTCGACGCCGTCGGGCCCGGCGCCATCGGCCGTGCGCAGCAGGCTCTCGGCCAGCCGGGGCACTTCCTGCAGCGACAGCCGCCCCTGCATGCGCCCGCCCTCGCGACAGAAGGCAGCGACGTCCAGGGTCGAGGGTACGGAGGTGGCACGGGAGGGACGCGGCATGGTCGGTCCAGTGTAGGGCGGCGATGAAACAATCGTGAATGCCAGAGCCCATGCCCGACCCCATGCCCGAGCGCCAGCCCAACGACCCCCACGCCGCGGCCGCGCGGCCGCGGCTCATCCTGGCCTCCACCTCGCGTTACCGGCGCGAGTTGCTGCACCGCTTGCACCTACCCTTCGAGGTGCTGTCACCGGGCGTGGACGAGACCGCGCTGGCCGCGGAAGCCCCCGCCGACCTGGCCCGCCGCCTCAGCCTGGCCAAGGCCGATGCCGTGGCACGGCGACATCCGGACGCCGTCGTCATCGGCTCGGACCAGGTCTGTGCGGTGGGGGGCGAGACGCTCGGCAAGCCCGGCACGCACGAGCGTGCGACGTTGCAGTTGCAGCGGCTGAGCGGGCAGCGCGCGGTCTTTCACACCTCGGTGTGCGTGGTGCGGCGGAGCACGGGCTACGAGAGCCACGCCGCGGCACCGGTCGTGGTGCGATTCCGGACGCTCAGTGCGGAAGAGATCGAACACTACCTGCGAACCGAGCAGCCCTACGACTGCGCCGGCAGCGCCAAGTGCGAAACCCTGGGCATCGCGCTGCTGGAGGCGATCGAGTCCGATGACCCGACGGCCCTGGTCGGCCTGCCGCTGATCCGCACGGCCCGCATGCTGCGCGAGGCGGGCATCGACCCGCTGCGGCCGTGAGCGCCGCCGGCCTGGGCGCGCGCGGTGAAGCCGCAGCGTCATCCGGGGCACCGCGTGCGCCGGGCCGGCTCGTGCTCGTCCCGAACGCGCTGGACCTCGGCACCGCGCCGCAGGACCTCACCGCCGTGCTGCCGCACGCAGTGCTGCAGTGGGCTGCGCGGCTGCATCACTGGCTCGTCGAGGATGCCAAGAGCGCGCGCGCCTTCCTGAAGCGCGTCCACGCCATCGTGCCGCTGCACGCGCCGCTGCAATCGCTGTCCATCACCGAACTGCCGCGGTCCGCCAAGGGGCGCGACGCCAGGGTCGTGCCGAATGCCGAGTTCGCGCACCTGCTGGCGCCGACCCAGGGCGGGCACGATGTCGGGCTGCTGTCCGAGGCCGGCCTGCCCGCCGTGGCCGACCCCGGCGCCGCCGTCGTCGCCGCGGCCCATGCCCTGGGGTTGGCGGTGCTGCCGCTGCCAGGCCCGAGTTCGCTTGTGCTCGCGCTGGCGGCCAGCGGCCTGGAGGGCCAGAGCTTCGCCTTCGTCGGCTACCTGCCGCAGGAGGCCACGGCGCGCGTTCAGCGCATCCGGGAACTGGAAGAGCTTTCGCGGCGGCTGCGGCAGACCCAGATCTTCATCGAGACGCCCTACCGCAACGCGGCGCTGTTCAAGGCGCTGCTGGAGGGCGCGGCACCGGCGACACGCGTTTCGGTGAGCGTGGCGTTGACGCTGCCCGAGGGCTGGTGCAAGACGGCCACGGTGTCCGAGTGGCGCCGCCTGACGTCGAAGACCGTGCTGCCCGACCGCCTGCCCGCGGTCTTCCTGCTGCAGGCCTGATGATCACCCGGCCGGGCCGCCGGCCGGCCACCGCCGAATCAGGCGTGACCGCCACCCAGCAACGAGGCAACCTTCTTCTTCGGCCGGATGTTGGGCGAGAGGCCGACACGCGCCGGCGCCACCGGAGCGGCATCCTTGCCCGCGCCTTCACCCTTGACACCGGCGCCCTTCTCCCAGACGGCCGCGCCGCTGCCGCTGGGCTCGTACGGCTTGTCGAAGAACGGGTCGGCGGCCGGCACACGGCGCGCGGGCGGGCGAGAGTCAGCGCCCCGCCCTTCTGCCCGGGGCTCGCTGCGCGAGGCCGCGGCCTCGAGTGGAGGACCGTCGCGCTCTTCGTCGAACGAACGCCGACGCGGCCGGCGAGGGCGGTCGTCCTCCATCTCGATCGGCTCGATCTCGATCTTCTTCTTGATGAGCCTTTCGATCTCTCCGATCATGCGCATGTCGTCCCGGGTCACGAGCGTGACCGCCAGGCCCGAGGCCCCCGCGCGGCCCGTGCGGCCGATGCGGTGGATGTAGTCCTCGGCATTGAAGGGCACGTCGAAGTTGAACACGCCGGGCAGGTCGGCGATGTCCAGGCCGCGCGCAGCCACGTCGGTGGCCACCAGCAACTCCACCTCGCCAGCCTTGAACGCCGCCAGCGCCTTCAGGCGCTCGTCCTGGCTCTTGTCGCCGTGCAGCGCCTGCGTCTTCAGCCCGTCGCGCTCGAACGAGCGTGCCAGGCGTGCCGCCCCGATCTTGGAGTTGACGAAGACGATCGCCTGCGTGAGCTCGCGCTGGCGCAGCAACTGGCGTACGACGGCGCGCTTGTCGTCATCGGTCACGCTGTAGAAGCGTTGCTCGACGTTGGTGGCGGTGGCGTTGGGCCGCGCCACCTCCACCGTCACCGGGTCCTGCAGGTAACTGTTCGCCAGGCGCCGGATCTCGGGCGAGAAGGTGGCCGAGAAGAGCAACGTCTGCCGCTCCTTGGGCAGGTAGGACAGGATGCGCTGCAGGTCGGGCAGGAAGCCGATGTCGAGCATGCGGTCGGCCTCGTCGAGCACGACGTACTCGACCTGGTTCAGCACCGCCACCTTGCTCTCGATGTGGTCGAGCAACCGCCCGGGGGTGGCGATGAGCACCTCGACGCCCTTGCGCAACTCTTCCGTCTGCGGCTTCATGTCCACGCCGCCGAACACCACGAGCGAGCGCAGCAGCGTGTGCTGGGCGTACTTCTTGACGTTGGCGGCCACCTGGTCGGCCAGCTCGCGCGTGGGGGCCAGCACCAGCGCGCGCACCGGGTGCCGCGCCGGCGAGACGCTGGCGCTCTCGTGCCGCATCATCCGCTGCAGCAGCGGCAGCGTGAAGGCCGCCGTCTTGCCGGTGCCCGTCTGCGCCGCGCCCATGACGTCGCGGCCGGCAAGGACGATCGGGATCGCCTTGGCCTGGATCGGCGTCATGGCCATGTAGCCCGATTCGGCCACGGCCTTGAGGAGCCTCGGGTCGAGGGGGAGGGTGTCGAAGCGCGGGGGCGGCGCGGCAGGTTCGTTCAATGTGGTCTCAATCAATGGGTTTGCATCCTTGGCGTTCGGCGCGCCACCTTCGCTCGCTCCCCTCGCACGGGGCTGGGACTCGTCTGGTCGAGCGCAGGTGGTGGAATCGCCGTCCTTCCATTTCGGTGGGGCCAATCCTTCGTGGTTCTAGAATTATCCGCTTGTCTCGATCCCGATCGCTTCCTTGGTGCCCGTTCGCGCCGGGCGAGCGCCTCGCGCTCCGTCCGCTGTGAGTCACCCGAACAGAATGCCTTTGCGAACCCCGCCCCCGGCTCACTGGCTCGCCCGCATGGTGTTTACCTTGCTGATGGCGTTGGTCGCCGGCAGCGCATGGGCCCAGTCGACGTCCGGCTCAGGCAGCGGAACATCCACCACAGGTCCGATCCGGCTGCAGCAGCCACCAGGTTCTTCCGAGCCGACCTCGAGGAGCGATGGCACCGAGCGATCGGACCGGTCTGACCGGCCCGACCGAACCGACCGCGGCGACAGAACGGATCGACCCGAGCGCGGCGAGCGCGACGACACGCCTCGAATCGGCGGCGAGGGACCGTCGCGATACCTGCCCGGCGAGTTCGAGCAGTTCGTGCAGCGCATGGTCGCGCCGTTGCGGATCCGACGCTTCGGCGCCGAGCTGGTGACGGGAGAGTCCGATCCGGTGGCGGACACCAGCGCACCCGTGCCGCCCGACTACGTGGTTGGCGCGGGAGACGAGTTGCTCGTTTCGGTCTGGGGTTCGGTCGAGGGCGACTTGCGGCTCACCGTTGACCGCGACGGTCGCGTGAGCATCCCGCGGGTCGGGACGGTGGCCGTGGGCGGTATGCGATACGCCGACGTACGCGACACGCTCGTGCGTCAGGTCGGACAGACGTTTCGCAATTTCCAGCTCACGGTCTCGCTAGGTCGTCTGCGCGGCATCCGCGTGTTCGTGACCGGTTTCGTCGTGAAGCCGGGCCTCTATACCGTCAGCGCCCTGGCGCCGCTCACGTCCGCGCTGATGCAGGCGGGCGGGCCCTCTTCGGCCGGAAGCTTCCGCAACATCGAGGTGCGGCAAGGCGGACGCACGGTGGCCACCTTCGACCTTTACGACTTGCTCTTGAAGGGCGATCGCAGCGCGGATCACCTGCTGCGCGCCGGCGACGTAGTGCACGTGACGGCCGTGGGCTCGCAAGTGGGTGTGATCGGCAGCGTCAACCGGCCCGGCATCTTCGAACTGAAGGCCGGGGAGACGGTCGCCGACGTGCTGCAGATGGCTGGGGGCCTCACGGCTGTGGCCGACCGCACGCGGCTGGCGATCGAACGGCTCCAGGACCGTGCAACGGTTCGGCTCTCGGAGTTGGAAATGCCAGCGCAGACCTCGCGCACGCTCAGCGGCGGAGATGTCCTGCGTGCCTTCAGCGCCGTGGCCGTCACGCTGCCGACCGACCGCCGGGCCAAGCGCGTGCGTGTCGAGGGTGAGGTCGTGCGTGCCGGTGAGTACGTGCTTCCCGCGGGCAGTTCCACCGCCGACGCCTTGCGCATGGCTGGCGGTACCACGCCGCAGGCCTACATCTTTGCCACCGAACTGACGCGCGAGAGCGTGCGCGACAGCCAGCGGGAGAACTACGAACGTGCCCTGCGCGACCTCGAGTCCGATCTGGCTCGGGCCACCGCGGCGCGGCGGGCAGCCAGCGTCGATGAGGCGGCCGAGCAGCAAGCACGCATCACTGCTACAAGCCGGTTGATTGAGCGCCTTCGCTCGCTTCAGCCCTCGGGACGCATCGTCCTCCAAGTCCCTACTGACGCCCAGAGTCTCCCGGAACTCGCACTGGAGGACGGGGACCGCATCTACATCCCCCCGTTGCCGACGACGATCGGCGTGTTCGGCAGCGTCTTCAACGCCGGAAGCTATCTCTTCAACAACGGCCGGACGATTGACGACTACCTTCGGCTGGCAGGTGGCCCCACGCGAGGGGCGGACGAGCGGAGCATGTTCGTTGTGCGCGCCAACGGCAGCGTGGTCAGCCAGCTGCAATCGGCATCGTGGACCTCCCGGGGCGAGGCCGGTCGCATGGCGGCGCTTCCGGGCGACACGATCTTCGTGCCCGAGGAGCTGAACAAGACGACGTTCCTGCAAGCCGCCAAGGATTGGACGTTGCTGCTTTACCAGTTGGGCATCGGCCTGGCTGGCATCAGCAGTGCGATCCGCTGACCGAGCCAGCGCCTCCGCTCCGCCATGGCAGCCGACCTCTCGGTTTCGATCAGCGTACCGGCCCGTCCGCCGGAGTTCGGGCTCGCCGACTTGGCCATTGTGGTACGTCGCCACCTGCTGCTGCTGGCCCTGGCGCCGATCTTCGTCGCGGCCGCAGCGTATGCGCTGACCCTGCTCTTGCCGCCGGTCTATACGGCCCGAACATCCTTCCTGCCGCCGCAGCAGCAGGGTGCCAGTCTTGCCGGCGCGCTCGCCTCGCTCGGCTCGATTGCGGGCCTCGGCGCGGTAGGCAGCGTGCGAAGCTCCAGCGACCAATACGTGGCGCTGATGCAGAGCACGCTGGTGACCGACCGCCTGATCGACCGCTTCAAGCTGATGGAGGCTTATAAGGCCGAGTTCCGTATGGACGCTCGGCGTCTTCTGGCGGCCAACGCCAGGATCGTCCTCGGACGCAAGGACGGCCTCGTCACCATCGAGGTCGACGACAGCGACCGCCAGCGTGCCGCCGACCTGGCCAATGCGCATGTCGAGGAACTGCGCCTGCTGCTCTCACGCCTGGCAGTCACCGAGGCGCAGCAGCGGCGCATCTTCTTCGAGGCGCAGCTCGAGCAGGCCCAGGAGCGGCTGGTCCGTTCGCAGGTCGCGCTGCAAGCCAGCGGCTTCGGCCAGGGTGCCTTGCGCGCGGAGCCCCGCGCCGCGGCCGACGAGTACGGACGACTGAAGGCGGAGGTCACGGCGGCCGAGGTGCGCGTCCAGGCCATGCGGTCATCGCTCACCGACGGCGCGCCCGAATTGCAGCAGGCGCAAGGCACCTTGGCTGCGCTGCGTGCGCAATTGGCCCGCACCGAGCGGGCCAGCGCGATAGCGGCGCCCGGGCGCGGCGGATCGGACTACATCTCCAAGTATCGTGAGTTCAAGTACCACGAGACGCTCTTCGAGCTATTCGCTCGTCAGTATGAGATCGCGCGGGTCGACGAGAGCCGCGAAGGTGCTCCACTTCAATTGATTGACGTCGCATCGCCACCCGAAAAGCCGACCGGCCCCCGACGCGTGCGCCTGGCCGCGCTGGCAGGCGGCTTCGCACTGCTGTTGCTGTTCAGCTTCGTCGTCTTGCGCGAGCGACGCCGTTCGACGCAGCCGTCGGCGCACTAACCGGAGCGGCGCTTCGCGACTCTTGGCGACGTCGGCTCGCCCTGGGAAGGCGCGCCAGGACGATCAGCGAAACATCCACTGGCTTCACTCAACAAACCCCACTCTGCCGGCCCCTGGTCGACGTCATCGCCGGCGCACGCCCGAACTTTATGAGGATCGCGCCCATCCCGCGCGATCCAGGCGCGCCAGACCTAGGGCAGCCGGCTGCGCTACCGTCTCGTTCACACGGGCCAGCACTACGACGCCCGCATGTCGGGAGGTGTATTCAAGCATCTCAACATCGCCGAGCCCGACGTCAATCTGGGGGTTGGATCAGGCACCCAGGCCGAGCAGGCTGCATCCATCATGATCCGCTACGGGCAGCTCCTGATGAAAGCGCCGGCCTGCATCCTGGCGGGTGCTTCGTTGTGACCCTGCACCGCACCGCCAACGTGGACGATCCCGGCAGATTCGCAGGTCTGCTGGGCATCCTCGCCTGCTCGCCTGACCGGCGAAACCTCAGATCGACACCCGGCGCAGGCGGTCCTCTGCCTCGGCGACGGCCTGGTCTTCCTCAGCGTCATCGTCCAGGGGCAGAGTCTGCCAAGAGGGTGTGAACCCCGAGACGAGTTGCCTGAGCAGCATCAGCACTGCCGTGGCATCGCCACGCGCGCTGGCGCCCTGGAACTCGCGTAGTCGTACTTCAAGCTCGGCCCATGGAAGATAGCTCTCGCGGGCCTTCATGATGCGGGGATGGTCGGTGGGCTGCGGGTTGTCGCCGATCAGGAGCTCTTCGTAGAGTTTCTCGCCGGCCCGCAATCCGGACACCACGATCTCTATATCGCCGCCGGGGTGCTCGGGGTCGCGCACGGTCAATCCCGACAACTCGATCATCCGCCGCGCGAGATCCATGATGCGCACCGGCTGTCCCATGTCGAGCACGAAGACCTCGCCACCCCGTGCCATGGCGCCCGCCTGCACGACGAGTTGCGCTGCCTCCGGGATGGTCATGAAGAAGCGTGTCACCTCGGGGTGCGTCACCGTCACCGGGCCGCCATTGCGGATCTGCTGGCGGAACAGTGGCACCACCGAGCCCGATGAACCAAGCACGTTGCCGAAGCGCACGATGGAGAAGCGGGTGGCAGTGCGGCGCGCCGACGCCGGCACCACGGCGACACCGGCACCGGTTGGGCCGGCCAGTGCCTGCAGGATCAGCTCGGCCAGCCGCTTGCTGGCGCCCATCACGTTGGTGGGCCGCACCGCCTTGTCGGTGCTGATGAGCACGAATTCGCTCACCTCCGCGCGCAGGGCACAGCGCGCCGCGACCCAGGTGCCGATCACGTTGTTGCTGGCCCCTTCGACGACATTGCGCTCGACGAGCGGCACGTGCTTGTAGGCCGCGGCGTGATACACGATGTGCGGCCGCCAGGAGGTGAACGCCTCGCCGAGACGCGCCTCGTCGCGCACCGAGCACAGCAGCGGCACCAGCTCCACCGACGGCATCAGCCCCTGATGCATGCGCGACTCGAGCTCATGGTGGATCGAGTACAGAGCGAACTCGCTCTGTTCGATGAGGACCAGGCGCTTGGGCTGCAGGGCGCACAGTTGCCGCGTCAATTCACTGCCGATGGATCCGCCAGCGCCAGTGACCAGGACCACCTTGCCAGTGGTGTGGCGCGCCATCAGATCGAGGCGCGGCTGCACCGGGTCGCGCCCGAGCAAGTCCTCGATGTCGAGCTCACGGACGTCGCTGGCCCGCACCTTGCCCTGGGCGATGTCCATGAGGCCGGGCAAGGTCCGCACGTGCACGCCCGTCTCTCGCAGTTGCTCCAGGATCAAGTTGCGCCGCGCCCGGCTGAGGGAAGGAATGGCCAGCAGCACCGCGCTGACGCCCTTGCGCTCGACCACCAGCGGCACCTCGTCGAGTGCGTAGATGGGCGTGCCGTTGATCAACCGACCCTGCAGGTGCGGGTTGTCGTCGATGAAGCCCGCAACGTACATCTCGTGACTACTCTGCAAGCCTGCCAACAGGCGCGTTCCTGCCGACCCGGCGCCATAGATCAGCACCTTCTGGTGTGCCTGCCGGGGCCCTCGCCCGCCGTTCGCGAACCAGGCTCGCACCACCGTACGCCACCCGCCCACCAGCGTGAGCGCGAGCATCGGCTGCAGGAACCCCAGCGTGCGCGGCACGTCCGGGATCCGGAAGAACAGCAGCACGATTGAATAGATCATGCCGTACAGCGTCACCGCCTTGCACAGCGCCACCAGGGCCGGCAGGCCGCTGTACCTGTAGATGGCACGGTAGAGGCCGAAGTAGCTGAAGATCGGCAGGGCAATAGCCGGTGCGAGGAGGTACGCCACCCACTGCAGGTCGTGCGGAACGTGCAATGCATCCAACCGCAACGTGAAGGCAAGCCAGGTGGCGAACCACAACAGGAGTGTGTCCACCAGGGCCGCGATCGGCCTCTTGGCCGCCAGAGGCAACTCGACCGCCCGACGTATGCGCGTCATCATCGGCCGGCCGCGTCCATGACCTTCGCCACCGCGGCGCAGGTGCGGGCGACCTCTTCGTCGGTAAGGGTCGGATGCACGAGGAACATCAGGCTGGTCTCCCCGAGCTGGCGCGCATTGGGAAGGCGCTCGGCCGGGCGCAAGCTGGTGCCATCGAACGCTCGTTCGAGGTAGACCTCGGAGCACGAGCCCTGGTACAGCGGAACACCCTCGGCCTTGACCGCTTCGACGATGCGGTCGCGGCTCCAACCGGGTGCCAGGCGATCGGGGCGCACGTAGACGTACTGTCGATAGCAGGCATGCTCGGTGTGCCGGGGCACCCGCGGCACGCGCAGGGCCGCGAACGCGCTGCACGTGTCGGCAATGCGCGTGGCGATCTCGCGCCTCCTCATCGTCCACTGCGCCAGTCGCCCGAGCTGGATGCGGCCGATCACCGCCTGCATCTCCAGCATGCGCCAATTGGTGCCGAACGACTCGTGCAGCCAGCGAAAGCCCGGCGGATGCGGACGCTCGTACACCGCCTGCCAGCTCTTCCCGTGGTCCTTGTAGCTCCACATGCGAGACCACAGCTCGGCATCGTGCGTCGTCACCATGCCACCCTCGCCGCCCGTGCTGATGATCTTGTCCTGACAGAACGACCAGGCGCCAATATCGCCGATGGAGCCGACGCAGCGCCCGCGGTAGCGCGCGCCGTGGGCCTGTGCGCAGTCCTCGATGACCTTGAGCCCGTGCTCGCGCGCCAGCGCCATCAGGTCATCCATTTCGCATGGCCAGCCGGCCAGGTGCACGCAAAGCACCGCCTTCGTGGCGGGCGTGAGCACCGCGCGCACCGAAGCGGCGGTGATATTGCCCGAGTCGGGGTCGACGTCGGCGAAGACCGGTCGCCCGCCCGCATTCACGACGCACGACACCGAGGCCAGGAAGGTCCTCGGCGTGACGACCACGTCATCTCCCGGGCCGATTCCGAGCGCCTTGAGGGCCACGTCCAGGGCTAACGTGCCGTTGCCCAGAGCCACAGCATGGGGCGTGCCGCACCAGGCAGCGAACTCGCGTTCGAAGTGCCGACACTCCTGCCCGGTCCAGTAGTTGACACGGCCGGAGGCCAGCGTTCGAGCCACAGCCTCGATCTCCTCGGGGGAGTACACGGGCCAGGGAGAGAACGGCGTATCAAGCATGTGGGCGCCCGGCCATGGGACGGGCTGGGTTGCCTACGACCCGGCCATTGTCGGCCACCGTGGAGACTACCACCGCGCCGGCTCCGACCAGTGCGTCGGACCCGATCTTCAGCTGGTGCCGCACCGAAGCCCCCAGACCAACCCACGTCCGATCACCGACTTCGACCGCACCGCCGAGTTGGGCGCCCGGACCGACGTGGACCGCCCGGCCGAGCCGGCAATCGTGGTCGACGGTCGCGCCATGGTTGACGATGCACGACACGCCGAGCGATGCACCTGGGGCCACGACGGCCCCGGCGGCCACGAAACAGCCCGCCGAAAGCTCGGCATCGGGGCTCACGCAGGCGCGGGGATGGATCACGGCCGCCAGCCCCAACCCGAGCCGCAGGCAACGCGACGTGAGTTCGTCGCGCCGTGCGTTGTCGCCGATGGCCAGGTGTCGCTGCGGCGCCATGCCCGATGGCGCGTCGCTGGCGGAGAAGAACGCGTCAGCGCTGCCAAGCACGGGCCACCGCCCAACCAAGGAACCCGGCGCCCGGCCGTCGTCGAAGAACACCACCCTCTGCCAATGACCGGCTGCTGCCGCGGCGTCGGCGACCACCCTGCCGTGCCCACCGGCACCCAGGACCCACAGCTCATGAGCGGACCGGGCGCCATCACTCACTGCGTCACGCCCCTTCCGGACCCCCTGAAAGGCTCCATGGTCGCGTGGCCCGAAGCGGATACACCTTCGCGCTTGACCACCTTGCCGAACGTTCTGCCGAGGATGCGGAGGTCGAGCCAGAAGCTCCGATGCTCGACGTACCAGACGTCGTATTCGAACCGCTGATCCCAGGTCTGGTCGTTCCGCCCATTGACTTGCGCCCAGCCGGTGACGCCAGGCACGACCTCGTGGCGCAATGCCTGCCGCTCGGAGTACAAGGGCAGGTACTCCACCAGCAACGGACGCGGACCCACGATGCTGAGGTCGCCGCGAATGACGTTGATCACGCTCGGGAACTCGTCGAGGCTGGCGCTGCGCAGGAAGCGGCCGAGCCGCGTCAGGCGTTCGGAATCGGGCAGCAGCCGGCCGGCGGCGTCGCGTGCGTCGGTCATCGTGCGGAACTTCCACAGCCGGAAGACCCGCCCCCTCAGGCCCACGCGCGGCTGCGTGAAGAAGACGGGCGAACCCAGACCGAGGCGCACGACGATGGCAAGCACGACCAGTCCTGGCAACCACCCGGGGAGCGTGAGCGCGACGAATGCAAGGTCGAACAGGCGCTTCATCAAGAAAGGTCATGCAGGCATGGGTGCAAGATGCAGCCTCTCGCGCCAATGGCGAAGAGACTTCGCGGTCCGGCCGTCCGCGGTCCGTGGAATGATCCCGGTCCATCGCCGTGGGCGCCTTCCTGCCCGCCAGCAACAGCACACCGCCAGTCGCGGCGCAATGAGCAGAGGGAACGTCATCAAGATTCTAAGGCTGCCTCCGGCTTCGCCCCCCGTCCCGCGAGCCCGTAGGCGCCTGTGGGCCCTGGCGGCCGTGGCGCTGATGTCTGCCTGCGGCAGCGGAGGCGATGCGCCGCCCACTCCCGACGGCCTCGAGCCGGTTCCCGGGGACGAATCAGTTCGAGCACTCCGGGTCCATCCGCCGGCTGGTGAGGCTTCTGGCTGGTGCGTGCTTCGGACCTGGCCGGACGAGCGCACCCGCGTCTTCACCCAGTGCGATGGTCCGACGCCGAAGCCGCAGGCGTTCCCGCGCGGAGCGGAGGGCGAGTTGCTGGTGTTCGCGGTGGCAGAGTCCGACCCGTACCTCTATCTCCTGGTTTACGACACCCGCCGCAACGTGCCCTCCGGCCGGATCCCCGGCCTGGTCGACGATGGCATTGACGTGTATCGCGCGGACCGCCGCACGCCGATGTCGAGTCCGGACCTGGTCGCCAGCCGCCTTCCACTGGGCGGGTTCGACCACGTCATCGAAGCCTCCGCGGATGCGCACGGGCTGACGGCCTGCGGGGTGCGCGCCTGTCAGCGCATCGGAACGGACTTCGGGGCCGCATCGTGGTCGGACCCGGCCCTGAACGCGTACGAGTTCGTCGAAATCATCCATCACGAGTCGTTTGTCGATGCCATCGTGCGCAGCGTCGACAATGGATTCAATGGCGCTGCGGTGGACGCCTCCTTCCACTATGCGTGGGCGCGCCTGGGACCGACTGGCCTGCAACAACTGCGGCCGATCGCCAGCGACTGCCTGCCCTTCCGGCTGCAAGCCGCCGCAGACTTGGCGTCCGCACCGCAATGGTCGTGCGCCAGATCGCCCGCCGACCTGGCACGGCTGTTCGAGTACGACCTGGCGCGAATGCCAGCCGGGGGTCTCATGGACTTTGGTGCGAGTAACCTCGAGGGGCGGATCGCCTGGAGCCAGGCCTACTACCTGAATGGACTGCTCGAACTGGCTGGGCCGCACCTTGCGGGTCTGGGCAGGCACATCGACCGGGACGCACTCACGGCTCGCGTCACCAAGGAGGTCGATCTGCTGACCCGCATGCAATCGGAAGCGCAGGGGTACAGCAGCCGCCGCTACTCCATGAGACGCAGCGAGAACACCTTCGCATTGCACTTGGGACGTATCTCGCGAACGCTGGCGTTGGCAAGCGATCGGGGAATCGCGGTCGCCCCTGCGGCACTCGAACGACTGTCGGACCGCATTTGGACCCTCGCCGATACCGTGGAACAGCCGGCCGTCACGACTTGGCGCGGCACGTCGCACGTGACGCTGGCCTACCGCCGCGGCGCCGACTTCTGGTGCGACGGCGCAAACGTGCCGCACAACTACGTGACGGCCTACGTGCATGGGTTGCTGGCGCTGCGCGGCACTGACGGCGCAGCGAGGCAACGGGCCGCCAGCCTGTTGACGCCCTTGCTCCGGTTCGAGCCTGTGGCCACTTCGACCACTTGGAACTACTGGTGGGGCCAGGGCTTCGACGGCTGGTCCGCAACCGACGCTGTGTCCATCAACACGCCTGAGTACGTCGGATACCGGGATCCGGCCCACATCAGCTATCGCAGCCTCGACGCCTTGGCGCTGCTCCGCTTGTCCGAATTGGATCCGGCGGCCGTGCCAACCCCGGTCGTGGAGAACATCCGTCGGCTCGTGGCCAGCGGCGGCCTGCTGCCCTGGGTGAACGGCGAACTCGCCCGTTCACGCCGGTCGGTGACACTCAGCCGAGAGACAGCGTACCGGCATGCACGCAGCGCCGGCACCTGGGAGATCGAGGCCCAGGTCTGGGCTCTCGATCGACTGACCTCCGCTCCCTGATCGCCCGCTCAGGGTACCGGTGCCGCTGCAGCTTTGCCGCGAGGGCGGCGGAGCCAGGGCTTGAGGATCGTGTGTGCCGCCAGCCAGACCATCGCGGCGAACACGATGTTGTTCAACAGGTATTGCAGGTAGTTCCCGTTCAGCAGATCGATCACGAGATAGCAGAGGTAGGCCGAAAAGCCTGTGACCAGGAACCGCGACCCTGTGGCGGACACGATGCGCAGGCTCCATCGGAGCAGTGCCACCATGGCAATGCCGCCCGCCAAGCAACCGAGGTATCCCCCGGCCACGTAGGCGTAGGAGAAGGCGAGCGAGTTGGAGTGGCTCGAGTCGATGCCGTGATGGAAGAACTCCACGCCGATCTTGCTTTCGATCGACTGTTCCGAGAAGAGCCAGACCCAGGCGTGGGCCGGCAACGCATCGGTGGGGCGAATGATGCCCAAGACGTCGAGCGCGTGGACATAGATCGCTGCCACTTCCAATGGCACCGTGAGGAGGCGGTAAATGATCGAGCCCGCGAACACCTCCACGGTGAGCCAGAAGTCGTAGTCGCGCGTGAACAGTTCAGGCTGCATCACGAAAAACGTGAGCACGACCAGGAGGAAGCCGAGCGGCAGCACCACCACCAGCCGCCGCAATGTGGTGCGGGTATCGGTCTGCCAGTACAGGAAGGCGGCGATCACGTAGTTGACGATCGTCGCCTTCTGCCCCGACCAAAGCGCGATATAGACGGCCCCGACCAGGGCTGCGACCGCCCAACGGCGCGATACGGCATCGTCCCGCCAGCGCGTCAGCACACCGATGGCCAGCGTCAGCGTCACTGGGGCCACGACATCTCGCGTCAAAACATACAGGCGTACGAAGAGGCGGTCCGGGTTCAGCTTGACGGCATCCTCGCGGGCCAATGCGGCGCCGAACGAGTCACCGGTCAACATGGCATCGAGCATCGGCGACCGGGGACCAACGATGGCCACGTAGACGACAAGCAACAGGAGCAACCGCGAGAGAAGCCTGAACCCCTCACGGTAATCGTCGTCGTCGCGCAGGCCCGGATCGACCGGCGACATCTCGAACATCCTCGCGCCAAGCGCCAGCCCGGCGAGAAAGAACGTGCACGCCACCAGCGCCTTGGCCACCGAGGCATCGGTGACGATCTCGCTGTCCAGGAAGAAGGCGGGCACGTACACTGTCAGCGCATACAGCACCAGTGCCATCCAGAAGAACTTCCTGCCGCTGATCATCGCGGCGCATTGTCACAAACAGCGACCGCACGTGCAGCCTTCAGCACGAGTTGTGACCGGCCACGGTGTTCGACCGAGAGCGCAAGGGCCGAAGTGCCAGGTGGCACCCAGACGCGCCGCGCCACTCGGCGTGCGGACTCGCCTCGCAATGGCAGGTCCGCGAGCAATCGCGACGACTCCGCGATCGCGGAGCCCGCCCTGTGCGTCATGAGATAGACGAGGACGTAGCCTTCGCCGGCGACCTCCATCTCGATCAGCCACTCGCGCCCGGCTGGCGGCAGCGCCAAGGTCGCGCTTCGCAACACGGTAGAACTCTCGCGCAGGAACAGCGGGCTCGCGTTCCAGCCGACGGAGAGATCTCCGACGGTGTAGGGGCCGGACCCCAGGTCACCCCTGAGCATGCTCTTGCGCCCCCCAAAGATGAGCTCCTCGCTACGGCGCCATGGGCCGAACGGAGCCTGAGCGCAGTCGGGTGCCTGGGCCTCGTCGTCCGAGCGCAGCCTGAACACCTGATAGCCGCCAGTGTCGGCGCGGAGTTCGGCCAGCGCCGGTTCGGCGAGCAGATCGACGAGGGCCGAGTTGTAAAAGGGAGGAAGCCAGTAGTCGGGCACGTGCACAAAGGACACCCCCTGTTGACGCAACCAACGTGCCGCCTCACGCTTCTCGCGCAAGCGATAGAACCCGAGCATGGCGGGATCCAGGTAGCTCAACATCTTCTGCCGCGAATAGAACATATCCGCCGGCTTGAGCGTGAGCACGCGTGTCGAGGACGCAAGACTCGCCAGCTCGCGTTGCACACCGATGGGCGCCCACCAGCCCAGCGGCCCACCGCCAGCGACCGCGCTCTTCCATGCCGGCAACCCGCGATAGGCCATCATGGTTCCCAACTGCACCACGATGGCCATCGCCAGCGCGATGATCGAGGCGCGTCGCCAACCGCCCGTCCTGGCCGGGATGCGCTCCAGCGCCGCAGCGCCAAGCATCGCCACGCAGGGCATGATGATGAGCATGTAGCGCTCGTTGCGGACCATGACGTCGACGCCGGCCAGCACAGACGCCAGGACCAGAGCGTGGTAGATCGCGCACACGACGGCGGCGGCCAGGAGCCCCGATGCCGCTCTCGCTTCTGCCGCACCCGGGGGCGGCATGGCCGGCCCCGGCGCACCGCTTCGGCGCCAATCACGCCAAGCCAACGGCAACCCCAGCAGCGCCAACCAGAACACAAGCGAGTAGGACTCGATGGCGAACCAGCCTTTCAGGAGGCCGTACTGGATCATCTCGGCGAGGGTGCCGATGCCTCGCATGACCGTGAAGTACGATTTCCAGTCAAGGTTCGCGAACGCGAACACCGCGGGGTTGTCGCTGACCGGGTTGCCGAACAACGAGACGTTGCGAAGGTAGGGCCACAAGCCCACGGCGCCGGCCGCGGCGAGCAGAGTCGTCATCTCCAGCAGCGCCCCTGCGCGAGATGTCCTCGGCGCCACGCGCTGTCGAACCAGGATCCATGCCACGGGCAGGAGAAGGGCCGGAAAGATGACCGCCACCGAATGCGTCCACAAGGCCGCTCCCAGCGCCAGCCCGACCCAAAGCCCGCGCCGCAGGGGCGACGCATCCAGCCCGACCAGCAGCGCGAGCACCAGGGTCATGCCCAGCACAGGCAACGGGTCAATCAGCGACGACGCGGCGCCCAGGTAGAGCAACGGCGCCGCCAGAAAGAGCATGCCGGCGAAGAGCCCGCCGCGTGCCGTACCGCGCAGCGCGCCCAGAGCTGCCACCAGCAGCGCCGCAACGGTGAAGAACCAGGGCGAGATCAACCGCACGATCCAGGTGCCCGAGTCGCCGCCTTGGTGTGCGAATGCCAGCGCCACCATCGCCACGTACAGCGGGGGATGTGTCCAGGGTCCGAAGAAGCCGGATTGCGCACCGGCCGAGTCAAGCACTGGGTAGGTTCGCAGGTCTCCTGTCGCGTAGATCTCGCGCCCGACGATGGCGTACTCCAGCGCATCGTTCTGAGTGATCGGGATGAACGCGGCAAGGCACCACATGACCAACAGGCTGGCCACGAACATCACGGCTGTCGAGCGCGCCACTGGGTCCCTGCCGACGCCGACGACCGCCGCACCGGCGGCACGAAGCCGACGGTGGTGACGGCCGGCGATCCATGCCGAAGCGGCAGCCACGCTGACGAGCACCAGCACGGCCGCAACACGGTGGTCCGGATCTCGCCCTGGCGCGAGCCACAGCACAGCCACCGCGGCCAAGCCCACGAGCATCGGTGCAAGGGCCAGCCCGGCAGCCGTATCCACGCGAGCCGATCGCGCCGCACCGGACCACGGCAAGGCGCGCATGCCCCATAGGCCAGCCAGGGAGGCGAGCACGGCGGTTGTAGCCGCCAGGAGGATCCCCGTCACGTGGCGAATCTCCGACTAAGCAGCCCGCGTCGGGAGGGTGTTGTGCGAAGCCACGTGATCCGCATGGATGCGGACACCGGTTCGGCAATGTCGCAGGTGATCATGAGTGGTCGACGTCGCAGACGCCCGCAGGGCGACAGCCACGGCGTCCGCTCGATAGCGGCGCGGGATGATAAAGGCCGCGAGCTGCCCGCTGCGACTGGCGTATCGCAGTGTCTGTTCCCTGTCAGTGGATCCGCTTCACCGTCACCGGCCCGCCCATGTGACCGAACACGCCCTGGCCGACCAGCATTCGATCGCTGTCCGCCGGCATGACGCCAGGGTTGGCAGCGACCGCCAGCGTCTTCCGGTCCTGGCGGATCCGGATCTCCGTCGGCGAAATGTCGAATTGCAGCGTGACGACGGCGGCCGACTTCAGGTGGCCCGTGGCGCAGCCCGGTTGATGCAGACGCCAAACACTGCCGTACTCCGCAACCTGGTTGACAGTGAGGAACTCCGGCGCCGGAATGAACTTGTGCCAACCGCGCAGGTTCGAGGTCGTCAGGTAAAGGCTGTCGCCGTGCGGAGTCAGCGACGTGATGCGTTGCCCCAGAAACGCGGCGTCGAGATCCGGCAGGGGGTTGTTGATGTACGGGACCGCCGGCGCTGCCGCAGCCGGGTGACTGAAAGCACGACCGGCACGGTGCCAAGCGCCGTCAGCCTGCGAACGCATCCACAGATCCCCGCGCGGCCAGTACCCGACATAGAGATTGCCGCAGTACAACGCCATCGACTGCGCCTCGGCGTTCGCGGTCACATCGTCGTCGGGCAGCATCGGCTCATCGTCGTGCGGGAGCACAGCGTCGCCATCGAATTCGTAGATCCTGCCTCCGGGCCAGCGCCCCAGCAACGTGCGGCTGCCAAAGCGCGCCGACGAGTAGAACTGGAAGCCCGTTGGCGCCATCAGGATGGGAAGAAGGGAGGCGTCGACGGGACAGGCCAACCGGTGACCCTGCAGCACGGCGCGGCACCAGCCTCGGCCAGCGCGGTGAATGAGGACATCGCCCCAGTTGGTGGCGACAAGCACTCGACCGTTCGCCTCGGCGAACACGTAGGGGAACGTCTGCGCGTGGATCGCGATGCGGTCACAAGCGGCCGCATGCCCTCCCGCCGGGCACGCCAGGATCTCGTCCCCCTCATGCCGGTACTCCAGCGCGCCGACCGTGAACACGCCACAAAGAGTGGCCATGGACTGCGACAACGGCTGCCAGGGATTCGCCTTCTCGAACTCTGCTTCAGGCCGAGCGAGATAGCTTCGTTCATTGCCCAAGTCCCGGACGTGCAGCAGGCCGTCGCGTGCAAACGCGTAGGCCGTTCGCATCAGGGGATCGGGCTTGGATATGGGCTGCCATGACACAGATCCCGCCTCCCCGACAACGTAGAAGTGCACTTCGCCTAACTGACTCCCGCAGTAGGTGTTCCACGTGCTCGGCAACCCTGCCGCCAATCGAACGCGTCCTTCCGCATCGGTCAAGGTGAACAGCGTACCGCCACGGGCCTTCGCTGCGGCCGGTCCGGTGAAAGTGACTTCGTACCGCTGCGTATCCGGAGGTGGATCGTCATCAGCCTCGCCCCCGCATCCCGCAATCACCAGGGCACCCAGCGACGCCAGAAGACCAAAGAAGACAACGCTGCGCGCAAGCCGAGTGCGCGGTGCTTGGGGATCGAACATGCCCGAGGAGATGGTGGCCGGTGGAGGGCCCATCGCACCTCAAGCCGCAAGCGCAGGCGACCAGGCCGCAGAGAATCGCGGCAGACTGCGTCAACACGGGAAGGCGCGAAGGACCATCGCACCTTAGCGGCCGCCACCCGAGCGCGTGGCTGCAAAAAGACGGCGTTATGCCCGCTTCTCTTGCACCGCTGAAGACGACGGCTTTCGCCGCCAAGAATCACCGATGCAGGCCAAGGGAGTCGAGTTCATTGACCCGCCGCACCACCGTGTTGAAGTCCAGCCCGATCGTCTCCAGGTACCAGCGCAGCGTCTGCACGCGCGGCCGGTTCTCGACCACGACGGCCTCCATGGCCTTCTCGCGCGTGATGTGGCCTTCGCGGATCTGGTTGCTGCGGAAGGTGTCGAACTCCGTGAAGCCGCGCGCCGTCATGTAGATATAGTTGTAGAAGGGTGCCGTGCCGTCGCCGATGCGCCACGTGCTGGGGGAGTCGGGCGCCAGTTCCCAGTCGTACTCCTTGAGCAGGCAAGCATTGACCTCGTCCTCGTTCCAGATGAAGTGGTCGAAGATGAAGTAGAAGTTCCGCCGCGGCTCGATGTAGTAGGCCGTGAACGCACCGAAGGTGTCCCGCAGAGAACTGTTGAGGTACCCGGGATTGCGCAGGAAGTGCAGGCCGTAGTAGGCGGCCAGCCGGGCCTTCCGCCCTAACGAGAGGTAGTCCACGCGCTTCTTGCCGAAGTCGGGCGCCACGCCGCAGAAGCCGGACTTGAAGTCGGTGTTCTCCAGTGGGTTCGCGCACCACAGGTCGAGCGCGATGCCAGTCTGGCGCTTGAGTTGGTTGACGACGCGGAAGAAGTGCTTGTCACCGGCCATGAAAAGCGGCACGAGCCCCAGATCAGGCTTCTTCAGCCACGCCGCCACGTTCATGCGGATGTTGTTGCGCTTCTCGGCGATGTCGGCCGACACGAGGATGTTCTGGATGCCCAGTTGCCCGCAGATGCGCGCGACGTTGCGACGCGCCAGGTCGGTGACCATGCCCCAGTCGTAGGTGAAGGTCACCGGCTTAAGGCCGAACTCCTTCTTGATGAGGTGCAGTCCATAGCTCGAGTCGCGGCCACCGCTGAAGGCCACCAGCACATCCGGCTCTTCGCCAGCCCGCCGGTACCTTTCGAGCGAGCGGATGAACTCCCGCTTCGTCTCCACAGGGTGCATGTGGGCGTAGCGAGGCCGATAGCTGGCGCAGTAGTTGCACACGCCGGCTGCGTCGAACTCGATGAACGGAAACGTCTCCGGCAGGATGCAGCGAGTGCATCGCCGCATGGTGCGCATCCGAGACTCGTTGTAGCGAAGCAGAGACTCGTCGGCTGTCCGGCAGAGGACAGCCGGCGCGCGAACGGAGCCGCTGACGGCGTCATGGTGCACCGTCGGCTGGCGCTGCAGCCGCGTGAAGATGCCGTCAGCCTGGTTCTCGTAGGCAGCGTGCCCCTGGCTCGCCGCAGGCCCGGCGTGGCCGTTGACATGCCTGAGCTCGAAGCGCTGCAGGCCTTCGCGGACGAGCAGATCCATCGTCAGGCCATGCCCCGGCAAGAGCCACTGTATGGCCGGCGCACCCATGGTCTCGCGCGTGGCCGTCTCCAGGATATAGCGCTCCGAGGCGAAGACGACATAGCCTTCGTCCAGCCGGTCGCAGTAGTAGAGGTCGCCGGTGTTGGTGGCCAACGTCACGCTGGCGGCGGCATCGTGCACCCAGGCCACTGAGGCCGCGCCCTTCAGCTGCTCGAACATCGAGCGGGTGGCGCTGGCCGCCCCGGCTCCGCGCGCCTGCTCAGCGTCGACCAGTGCAGCCATCACCTCCGTGTCCACTTCGGCTAGACGATGCAACTGCGGGTGAGTCTTCCACAAGGCATCGACGTTCACACAGATGCCGTTGTGGATCATCGAGACCTGGCCCGAGCGCACCGGCTGGTTGTTCTGCGGCATTTCTGCCGTGCCGTTGGTGACGAGGCGGGAGTGGGCCAGCACCGCGGTGGCCTGGGCGACCTTGCCATTGGCCCCCAGCGCCTCGCGCAAGGGCCCCGACAGCAGCGCGCCGTAGTCCGGCGAGGCGAGCAGCTCGGTCGCGCGCTGCGCCCCCTTGAGGGTCCAGGCCTGGCCGGCCTCGGGCAGGTAGACATGCAGCCCGGCGCTCTCCTTGCCGCGGCTCTCGGAGAGCTCGTACAGGCTGGCCAGCAGCGCACGCGCGCGCTCGGCGCCGAGGGTCGCGTCCTTGCGCATCAGGATGCCGAAGATGCCGCACATGGTGTTCTGTCGATGGAGTTCAGGTACGAAAACGATTGGCCAGCAGGTTCCAGCCGACGATGCGCCGGCTGAACACCAGCAGCGCGGCGATACCCGCGATGTAGCTCACAGCGGTGCCGCACGCGGCACCGGCGATGCCGAGGGTGGGCAGGAGGAGGATCGCGATCAAGACATTGAAGCTGACCGTGATCACCTGCTGCAGGGTCTGGTATCCGGGGTTCCCGCTCACCATGAGCAGGTTGTCAAAGGGGACGAAGGTGGAGGCGACCACGAGGCCGGACATGAGCACCACCAGCGACACCATGCCCTCGTGCAGGCCCTTGTGCGGCACGACGAAGTTCGCCAAAGCCCACAGCGCGACGACCGCGATCAGTGCCATCGCCACCGTGGCGGGGAGCACGAATCGGGCCGACTGCCGCCGCAGGCTGATCGCCTGCGCATGGTCGCCGTCGCGCAGCGCGCCTACCAGCACGGGGTTGAAGTTCAACCTCACCATGGCCAGCACGTGGTAGGCACCATCGACCATCATGGCCGCGAAACTGTAGATGCCAACCTCGCGATCGGGCAGGAAGACGCCGATCAGCAGGACGTCGATACGCGAGTTGAACTCCGCAAACATGCCGGCGGCAAGCCCCTTGGAACCGAAACGCAGGTGCTTGACCAGCCACTCGCGATCGAACTTCAGGTGGCGCGCCAGGCCGTGCCGGGCCAGGTAGGCCATCGAGCCCAGCGCCGTGGCGGTCTCCGCCACCAGGAAGGCCAGTGTCGCCATCTCGATCGGCAGCGCGCTCGCCGCGACACCGCACACGACGACCATCACGACCAGATAGCGCAGCCCTTGCAGAATGGAGAACGCGCGCATGCGCCGCAGCCCGTTGAGGTACGCGAGCAGGACCTTGTTGAGCGAGAACAGAAGCAGACCGGCGGCTGACCACGCGATGGCGCGCCCGGTCACGACACTGTCGAACAAGGATCCCAGCCAAGGCGCCACCAGGCCGACAATCACGGCGGCCACGGCGCCGAGAACCAGTGCACACGTCGCCGCCGTGAAGAACATGCGGCCCCGTACCTGCTCGTCGGCATCGTGCAGCGCCGCGTGCCGCAGCACGGAGTAGTGCAATCCGAGTGTCGCCAGCTGCGAGGCGATGATGTAGACAGCATAGGCTTGGTTGAACACACCCAGTGCGGCGGCATCGCGCATGCCGGCAACGACCAGGTTGATGACCATGCCGCTGATGGCCAGCACGACGAAGCTGCCCAGCGTCCACGCAATGTCGCGCGTGAGCTTGTGGGATCGCCAGCGGTCCGCCAGCCGTGTCAGCAGCGACATGAGCGCCCGCCCTTCAGGCGGCCGGGATGCGCCGGCGAACGTCGCGGTGCCTGAGCGGCGGGTTCAGATGCTTGTTCTCCTCGTAGTCGAACCACATCGCGAAGAACAGCGAGTTGAAGCCGAGCGAGAAGGTGAAGATCCAGCTCAGGAAGGAGATCTCCGGCACCGCCCCCTGCCCGAACCATAGCACCACCATGCGCAGGAAGAAGAGCGCACTGAGCAGCAGGCTGAAGAAGCCGAACGCGTAGAAGAACACCAGCGGATGAAAGTTGCGGATGATGTACTTCTCCTTCAACCGCCAGAAGAACAGCCGCACCAGGAGCGAACCGATCGTGAAGACCACCTTGCGCACCCGGATACCGGACTTCTCGCCGACGTTGTAGACGGGCTCGATCGGCACGTCGACCACGCGCATGCCGGCGACATTCAGCTTGACCAGCAGGTCGTTGGGCTGTCCGTAGCGCTTGTACATCTTGTCCCAGTCAATCGCCTTGAGCGCCACGCGGTTAATCGCCGTGTAGCCCGTCTGCGAGTCGGCCACGTGCCAGTAGCCCGACGCAATCTTGGTGAACAGCGACAGCGCCGAGTTCCCGAAGAAGCGAATCTTCGGAATCTTCCGGAAGGCCTCGCCCGTGACCAGGCGGTTGCCCTTGGTGTAGTCGGCCTCGTCGTCGATGACCGGGTCGAGGATGGCGGGCAGGTCGGCCGGGTCCATCTGTCCGTCGCCAGCCATCACGACCGCCACGTCGTAGTCGTTGTCGCGTGCGTAGCGGTAGCCGCTGGCGATCGCTCCGCCCACGCCCTGGTTCACCTCGTGGTCGATGAGATGAACCATGCCGGAAGCGTGACGCGGATGGCTGCGCACGACCTCCGCAGTGCGATCGCGGCTCTTGTCATTGACGATGACGATCGTGTCGATGAAGTCGGGCATCGTTTCGATGACCCGAGTGATCTGCGTCTCTTCGTTGTACGCCGGCACGACGACAGCGATGCGTTGGTTTCTGTACATACGCAGTTTCCGGTGGAACTGATTCAAAGGGGCGACAACCGCCCGCGGACGCGCCGTCAGGTGGAAGACGCGTCCCTAGCCGAGCAGCATTTCGAGCTGGCGCCCGCGCAGGCGATAGCGATCTCCGGTGTGCGGACAGGTCGCTTCGGCCTCACCTTCCAACGGCAATGGCAGCCGCTCGCCGAACCGGCTCATCCAACCCGCATGGCGCGCAGGCACTCCGAGCATCAGCGCGAAGGCCGGCACGTCCCGGTTGACCACTGCGCCCGCGCCGACGAACGCGTACTCGCCAACAGTGATGCCGCAGACGATGGTGCAGTTGGCCCCTAGCGTGGCTCCACGCTTGACCTGCGTATGCCGGTACTCGTCCTTGCGAGCCACGGCCGAACGCGGGTTGTAGACGTTCGTGAACACCATGCTGGGGCCGCAGAACACGTCGTCTTCCAGCGTCACGGCGTCGTAGATCGAAACGTTGTTCTGAACCTTGACGTTGTCGCCGATGGTCACGTCATTGCCGACGAAGACGTTCTGCCCGAAAGAACAGCCCCGGCCGACCCGCGCTTTCGCGCAGATATGGACGAAGTGCCACACCCTGCAGCCTTCACCAAGTTGCGCGCCCTCGTCGACGACGGCGCTCGCGTGGATCGTGGTGGCGGTCATCGCGGCAGAGCAGGCGCTCAGTAGGCCAGCGGCAGGTTGATGCGCTTGCCGTCGCGCGCCGACAGGTACATCGCGATCAGGAGCTCCAGCGACTTCAGGCCTTCGCGGCCATCGGTCTCGGGCACCGCCTCACCTCGCATGACGCGGATCACGTTGTCGTAGTACAGCGGATGGCCGAAGCCATACACCGAGGTGGTCTGATAGCTCGCGTCGCCGATTTCGGCGTCGAGTTCGTGCGGCGCGTCGAACTCCCAGTGCTTGATCTCGTTCACGGCCACACCGCCCACCCGCACGGAACCGCGCTCCCCGAGAATCGTGACAGATCCCTCCAAGTTCTTCGGATAGGTGAGCATCGTCACGTTGATGCTACCCATGGCGCCGTTGCGCCATTTCAGAGCCGCAACGCCGGTGTCCTCGACCTCGATGTTGCGGGCCAGCGTGCCGGTGTAGGCCATCACGCTCTCCACCGGACCAATGAGCCAGTCGAGCAGATCGACGTAGTGGCTGGCCTGGTTCATGAACGCGCCGCCATCGAACTCCCAGGTGCCGCGCCACGCCGCGCTGTCGTAATACGACTGCGGCCGCGTCCAGAAGACGTTCACGTTGACCATGTAGATGCGCCCGAACCGACTGAGATCCATGCAGCGCTTGAGCAATTGCAGAGTGCGGTTGCGGCGGTTCTGCTTGACAACGAAGAGCCGGACACCCGCCTCGTCGCATGCGCGCACCATGCTCAGGCCGTCGGCCCAGCGCGTGGCCATCGGCTTCTCAGTCATGACGTCAACACCTGCGGCGGCGACCTCGGACGCTTGCTGCGCGTGAAGCCCGCTGGGAGTCGTCAGCACGACGCAGTCGGCCTTCACTCCCTCGAGCAGCGCTGGCAGGCTTGCGAAGCCGCGCGCACCCGTTCGCTTGACCGCGTCGGTCAACGCCGCGGGATCGTTGTCGCAAACGCCGACAAGCTCTGCTCTCTCGCCGTGCCGGACGATGGACTCGAAGTGATTGGCCGCAATGCGGCCGCAGCCGACGAGCGCAAAGCGAACCTTGCGGTCTTGGATGGGCGGGCGATGTGGATGCACTGGTGGATTCCCGGCACGCGGCCCCGATCGGGCCAAGCCGCGACTGGACATGCGGCGGTGTTGGCTGATTCAACGCAGGCAAAGCCCCATTGGAGCAGCTCGCCTCGACTCGGTCGGCCGAGCCCGGGGCCGGCGACGCCGGCCCCGGGCTTCAAGGTCAACTGGGTATTCTATTGTGGGACGGCTCGGCTCGGCGTTGGTCAGTCCACCCGTGCGGCCCGCGGCAAGGATCTCTGAGTTGCCGCGTCGGGCCGCGACGACGCAGACAGATTCACCGCAACAGTCAGCGCCTGCACGACGCGGTCCTGATCGGCCTCGCTCAGATCGGCACTCATGGGCAGGCTCATCACCCGCGCCGCCTCGCGGTCGCTCACCGCGCACGGGTCGGAGCCCCGATACTGCTCGTAGGCCGGCTGCCGGTGCAGGGGCTTGGGGTAGTGCACCGCGGTGGGCACGCCGGCGGCCTGCAGTGCCGTCTGCACGGCCGCGCGGTCCTCGACCTTCACGGTGTATTGCGCATACACCGAGTTGCGGTCGCCGCGCACGGCCACGCGCTGTACCCCGGCCAGGCCGGCCAGCAGCCGCTCGTAGCGCTCGCCGATGGCCGCTCGCCGCTCCAGCTCCCACTCGAACCGCTCGAGCTTGGCCAGCAGGATGGCGGCCTGGAGCGTATCGAGCCGGCCGCCCACGCCCAGCCGCGTGTGCACGTAACGGCCGCTCTGGCCATGCACGCGGATCTCGCGCGCTGCCTGCGCCAGGCCGTCGTCGTCGGTGAACAGCGCCCCGCCGTCGCCGTAGCAACCCAACGGCTTGCTCGGGAAGAAGCTGGTGGCGCCGAAGGTCGAGAGCGCGCACGAGCGCCGGCCCTTGTAGAGGGCACCGAAGCTCTGCGCGGCATCTTCGATCACCGCGAGCCCGTGGCGCGCCGCCACAGCGTTGATCTCGTCCATGTCCGGCACCTGCCCATACAGGCTCACCGGCATGATGGCGCGCGTGCGCGAGGTCACCTGCGCCTCGATGCGCGCGGCGTCGATGTTGCAGGTGTCGGCCTCAATGTCGGCAAAGACCGGCCGGCCGCCGGCCAGCACGATCATCTCCGCCGTGGCGGCAAAGGTGAACGGCGTCGTGATGACCTCATCACCCGCCTTCAGGTCGAGCGCCATCAGCGCGATGAGCAGCGCCTCGGTGCCGCTGGCCACGGTGATGCAGTGGCGCGAGCTCGTGAACTTCGCGAGCGACTGCTCGAGTTCCTTGACCTCGGGCCCGAGGATGTACTGGCCATGGTCGAGCACCTGCTGGATGCGGGCGTCGATGCGGGGCTTGAGGGCGGCGTATTGCGCCTTGAGATCGATGAATTGCATGGGCGGCCCGGGAGCAAGGGGTCGAGATTGTAAGAGCGGCGGCGCCCGCGCCTCCTAGAATCGCCAGGGAATTCAACAAGTTGCCCCAACCGCCGGGCGTCGCCCCGAGGGCGTTGACGGCAGAGTGCGAGCC
>JALHOU010000013.1:0-16764 GCA_022842825.1 Rubrivivax sp.
GAGGCGGGCGTGCGGCGCTGGGTGGTGGCCGGCGGCGAGACGAGCGGTGCCGTGGTGCAGGCGCTCGGCGCGCAGGCGCTGCGCATCGGCGCCTCCATCTGCCCCGGCGTGCCGTGGACGCAGGCGCAGCGGCCGGCGGGCGCTGGCGGGGCCAGCGCACCGGTGTGGCTGGCCTTGAAGTCGGGCAACTTCGGGGCGCCCGACTTCTTTAGCGCCGCCCTGCGGATGAACTGAGCGGCGCCATGCCCAGCGCTGTTGAAGACCCACGCCACGTCGCGCTGCGCGAGGAGATCTGCCGCGTCGGCCGCTCGCTCTTCGAGCGCGGCTACGTGCACGCCACCGCCGGCAACGTGAGCGTGCGGCTGCCCGACGGCGCCGGCTTCCTGATCACGCCGACCGACGCCTGCCTCGGCTTCCTCGAGCCCGCACGGCTGGCGCACGTGGACCTGGCCGGGCAGCAGCTTTGCGGCGACCGCGCGAGCAAGACACTGGCGCTGCACCGCCGCATCTACGACAGCGCCCCCGAGGCGCACTGCGTTCTGCACACACACAGCACGCACCTCGTGGCACTGACGCTGGCGGGGGTTTGGAGCGAGGCCGACATCCTGCCGCCGGTGACGCCCTACTACGTGATGAAGGTGGGCCACGTGCCGCTCATTCCCTACCACCGGCCCGGCGACCCGGCGGCGGCCGAGCGCGTCGCCGCGGCCATCGCTGCGGCCGCAGGCCGCGGCACGCCGCTGCGCGCCGTGATGCTCGACCGCCTCGGGCCCAACGTGTGGCACGCGAGCCCCGCCGAGGCGATGGCGACGCTGGAAGAATTGGAAGAGACCGCGCGCCTGTGGCTGATGTACGCGAGACTTCCGCAGTCGCAGCGGCCGCAGCCGCTGTCCGAGGCACAGTTGCAGGAGTTGCGGCAGCACTTCAACGCGCGCTGGTGAGCCGCATGGCGGCAGTCACGCTGGGGCGCATCACCGAGCAGGGCTCATTCATCCCGAGGAAGAACAGACGATGAGATTGCTGATCACCGGCGGTGCCGGATTCATCGGCGCGCGACTGGCGCGCACGCTGCTCGCGCGCGAGCGGCTGGACGGGCGACGCGTCGAGCAGATCGTGCTCGCCGACCAGGCGACGGCGCCGGCCGACCTGCTCGCCGACAAGCGCGTGGCGGGCCGCGTGGGCAAGCTGCTGGAGCACGCCCACGGGCTGCGCGACGAGGACTTCGACGGCATCTTTCACCTCGCCTCGGCGGTGTCGGGCGAATGCGAGGCCGACTTCGACCTCGGCATGGCCTCCAACCTCGACAGCACGAGAGCGCTGCTCGACGCGCTGCGGCACCGCCAGCACAAAGGCGCGAAACCGACCAAGCTCGTCTTCTCGAGTTCGATCGCGGTCTTCGGGCCCGACCCGGCCTACCCCTTCCCGGCGCTGGTGGGCGACGACACCCTGCCCACGCCGCAGACGAGCTACGGCGCGCAGAAGCACGTCTGCGAGCACCTGATCGCCGACTACACGCGCAAGGGCTTCATCGACGGCCGCTCGGCGCGGCTGGTGACGGTGACCGTGCGGCCGGGCCGGCCCAATGGCGCGGCCAGCTCGTTCTTCAGCGGCATCATCCGCGAGCCGCTGGCGGGCGAGGAGGCGCAACTGCCTGTGGATGCGAGCGTGGCGCACCCGATGGCTTCGCCGCAGAGCATGGTCGAAGGGCTGGCCAAGGTCTACGAGGCCAGCCGCGAGGCCTTCGTCGGGCGCAGTGCGCTCAACATGCCAGGGCTCAACGTCACCGTGCAGCAGATGCTCGACGCGCTCGAGAAGGTGGCAGGTCCCAAGGTGAGGGCGCTCGTGAAGCCGCAGCGCGACGAGCGCATCGCCGGCATCGTCGCCAACTGGCCGAAGGGTGTGACCGCCAAGCGCGCGGCGGCGCTGGGCATCACCGCCGAGTCCAGCTTCGAAGACATCATCCGGCAGTACATCGCCGACAACCAGGGGCACCCGACGGCCCTCAAGGGACTGAAGCAACTGGGGGCGCAACGATGAACCGCATCGATCTCGAGGGCCGCGTCGCGGTGGTGACCGGCGGCGCGCAAGGCATCGGCCTGGCCATCAGCGAACGCTTTCTCGCCTCCGGCGCGAAGATCGTGATGTGGGACGTGGACAAGGCCAAGCTCGACGAGACGCTGGCCGCCTTCGCGAAGACGCAACCGGGCCGCGTCAGTGGCCAGGTCGTCGAGCTCACCGACGATGCCTCGGTGGCCGCGGCCACGGCGCAGACGCTGGCCGGCGCCGGGCGCATCGACATCCTCGTCAACAATGCCGGCATCACCGGCGGCAACGGCACGACGTGGGAGCTGGACCCCGCCGTGTGGCGGCGCACGGTGGAGGTGAACCTGATCGGGCCGTACCTCACCTGCCGGCACGTGGTGCCGGTGATGCGCAAGGCGGCCGGCGGCAAGGGCTATGGCCGCATCGTCAATATCGCCTCCGTGGCGGGCAAGGAGGGCAACCCCAACGCCAGCCACTACAGCGCCAGCAAGGCGGGGCTGATCGCGCTCACCAAGTCGCTCGGCAAGGAACTGGCCACCCAGGGCATCCTCGTCAACGCGATCGCGCCTGCGGTGGCCAAGACGGCCATGTTCGCGCAGATGAAGCAGGAGCACATCGACTACATGCTCGGCAAGATCCCGATGGGCCGCTTCGTCGAGGTGCGCGAGATCGCGGCGATGGCGGCGTGGCTGGCGAGCGAGGATTGTTCGTTCAGCACCGGCGCGGTCTTCGACATCACGGGCGGGCGCTCGACCTACTGAGCCGGGAACACGAACGGATCAGCGCCATCGTGGGCAGCGCGACGACCCCGGTGCCGGCCAAGGCTGCGGCCGAGGCCGTCGCGGTGCCGCGCGGCGTCGGGCTGTACATGGCCGCCGTGCAAACGCTGTTCGCGCTCGGCTGGATCACCTACGCCCTGTACCTGCCCGAGCTGGCGCAGCAGGCCGGGCTGGACCGACGCTGGGTGCCGTGGATCCTGGCGCTGGACCAGCTTGTCTTCGTCGTCACCGACCTCGCCGTCGGCGTGTGGAGCGACAAGGCGGCGGCCGTGCAGGGGCGCATCGCCAAGGTGGTGCTGGCCACCACGCTTGTCTCCTCGGCAGCCTTCCTGCTGCTGCCGTGGGTGGCGCCGCAGGGATCCGGCGGCCTCTTCCTCGCCGTCACGCTGCTGTGGGCGGTGACCTCCTCGGTGCTGCGCGCCCCGCCGCTCACGCTGCTCGGGCGCTACGTGGCCAGGCCGGCGCAGCCGGCCATGGTGGCGCTGCTGGCGCTCGGGCTCGGGCTGGCGAACGCGGTTTCGCCCTATCTCGGGCTGGCGCTGAAGGGGATCGATCCGCGCTGGCCCTTCCTCGTCTCGGCGCTGTCGTTGGCGGCCGTCACCCTGGGGATGGTGGCGGCCGAGAAGGCGCTCGCGCGGCAGCGCGCGCTGGCCGGCGCGGCCGCGGCGCCGGTCTCACCGGCGCCGGGCTCCTTGCCGCCGGCGGGGGGGCTCTTCCTCGCGGCCGTGCTGTTGGTGGCGGCCAGCTTCCAGGTGCACGTTTTCCTGGCCAGCGGGCCGCTGTACCGCGCTGCCGGCGGCGCCGAACAGATCGCGCACCTGATGCCGGTGTTCTGGGTCGGCTTCAACGTCGCGCTGTGGCCCGCGTCGCGCTGGGTGCGACGCACGGGGGCGCCGCTGGCGCTGGCACAAGGTGCTGTGCTTGGGGCCGTGGCCGTGGCCGCCGCGCACGCGGCGCCGGGCCTGGGCCTGCCGTGGCTGGTGGCGGCGCAGCTCGTGGCCGGCGCCGCCTGGGCGGTGATGCTCTGCAGCGCCTTCATCGGGGCGCTGGGCTTCGGGCACACCGGCCGCGAGGGCTTCTACAACGGCTCGCTGCAGTCGCTGCTGGCCGTGGCGGCGCTGTCGAGGCTGATGGTGGTGGTGTGGGTCGCGCCGACGCCGGCCCAGCTCGTCGGCTGGGCCGGACTTCCGGCGCTCACCTTCGCCGCGGCCGCGCTGATCGTCGTGCTGGGCCTCGCGCGGCTCAGGGGCTGGCCATCGGCGTGACCTGACCGATCTCGCCGGGCCGGCTTCAGCTCACCTGCACCTGCACGCGACGCGGCTGCGCATGCGCGGCCTTGGGGATGCGCACACGCAGCACGCCCTGGCTCATCTCGGCGCTCACCTTGTCGGCGTCGAGCTCCTTGCTGAGCGTGAAGGCGCGGTGGTAGCGAGAGCGGCGCACTTCGGCATGCGTGGGCTCCATGCCCTGCGGCACGGCCAGCGACATCTCGCCTTCAAGCGTGAGCTGCTCGCCTTCGACGCGCACGTGCACGCGGTCCTTGGTGACACCGGGCATGTCGGCATAGAGCGTGATGCCGGTGGCGTCCTCGATCACGTCCACGGGCGGCAGCAGGGTGCCTTCGTCGCGTTGGGCGCCGTGGGCCTGCGGCGGGGTGGCCTGGTCGCGGGTTTGCGTCAAGGTGTTCATCGTGTCACTCCTGTCGAGGTGGGTGTGTTCACTGCACGTTGATGCGCCGCGGCTGGGCCGCTTCACGGCGCTTCACGGTGACGCGCAGCACGCCGTCGGTGTAGGCGGCGGAGACGCTGTCGGGGTCGATGTCGTCGGGCAGGCTGACAACGCGGCGGAAGCGGCCGGCAAAGCGCTCTTCCAGGTGCACGGTGGTCTTGGCATCGCTCGAGGGCAGCGCGTTCTTGCGTTCGCCGGCCAGCGACAGCACGCCGCGGTCGAGGTTGACCTCGATCGAGCCCGGCTCCAGGCCGGGCGCGAAGGCGTAGACCTCCACCGACGCGGACGAGAGGCCGACGTTGAGTGCCGGGTAGCCGCCGCGGCCGAGGCCGCGAATGCTGGGGCTGTGGTCGAAGAGGCTCGACACCTCGCGCTGGAGGCGGTCGAACTCGGCGAACAGGTCGCGCGGGAACAGTGTTCGGTACATGAAGGATCCTCCAATCGGGTTGCGGGGCCGGAGCGTGTTCGCCAAGGCGAGACGCGGATCCGACCGTGGTTTCGAGATAGTGTCGACGTGCCGTGCCTTCAAGAGGCGCACCGAAAGGTGGCCGCGGGGACTTGAAGTCCGCGGCGGCGCCCGCAGGTAAGGCGGCATCGGCTCGCTTTGGCAGGTTCAGCTTGCAGTTCAAGGACTACTACAGCGTGCTCGGCGTCGAACGTGATGCCTCGGCCAGCGACATCAAGAAGGCGTACCGGCGCCTTGCGCGCAAGTACCACCCCGACGTCTCGAAGGAGAAGGACGCTGCGACGCGCATGGCCGAGTTGAACGAGGCACACGCGGTGCTCGGCGATCCCGAGCGGCGTGCTGCCTATGACGCCATCGGGCGCGGCCACAAGGCCGACGAGCCGTTCACGCCTCCCCCGGGGTGGGATGAGGGCTTCGAGTTCGCCGGTGCCGACTTCGACAACCTCGGAGGCGGTGGCGGCGCCGGTAGCGGTGGCTACAGCGACTTCTTCGAGCAGTTGTTCGGCCGCGCCGCTGCACGTGGCGCGCCGCGGCCGTCGGCACGCGCGCACGCCGACGCCGCGCACGGCGAGGACCACCACGCGCGCATCCTGCTCGAACTCGAGGACGCGCTGCGTGGCGGCACGCGGCAGGTGACGCTGCGCGCGCCGCGGCTCGGGGCGGACGGGCGTGTCCGGCTCGAGGAGCGGACGCTGGAGGTGCGCATTCCGGCGGGCATGCGCCCTGGGCAGCTCATCCGCCTGGCCGGGCAGGGTGGGGCGGGGCAAGCCGGGCGGCCGCCGGGCGACCTGTTACTCGAGGTGCAGCTGAAGCCGCATGCACGTTTTGCGGTGCGCGGCGCCGACCTCGTGGCCGAGCTGCCGGTGGCGCCATGGGAAGCCGCGTTGGGCGCCGTGGTACCGGTGCCGATGCCCGACGGCGAAGTGCTGAAGGTGCGCGTGCCTGCTGGCGCGCAAAGCGGCCGTGCCCTGACGGTGCGAGGCAAGGGACTGCCCGGCGCCACGCCGGGTGACCTGGAACTGGTCGTGCGCGTGTGGTTGCCGAGCGCGATGGATCCGCGTGCGCGCCGCCACTACGAAGCCATGGCCAGCGAGCTGGGCGACTTCGACGCACGTCGCGTCGCCGACGCCGAAGCTGCGCGGGGAGATTGACGTGAACGTCGTGCAAGGAGATGCGAGGGCGTGGCTCGAGCTGGAGGAGCTGTGCGCCCTGGTCGCGGCACCGCCGGAGTGGATCGCCGAGCGTGTGCACGCGGGGCTGGTCGAGGTGGGGCTTGATGCACCCGGTGAGCCGGCGCAGGGCTGGCGCTTCGACTCGCTGGTGGTGGCGCGGCTGCGCTCGATGCGGCGCACCGAGCTCTGCTACGGCGCGGTGCCGGAACTCGCGGCGCTGGTGGCCGACCTCGAGGAGGAGGTCGCCCGGCTTCGCGCGCAGCCGTTCGCGCTTCGCCGTTGACTGTGCCTTTGACGGCGGCGCGTTGGCGGCGCCAATCGCCTCAGTAGAGCGTCCGCGCCTGGCGGGCCTGCAACTCCGCGTCGTAGTGACCCGCAGCGCAGTGCCTGCACGATGGAGCCCGGTCTCGGCCCCGGGCTGGCGGCGTAGATGCGGCGCAGCGCCGTCTCGTCGGCGAGGTCGTGCGTGGCGTCCTGCGTGAGCGCGAGAAGGTCGTGCCGGCTCGTCTGGGGCGCCGGCGGCGTCGATCCAGCGCTCATCCCGCACTCAGCCAATGCGCCCGAGCAGCAGGTACTCCATAAGTGCCTTTTGCACGTGCATGCGGTTCTCGGCCTCGTCCCACACCACCGACTGCGGGCCGTCGATGACTTCGGCGGTGACCTCTTCGCCGCGGTGGGCGGGCAGGCAGTGCATGAAGAGTGCGTCGGGTTGTGCCGCCGCCATCATCTCCTCGTCGACGCACCAGTCGACGAAGGCCTTGAGGCGCTCTTCGTTCTCGGCCTCGTAGCCCATGCTCGTCCACACGTCGGTGGTCACGAGGTGGGCGCCCGCGCAGGCCTGCATCGGGTGGTCGAAGACGCGGTAGCAGCCGCGGTCGGACACGCCGGCCACGGCGGGGTCGATCTCGTAGCCGCTCGGCGTGGACACGTGCACCTTGAAGCCCATGACCTCGGCCGCCTGCAGCCAGGTGTTGGCCATGTTGTTGCCGTCGCCGACCCAGGCCACGACCTTGCCCTGGATGCTGCCGCGATGCTCGATGAACGTGAAGATGTCGGCCAGGATCTGGCACGGGTGGTACTCGTTCGTGAGGCCGTTGATGACGGGCACGCGCGAGTGCGCGGCGAAGCGCTCGATCTTCGCCTGCTCGTAGGTGCGGATCATCACGAGGTCGACCATTCGGCTGATGACACGCGCCGTGTCCTCGATGGGCTCGGCCCGGCCGAGCTGCGAGTCGCCGGTGGTGAGGTGCACCACCGAGCCGCCCAGCTGGTACATGCCAGCCTCGAAGCTGACGCGCGTGCGCGTGCTGGCCTTCTCGAAGATCATGGCCAGCGTGCGGTCCACCAGCGGCACGTAGCGCTCGTAGTTCTTGAAGCGCGTCTTGATGACGCGCGCGCGCTCGAAGAGGTAGGCGTACTCCTCGCTGCGCAGGTCCTTGATCTGCAGGAAGTGCTTCATCAGCGCCGGACCGGGTTTCATGGCTTGGCAGGCTCTGCTAGGAAGGCCTTGATGAGCGGGCAGAGGATGGCGGCGATCTGCCGTGCCTCGTCGGCGCTGAGGATGAGCGGTGGCAGCAGGCGCACCACGCGGTCGGCGGTGACGCTGATCATGAGCCCGGCGTCGGCGGCGCGCTGCAGCAGCACGCCGCAGGGGCGGTCGAGCTCGATGCCGACCATCAGGCCCTGGCCGCGGAACTCGACGACGCCCTTCTCGCCGGCGAGCCCGGCCTTCAGCGTCCCGTGCAGCACCTCGCCGACGGCGGCGGCGTGGGCGAGCAGGCCGTCCTCTTCCATGATGCGCAGCGTCTCGACGCCCGCTCGCATGGCCAGCGGATTGCCGCCGAAGGTGGTGCCGTGGTTGCCGGGGCCGAGCACGTCCTTGGCCTTGGGGCCGACGACGATGGCGCCGATGGGCACGCCGGAGCCCAGGCCCTTGGCGAGCGGCATCACGTCGGGCACGATGCCGGCCCATTGGTGCGCGAACCACTTGCCGGTGCGGCCCAGGCCGCACTGCACCTCGTCGAGCATCATGAGCCAGCCCTGCTTGTCGCACAGCGTGCGCAGCTGGCGCAGGTAGCCGGCGCGGGTCTGGTTGATGCCCCCTTCGCCCTGGATGACCTCCAGGAACACGGCGACCACGTTGGGGTTCGTGCGCGCCACCTGCTCGATGGCGGCGAAGTCGTTGAGCGGCACGCGCACGAAGCCTTCGACGAGCGGCTCGAAGCCCTTCTGCACCTTGGTGTTGCCGGTGGCCGAGAGCGTGGCGATGCTGCGGCCGTGGAAGGCCTTCTCGTACACGATGATCTCGGGGCGCTCGATGCCCTTGTCATGGCCGAACTTGCGCGCGATCTTGAGTGCGCCCTCGTTGGCTTCGAGACCGCTATTGCAGAAGAAGGCCGTCGAAAGGCCGGAGATATCGCACAGCTTGGCCGCGAGCTGCTCCTGCAGCGGCACCTCGTAGTAGTTGGAGCAGTGGATCATGCGTGCCACCTGCTCCTGCAGCGCCGGCACGAACTTGGGGTGTGCGTGGCCGAGCGTGTTGACGGCGATGCCGCCCAGACCGTCGAGGTACTTGCGGCCCTGGGTGTCCCACAGCCAGGCGCCCTTGCCGTAGGCCAGCGCCAGCGGCAGGCGGCCGTAGGTGTTCATCACGTGCGGCATCGTCGCGGGGGCGGTGGCGTTCATCGACGCTGGCTCCTTGGGTGGCGGGCCGGCGCCCCTGGCTGACCCAGGGCCGTGGCCCAGATGAAAAGCGCCGGGCGGCGACACATGGGTCACGTTCCGGCGCGTCGGGAATTCTATTCGGCCCCTGGAGGCCCTTCAGGCGGACGCCGCGGTGCCGAAGTTCCTCGGGTCGAATCGACGTTGTCGGGAACGGATTCCAACATGCATGCTGCAACGCAGCAACACCTTGGCACAATGCAGCCTGCACGCGGCGGGGTGGCCCTGCCGTGGCTGCAACCGGTGCCGTCGGTCAGGGGCGCGCCGCGTGGGCACCCGATGACGAGCAGCAGCAACAAGCCGCGCCAGTTCTACATCCACGGCGTCACGAATTCCGGCAAGGTCTTCCGGCCGAGCGACTGGGCCGAGCGCCTGGCCGGCGCCATGGCGTCGTTTCGTCCCGGCGGGCGCGGCGGCGCCGGCGGCATCGGCGCGTTCATCGGCTACTCGCCCTACTGCGTGCCGCAGGTCATCGACGAAGTGCGTTGCGTGCTCGTGAACGAGGCGCTGCGCGACATCGAGCCGATGGCCTGGGACTTCGTCATGAACTTCGCGCGCGACAACGACCTGCCGGTGGCCGAGGTCTGCCTGCTGCCCGCGGAGAAGGCGCCGCCGAAGACTTGAGCGCCGCGCGGCCGGTCAGGCCGCACATGTGAAGAAGCCCGCGAGACGCGGGCTTCGTGCTTCCAGGGCGACGGGCGTCAGGCAGCAGCGGCGAGCGCCTTGACCTTGGCGGCCAGGCGGCTCTTGGTGCGGGCGGCCTTGTTCTTGTGGAAGATGCCCTTGTCGGCCACCGAGTCGATGACGCTTTGCGCCGCCTTGAAGACCTCGCCGGACTTGGCCTTGTCGCCTGAGGCGACGGCCTTTTGCACGTTCTTCACCACGGTGCGGAAGTGCGAGCGCAGCGAACTGTTGTGAGCGTTCAGCTCGACGTCCTGGCGTGCGCGCTTGCGGCCGGAGGCGAGGCGAACGGTCTTCTTCTTGGCTTTGGTCGAAGTGGCCATGAGGGATGTTTGGGGTGTTGCCTGGGAGCAAAGACTTTCAAGTATAGCACCGCAGGCTGGGAGCACCGGGTGGGTCCAGGTGCGCCACCTATAATCCCGGCCGCCCGTGAACCTGCTCAAGGCCGCTTCCACCGTCTCCCTGCTCACGCTTGTCTCGCGCATCACGGGCCTCGTGCGGGAACAGCTCATCGCCACGATGTTCGGCGCGAGCGCGGCCACAGACGCCTTCAACGTCGCCTTCCGCATCCCCAATCTCTTCCGGCGCCTGTTCGCCGAGGGTGCCTTCTCGCAGGCCTTCGTGCCCATGATCGGCGCCACCCGCGAGCGAGAGGGCGACGCGGCCACGCAGACGCTCGTCGATGCCGTGGCCACCGTGCTGAGCTGGGTGCTGCTGGCCACCTGCCTCGTGGGCGTGGCGGGCGCGCCGGTGCTCGTCTGGGTCATCGGTGCGGGGCTGGCGGAGTTCGAGACCGCGGTGCTGTTGACGCGCCTGATGTTCCCCTACATCGGCCTGATGTCGCTGGTGGCGCTGGCCGCGGGCATCCTGAACACATGGAAGAAGTTCGCCGTCCCGGCCGTGACGCCCGTGCTGCTGAATCTGGCGGTCATCGCCGCGGCCTGGTGGGGCGCGCCATGGCTGGAGGCGCGCGGCGTGCAGCCGATCCTGGCGCTCGGCTTTGGGGTCATGCTCGGTGGGGTGTTGCAGGCGGCGGTGCAGGTGCCGGCGCTGCGTGCCATCGGCAAGCTGCCGAGCGTGGGCTTGAGCCCGGCGCGCGTGGCCGCGGCGTGGCGGCACGAGGGGACGCGGCGCGTGCTGCGGCAGATGGCGCCGGCGCTGCTCGGCGTCTCGGTGGCGCAGCTCTCGCTCGTCATCAACACGCAGATTGCCTCGCACGTGGCCGTGGGCGCCGTGTCGTGGTTGAGCTATGCCGACCGGCTGATGGAGTTCCCGACGGCGCTGCTTGGCGTCGCCCTCGGCGTGGTACTGCTGCCCCAGCTCAGCGCGGCGGACGCCCGCGCCGATGTGGGCCGCTACAGTGACCTGCTCGACTGGGGCCTGCGGCTCGTGGTGCTGCTGGCGATGCCCTGCGCGCTGGCGCTCGTCATCTTCCCGGTCGGGCTCGTGAGCGTGCTCTACCACTACGGCCGCTTCTCGCCGCCGGACGTTGCCGCCACCGTATGGGCGCTGCGTGGGTACGGGGTCGGGCTGCTCGGCATCGTCGCCATCAAGGTGCTCGCGCCGGCGTTCTATGCACGAGGTGACATCCGCACGCCGGTGAAGATCGCCATCGGTGTGCTGGTGGCGACGCAGTTGATGAACGTGGTCTTCGTGCCGTGGCTGGGGCACGCCGGTCTCGCCCTCTCGATCGGACTCGGCGCGATCGTCAACGCCTCTCTGCTGCTGGGCGGGTTGCTGCGGCGGGGTACCTACCGGCCGGCGGCGGGCTGGTCGGCGTTCGTGCTGAAGGTCCTCGCGGCCAACGTGGCGCTGGGCGTGGCGCTGGCCCTGGCGGCCACGCGCATCGACTGGATCGCTATGCAGGCCAGCCCGTGGCAGCGCGCGGGTTGGATGGCGGTTGTGCTGGGGGGCGTGGGGCTGCTGTACTTCGCCGTGCTCGGCGCCTGCGGCATGCGGCCACGCGAATTCGCGCGCCGCGATTGACGCTCGGAGGCCGATACACTGGCGTTCACCATGGGTTCGCCCCTCCACTTCGAGACTCCGACCGCGCTGGAGTACTTCGCCACGCTCGTGGCGGACGATGCCAGCCTGTCCGTGCTCGAGGCGGCCATCGCCGTGGCGCAGGAAGACCTCCCAGGCCTGGACCCGCAGGCCGTGCTGGCCGAAGTGGACGCCCTGGCCGACCGGCTGCGCCGGCGCCTACCGGCCGACGTCGCGCCGGTGCAGAAGCTGCGCCTGCTGAACCGCTACTTCTTCCAGGAGTTGGGGTTCGCGGGCAACGTCAACAACTACTACGACCGCCGCAACAGCTACCTGCCCGAGGTGCTGCGCACGCGGCGCGGCATCCCGATCACGCTGGCGCTGCTGTTCGTCGAACTGGCGCAGCAGGTCGGCCTGAAGGCCTGCGGCGTCTCGTTCCCGGGCCACTTTCTGGTGAAGCTGCACCTGCCGGGTGGCGAGGTCGTGATCGACCCCTTCGACGGCCGCTCGCTCTCGCGCGAGGCGCTCGAGGAGCGCCTGCTGCCCTACCGGCGGCGGCGCGGCGCGCAGGGCGACGACGACGTGCCGCTCGGCCTGTACCTGCAGCGGGCCGAGCCGCGCGCGGTCGTGGCGCGCCTCTTGCGCAACCTGAAGGAGATCCACCGCGGCGCGCGTGACTGGCAACGCCTGCTCGCCGTGCTCGACCGGCTCGCGGTGCTGCTGCCCGAAGACTGGGAGGAGCGCCGCGATCGCGCACTCGTGTCGGCCGAGCTGGGCCGGCTGGAGGACGCTGCCGCGGACGTGACGGTCTACCTTCAGCACCGGCCCGATGCGCACGATGCGCCCGGCCTGCGCTCGCTGCTCGAGGCGTGGCGCCGCCGCGGAAGTGCCCGTCCGCGGTGAAGCGCACCCATCGACGATGAGGCAACTTCCCCTGGCCCTCGGCCCCGCGCCGGACTGCACCTTCGACAGCTTCCTTCCCGGTGCCAACGCGGCGGCAGTGCAGCACCTGCGCACCCTGGGCGCGTCGGCGGCCCCGGTGTACCTATGGGGCCCGAGTGGCAGCGGCAAGACGCACCTGCTGCGGGCGCTGGCCGCGCGTGTGCAGGCGGGTGGCGGCGTGGTCGGCAGCTTCGAGGCCGGCATGCCGCTGCCGTGGGCTCTCGATGCTAGCTGGAGCCTCGCCATCGTCGACCGCTGCGAAGAGCTCTCCGAAGAGGCGCAGCGGGCCAGCTTCGCGCTCTTCGAGGACGCGGCCGCCGAGGGCGTGCCCTTCGCCGCTGCCGGGCGCTTGCCGCCCGTGGACCTGCCGCTGCGCGACGACCTGCGCACGCGGCTGGGCTGGGGCCACGTCTTTGCGCTTTGCTCGCTCACCGAGCCCGAGACGCGCGCCGCGCTGCGGCGCGAGGCCGACCGGCGCGGCATCTTTCTCGGCGACGAGGTGATGAGCCATCTGCTCACGCATTGCCCGCGCGACTTGGCCTCGTTGATGCAGGTGATCGTGCGCCTGGACGAGTTCTCGATGTCGAAGTCCCGGCATGTCACGGTGCCGCTGCTGCGGCAGATGCTTGCCGAGGAGAACGTCGGCGAGGCCGCCGCCCGCGAAGGACGCGAACCGTGAGGCTGACCCTCTTCGACCTCGACGGCACCCTGCTTCCCGGCGACTCCGACCACGCCTTCGGCGAGTTCCTCGTGCAACTCGGCTGGGCCGACGGCACCGAGTTCGCGCGGCGCAACGACGGCTACTATGCCGACTACCAACGCGGCCAGCTCGACATCGCCGACTACATCCGGTTCATCACCGAGCCCTGGCGGCAGCGTCCGCTGCCCGAAACCGAGGCGGCGTCGCTCCGGTTCATCGCGGAGGTGATCCGCCCGATGCTCCGGCCGGCGGCGCTCGAGCTCGTGGAACGCCACCGCCGCGCCGGCGACCGGCTGGCCATCGTCACGGCCACCAACGACTTCGTGACGCGGCCGATCGCCGATCTGCTCGGGGTGCCCGACCTCATCGCGACCGAGCTGGAACGCGACACCGAGGGTCGGGCCACCGGCGCCATCCGCGGTGTGCCGTCGTTCCGGGAAGGCAAGGTCGAGCGCGTGCAGGCCTGGCTCGCCGGACAGGGCGCGTCGCTCGAAGGCTGTGCGAAGAGCGTCTTCTACAGCGACTCCACCAACGACCTGCCGCTGCTCGAACGTGTGAGCGACCCGGTGGCCACCAACCCCGGTCCGGCGCTCGAGCGCCTGGCGCGCGAGCGCGGCTGGCCCGTGCTGAAACTGTTCGAATGATCAAGAAATTCATCCACCGTCTGCTTGGCCGCGGCGTGCCGCCGGCTGTGCCCGAGGCGCCCGTGATCCCGCTGGGCGCGCGGCGCGAGTTCGCACGCGAGGAACACGGCATCGACTCCACGCTGCTCGACGCCAATGCCGTGCGCGTGGTGCGCACGCTGAAGGACGCGGGCTACGAGGCCTATGTCGTGGGCGGTGCGGTGCGCGACCTCATCGTCGGCCTGCGGCCCAAGGACTTCGACGTCGCCACCGACGCCACGCCCGAGCAGGTGAAGGCGCTCTTCCGCCGCGCCTTCATCATCGGCCGCCGCTTCCGCCTCGTGCACGTGGTCTTCGGCCGCGGGCGCGAGCACGAGACAATCGAGGTCTCCACCTTCCGCGCCTACCTCGACGCCAGCGCCGCCGAGCAGGTCGAGGGCAACGAGAAGACGGCCAAGGGGCAACTCGCCGAGAAGACCAGCGGCCACGTCGTCGACGCCAGCGGCCGCGTGCTGCGCGACAACGTCTGGGGGCCGCAGATCGAGGACGCGGCGCGCCGCGACTTCACAATCAACGCGATGTACTACGACCCCGTGTCGCAGGTGGTGGTCGACTACCACGGCGGCCTGCCCGACGCCAAGGCGCGCGTCATCCGGATGATCGGCGACCCCGAGACGCGCTACCGCGAGGACCCGGTGCGCATCATCCGCGTCGTGCGCTTCGCGGCCAAGCTGGGCTTTGTGCTCGACCCCGCCACGGAGGCGCCGATCCGCAAGATGGCCTCGCTGCTCGCCAACGTGCCCATCTCGCGCCTCTTCGACGAAATGGTCAAGCTGCTGCAGACCGGCCACGCGCTCGCGAGCATCGAGCAGCTGAGGAAACGCGGTCTTGAGCGGGGTGTCTTCCCCGTACTCGAGGCGGCGCTGGCGCCGGCCGAAGGCGGCGCGGCGCGCGCCTCGCGCGAGACCTTCGTGCGCTTGGCGCTCGAGGACACCGACCGTCGCGTGGCCGAAGGCCGTTCGGTGGCGCCGAGCTTCCTGCTCGCCTGCATGCTGTGGCACGACGTGCTGCAGCGCTGGAGCGCCAACCGCGACAACGGCGAGGCCGCTCTCCCTGCGCTGCAGCAAGCGGTGGATTCGGTCTTCGACGCGCGCATCGGCGACATCTCAGGCCGCGGCAAGCTGGCTGCCGACATGCGCGAGATATGGCTGATGCAGCCGCGCTTCGAGCGGCGCACGGTGGCTGGCGCCTCGGCCCTGGTTGCGCAGCCGCGGTTTCGTGCCGGCTACGACTTCCTGCGCCTGCGTGCCGACGCCGGCGAACTTCCGGTGGAACTGGCCGACTGGTGGGAGGATTACCACCTCGGCGGCGACGAGGATCGCGAGGCGATGCTGCAGGACCTGCGTGCGGCCAGCACGACGCGCCTGCGCCGCGTGCCCGCCGAGCCGGCGGTTGCGCCACACGCTTGCGACAGCCCGGGCACGCCGCCGGGCGAAGTGGACGTGCCACTCGACGGCAAGGACGCGCCGGCGCGCCGCCGCCGCCGCCGGCGCCGGCGTGGTCCGAGATCGAACGGGGAAACGCCGGCGTCGGCCTGAGCTGCCAGGGCGCCACCTACAATCCGGCCCCCGTCGAGCGGCCGTGTGGCACAAAGCCGGGCGCCCGAGAAGAGCACGAACGACGCACGAGGCGACCCATGGTCTTTCGCAGACTGCTCCCGCGAGAGGGGAACTTCTTCGAGCTGTTCAACCAGCACGGGCAGCACATCGCCGACGGGGCCGAGGCGTTCTTGCAGCTGGTGCGGAACTACGCTGACCTTGACGCGCGCGAGCGCCACGCGCGCGAAGTGGGCGATGCCGAACGCGCCGCCGACCGCGTCACCGCCGAAGTGCACCGCCTGCTGCACCGCACCTTCATCACGCCGCTGGATCGCGAGCAGATCCACAGCCTGATCAACACCATGGACGACGTGCTCGACCTGCTGCAGGACTCCACCGAGGTGATGCAGCTCTACGATCTGCAGAAGCTGCCCGAGGACGTGTTGAGGGCTGTCCGAGGTTTCGGTGCGCTGCTGCGAGCGCGTGCAACATGTCGTGACCGTGCTGCCGCGCCTGCGTGACGCCGCCGTCGCCGAGGCGGCGCTGAAGAACTGCGAGGAGATCGACCAGCTGGAGTCGGATGCCGACCGCGTGATGCGCTCGGCGATGTCGCGCCTGTTCCGCGAGGAGCCCGACACGCGCGAGCTCATCAAGCTCAAGGCTGTGTACGAGCACCTGGAGTCCATCTCGGACCGCTGCGAGGACGTGGCCAACCTGGTTGAGGGCGTGGTCCTCGAGAACAGCTGAGCGCGCGGCGCGCGGCGTCCTGGGCCGACCGGTCTCCCTGACATGCAATCCATGCAGATCGCCTTCTGGGTGGCGATGATGCTCGTCGTGCTGGCATTGCTGTTCGATTTCATGAACGGCTTCCACGACGCTGCCAACAGCATCGCCACGGTCGTTTCCACTGGGGTGCTGAAGCCGACGCAGGCCGTCGCTTTCGCCGCCTTCTTCAACGTCGTGGCCATTTTCTTCTTCCAGCTCAAGGCGGCCGCCACCGTGGGCAAGGGCATCGTCGAGCCCGGCATCGTCGACCAGCACGTGGTCTTCGGGGCCCTGGTCGGAGCCATTGCCTGGAACGTCATCACGTGGTGGTACAGCATCCCGTGGTCCAGCTCGCACGCGCTGATCGGCGACATCGTCGGCGCGGCCATAGCCAAGGCGGGCGTCGGGCCGCTCATCGGCAGCGGCGTCGGGCGCACGGTGGCCTTCATCTTCGTCTCGCCGATGCTCGGCTTCCTGTTCGGCTCGCTGCTGATGGTGGGCACGTCGTGGGCGTTCCGGCGAAGGTCGCCGCTCAAGGTGGACAAGTTCTTCCGACGGGCGCA
>JALHOU010000013.1:16864-45557 GCA_022842825.1 Rubrivivax sp.
GTGTCGACCACGCACACGATCACCGGCGCCATCTACGGCGTCGGCTCCGTGCGCAGCGCCTCGGCCGTGCGCTGGGGGCTGGCAGGCAACATCCTGCTCGCCTGGATCTTCACGATTCCGGTCACGGCCTTCGTCGCCGCGGTGTTCTATGGGCTGAGCCTCTGGCTGTTCTGAGCCCATTGGCGTGGGTGGCGTACCGCGCGCGCCGGCTTGACCCATCGGGCGGTTCAGCGCTCCGAGCCGGTCTGCGACGACCCCATCTGCGTCTCAAAGGCCTTCTGGATCGAGAAGGCGATGGTGCCGATCAGCACCACGCCGCCCACGAGCATCGCCGCGATCGCCGCCAGTACCGCGCCCCACCGGGTGGCGCGACCCGGCTGGCCCGGGTTGAAGCGCGCGTCCCAGCGCTCGTCGGGCGTCAGCGCGTAGACGATGGCAAAGAACATCGCCTGCGAGAGCATGAGGCCCAGCAACGGCACCAGCACCCAGGCCAGGGGGTCGTTCTGCCCGAGGTTGGACATGCGTTCGGCGCCGACGAAGCCGAGTGTGGTGAGCGGCACGTGCGCCCAGGCCAGCTTGTCGCCCCAGCCGTTGAGGTAGATCCGATGCAGGCCGAACGACCCGGCGACGAGCGCCAACCAAGCGGCCAGCGTCTTGGACCGGTAGGGGGAGGGCGGATCGGTCGGAGGCACGGCCGCATGACTATAATGCGCGGTTCCCACCGACGGCCCCCGTCCGCCGGGTCCAGGGCGAGCGCGCCCGGGCCAGCGGCAGGGAAGGCGGCGTATCTACGGCGGCTGGGGCAAACGTACCGGCCGGCAGTCCCCGCGCAGTGGGGGAGTGCCGGTCTTTCGATGGCCAGCCCGGTGTGTCTCCCGTGGCCTGGTGATCTGCACAAGACGCAAGTCAAACAAGGCTCATCAGCATGGTCGTGATCCGTCTGGCCCGTGGCGGCGCGAAGAAGCGCCCCTTCTACAACATCGTCGTCGCCGATTCGCGTGAGCGCCGCGACGGCCGCTTTATCGAGCGCGTCGGCTTCTACAACCCGATGGCTGCCGGCGGCGACCAGCCGCTGCGGCTGGCGCTTGACCGGGTGACCTACTGGTCCGGCGTGGGCGCGCAACTTTCGCCCACCGTGCAGCGTCTGGTCGACCAGGCCAAGCACGTCGCCGCCTGAACCGGGGTCGGGCCGGGTGTTCGCCGCCGCCGGCGAGGAACCGGCCTTTCCTGACGATGCGGTAGAGGTCGGCCGCATCGTCGGTGCCTGGGGCGTGAAGGGTGCGATTCGCATCAAGCCCTTCTCCGCCGACCCACAGGCGTTGTTCAGCACCAAACGGTGGTTCCTGCAGCCACCGGCGCCCGGCCTGCGGCCAGGGCCCAAGCCCGCCACGCCGCCAGCCGGGCACCTGGTTCAGCGGCCCGCTCAGCCCGCCAGCCCCGCTTCGCCCGGTGCGCGCGCCTGGCCGCTGCTCCTTCGCATCATGCAGGCGCGTGAGCAGGGCGAGCACATCGTGGCCACGGCGCAGGACCTGGACGATCGCGACGCCGCCGAGGCTCTCCAGGGAGCGCGCATCTTCGTCTCCCGCGCCGCCTTTCCGACGCCAGAGGCCGATGAGTTCTACTGGGTCGACCTGATTGGGCTGGCGGTGCGCAACCGCGATGGCACCGAACTCGGCACCGTGGCCGGCCTCATCGAGACGGGCCCGACCTGTGTGTTGCGCGTTGCCCCTCCCCACCGTACCGCCGCAGAGGGCGCCGCGAAGGACGACGAAGAGTGCCTCATCCCCTTCGTCTCGGCCTACGTCGACCGCGTCGACCTGCCGGGCCGTTGCGTGCATGTCGACTGGCACCCCGACTACTGACGGGGCCGCGGGCCGCCACGCCATGCGCTTTGACGTCGTCACGCTCTTCCCGGAGCTGTTCTCGGCGCATCTGACCCAGGGCGTGACGCGCCGGGCCTTCGGCGGCGACGCGATGGACGTGCGGCTATGGCCCTTGCGCGACTTCACCGAGGACGCCTACCGCCGCGTCGACGACCGCCCCTACGGCGGTGGCCCCGGCATGGTGATGCTGGTGGAGCCGCTGCTGCGTGCGCTGGCCACCATCCGGGCCGATCGCAACCCAGCCAGCGGCGCCCAGAGCGAAGCCTTGCCCGTCGTGCACTTCACGCCCACGGGCCGTCGCATCGACCAGGCCGTCGTGCGCGAGTTCGCCACCGGGGAGGGCGCGGTGCTGGTGTGCGGGCGCTATGAAGGCATCGACCAACGCTTCATCGATCGCTGTGTCACGCACGAGCTCAGCCTGGGCGACTTCGTGCTCTCTGGCGGGGAGTTGCCAGCGCTCGCACTGCTGGACGCGGTGGCGCGCCTGCAGGAAGGTGTGTTGCGGCCGGCTTCGCACCGGCAGGACAGCTTTGCGGACCACCCCGAGTTGCCTGGCGGTGCCGACGGGCTGCTGGAAGGGCCGCACTACAGCCGCCCCGAGTCGCTCGCGGTGGCAGGCCAGCAACTCGACGTGCCTGCCGTGCTGCTGTCGGGCCACCATATCGAGATCGCCCGCTGGCGCCGCGAGCGTTCGCTCGAGATCACGGCGAGGCGCCGCCCCGACCTGCTCGAGCGCGCGCGGGCGGCCGGGCGGCTCAGCGCGGCCGACGAGAAGTTCCTGGCCCACCTGGGTCAGTCAGGTGCCGGCCCCGGCCTATAATCCGCAGCTTTTCGATCCTCTGCCGGGCTACGACAGCGGACAAGGCCGGGGCTTCACTCGGCTGCGATCGCGCCCTTTCCAACCCGCCCGTCATGACCGCCCTTGCCCGCGTTCGGGCACGGGTCGCCGGTCTGGCCCCGCCAGTGCTGTGCAGGTCTGCAAGATCGATGGAGAAACCATGGACCTCATCGCCACGCTCGAGCGGGAAGAGATTGCCCGCCTGGACCGCAAGCTGCCCGAGTTCGCCCCGGGCGACACGGTGATCGTCAACGTCAACGTCGTCGAGGGCACGCGCAAGCGCGTGCAGGCCTACGAGGGCGTCGTCATCGCCAAGCGCAACCGTGGGCTCAACAGCAGCTTCATCGTGCGCAAGATGAGCAGCGGCGAGGGCGTCGAGCGTACATTCCAGCTCTACAGTCCGCTCATCGCCGGCATCGAAGTCAAGCGCCGCGGCGACGTGCGCCGCGCCAAGCTGTACTTCCTGCGCTCGCGCAGCGGCAAGTCGGCGCGCATCAAGGCCAAGCTGGCCTGATTGCGTTGGCACGGGGCTCGCGGCGCCCGGCGCCTGCAGGCCCGGCCCCCGCCGCAACCGTCGTCGTTGGCTCCGCCCCGCATTCTCGACCCCCGTCAGGTGCCGGTGGCCGGGCACGACGGGCATCTCCCGGGCATCCCGGCCGAGCGGCTGAGTGCCGGCCACCTGCGCACGCGCTTCTCGGCCGGCCGCCCGTTCACGCCCGAGATGCCGGGTGATGGCCGGCGCTTCGACCTCTCGCGCGAGCCGTCGCCTGCCGCCGTGCTCGTGCCGCTGGTGCAGCGGCCCGACGGCCTTTCGGTCCTGCTCACGCGCCGCACCGACCACCTGCGCGACCACGCCGGCCAGATCAGCTTCCCCGGCGGCCGTTGCGAACCCGACGACGCCAGCCCGGCCGCAACGGCGCTGCGCGAGACGGAAGAGGAGGTGGGCCTTGCCCGCCGCCATGTCGAGTTGGTCGGCGAGTTGCCGGTGTACACCACGGTCACAAGCTACATGGTGACGCCGGTGGTCGGCCTCGTGACGCCGCCGTTCGAGCTGGCGCTCGACGGCTTCGAGGTGGCCGAGGCCTTCGAGGTGCCGCTGTCGTTCCTGATGACGCCGGCGCACCACCGGCGGCATGTCTTTGCCTTCGAAGGCGGGCAGCGGCAGTTCTTCTCGATGCCTTGGCACGGGCCGGGCGCCGACGGCCAGACGCGCGAGTACTTCATCTGGGGCGCCACGGCGGCGATGCTGCGCAACCTGTACCGCTTCCTGTCGGACTGAACGGGGCAGGCGCGGCGTGGTGCCCGGCGTGCCCCCGGGAAGCTGTCGCCGCCCTCTATCATCGGCATCGATGGGCTTTCTCGCGGTCTTCGTGGCGCTGGTGCTGGAGCAGATCAAGCCGCTGCCGCGCGAGTCTTCATCGCACGAGGCGCTGCGCGCCTACGTGGCTTGGTGCGGCCGCAACTTCGACGCCGGCCGCCCGCATCACGCGTGGGTGGCCTGGTGCGCCGCCGTGCTCGTGCCGGCGCTGCTCGTGGGGGGTGTCTACCTGCTGCTCCACCGGCAGAACGCGCTGTTCGGCCTCGCGTTCGACATCGTGGTGCTCTACGGCACGCTCGGCTTTCGCCAGTTCAGCCACTACTTCACCGACATCCGCGACTCGCTCGAACGAGGTGACGAGAACGAGGCGCGGCGGCTGCTCGCCGAGTGGCGCCACCTCGATACGAGCGAGTTGCCGCGCACGGAAGTGCTGCGGCACGTGATGGAGCACGCGCTCCTGGCGGCACACCGGCACGTGTTCGGCGTCTTCTTCTGGTTCGTCGCCTTGTCCGCGCTCGGCCTCGGGCCGGTGGGCGCTGTGCTGTACCGCCTCGCCGAGTTCTGCAGCCGCTACTGGGGCTTCAAGCAGCGTGCCATGGAGGCTCCGGTGAACGAGGCCCTGCTCGGGCTCTCGCGGCGGCTCTTTGCCTTCATCGACCACGTGCCGGCGCGCCTCACGGCCTTCGGCTTCGCGGTCGTGGGCGACTTCGAGGAGGCCGTGGCCGGCTGGCGGCGCGACGCCGGGCTCTGGCTGCAGCCCAACGAAGGCATCATCCTCGCGGCTGCCGCCGGCGCGGTGGGCGTGCAGCTCGGCGGCGCGGCGCCGCCCGGGGTGACGCCCGACCGCCGCAAGACGTTCAGCAGCGGCGCTGCGCCCGACCTCGCCGCTGCGGAGGGCTCCACGCCGGGCGTGCCGGCGCAGCTCGGCCACCTGGCCAGTGTCGTCGGGCTGGTGTGGCGTTCGGTCGTCCTGTGGCTCGTGCTCGTTGCCTTGCTCACCGCGGCCAACGTGCTGGGCTGAGTGCGGGCGGACCGCGGCCGACGCGTGCCTTGGGGCCGCCCGCGTGCCCCGTTCACCAGGTCTTGCGCGACAGCTCCTCGTGCAACTCGGCGTAGATGCGCATGCGGCTGGCGCTGATCTCGCCTGTCTCGGCGGCAGCGCGCACCGTGCACCCCGGTTCCTGAAGGTGGGTGCAGTTGCTGAAGCGACAGCCGCCGGCGCGCGCGGCGAGGTCGGGCATGAGCGAGGCCAACTGGCGCGCCTCCACCTGGCGCAGGCCGAATTCCTGGAAGCCGGGCGAGTCGATCAATGCGCCGCGGTGCTGCTCGTCCAGCCAGTACCAGGTGGTGCTCGTGGTGGTGTGCCGGCCGGCGTTCAGCGCCCGCGAGACCTCGCCCACCTGCGCCTCGGCGCCGGGCACGAAGCGATTGATGAGCGTGCTCTTGCCCATGCCGCTCGGGCCCAGCACCAGCGTCGTGCGGCCTTGCAGGCGCGGCATGAGGCACTCGCGCGCGCCGGCCGGGTCGGCCTTGAGCGCGAACTCGAGCACCGGCACGCCCATGGCGAGATAGGGTGCCAGCCGCGAGCGCGCTGCCGTCAGGCCCGGCAGATCGATCTTGTTGAGGCCGATGAACGCTGGCACATCGGCCGCCCGCGCAGCAATGAGCGCGCGCGCGAGCTGGCTTTCGGAGGAGGGCGGGTCGACGGCCAGCAGCACCAGCAACTGGTCGATGTTGGCTGCGAAGCTCTTCGTTCGCCACTCGTCCTGGCGGAAGAAGAGGTTGCGGCGCGCCACCATCGCCGTCACCACGCCGGCGTCGCCGGCCACCTGCCATCGCACCCGGTCCCCGACCACGAGGTCGGTCTTCTTGCCGCGCGTCTGGCAGCGCACGCGCCGCCCCGCCGCCGTCTCCACCAGCACCTGCCGGCCGAATGTCGCCACGACGAGCGCGACATCGGCTGGCGCGGCTGCAGGCGGTGCGCCGGTGCTCAAGGCGAGAGCGCGTCCACCTTGGCGGCGCAGATGAAGTCGTTGACCGTGATGCCGCCCACGGAATGCGTGCGGTAGCGCAAGGTGCAGTGGTCGTAGCCGACGAGCAGGTCGGGGTGGTGGTCCTCGCGATGGGCCACCCAGGCCACGGCGTTGACGAAGGCCATGGTGTGGTGGAAGTCGGCGAAGGTGAAGCGCCGCTCAAGCATGCCGTCGATCCACAGCCAGTGGGGCAGCACGGCGAGCTGCCGCGCCACCTCGGCGTCGTCCAGGGGGCGTCCATGGATGGGGCGGCAGCGGCCGGCGGCGAGCTCTTCGGCTGTCATGGGCTTTGGCCTCATCCGGTGGAGCGCCTGGGCGGCGAAGACGGCGGGCTGCGGCCTCAGGCTGGCGCCGGCAGCGCCGCGAGGCGCTCCGAGGCCGGCGGGTGCGAGTAGTAGAAGCGCACGTACCACGGGTCGGGCGTCAGCGTCGAGGCGTTGTCCTCGTGCAGCTTGAGCAGCGCGCGCGCCAGGTCGCGACCGTCAGCCTGCGCGCAGGCATAGGCGTCGGCCTGGAACTCGTGCCGCCGCGACAGTTGCGCCATCAGCGGCGTGACGAAGAAGGTGAACGGCGGCAACGCCAGCGCGAAGAGCAGGAGCGCCAGCGCGTCGTTGGGCGCGTCGACATGGGGCGTCACGCCCAGGCCGGTGTAGAAGCCGCTCTGGCCGGCCAGCCAGCCGAGCAGCGCCAGCCCCGCGAGGCTGAGCGCAAAGATGCCTACCAAACGCTTGCCGACGTGCCGGTGCTTGAAGTGGCCGAGTTCGTGCGCCAGCACGGCCTCCACCTCGCCGGGAGTGAGCCGGGCCAGCAGCGTGTCGAAGAAGACGACCCGCTTGGCGGTGCCCAGGCCCGTGAAATAGGCGTTCGCGTGCGCCGAGCGCCGGCTGCCGTCCATCACGAATAGGCCCTTCGCCGCGAAGCCGCAGCGCCGCATCAGCGCACGCACGCGCTCGGAGAGCGTCTCGTCGGTGAGCGGCTCGAACTTGTTGAAAAGCGGCGCGATCACCGTCGGGTACAGCACCAGCAGCACGAGGTTGAAGCCCACCCACGCCAGCCAGGCCCACAGCCACCACAGGCCACCCGAGGCGCCCATGATCCACAGGATCAACGCCGCCAGCGGTAGCCCGATGGCGATGCCCACGAGGGCGCCCTTGGCGAGGTCGGCCAGCCACAGGCCGAGCGACATGCGGTTGAAGCCGAAGCGTTGCTCGACGCGGAACGTCTCGTACCACCCGAAGGGCAGCTCGATCACCGCGCCGACAAGGACGAAACCCGCCAGCAGCGCCAGCTGGTAGGCCATGGGGCCCAGGTGCGGCAGGACGAGTTCGCGCAGGGCGCCGTTGAGCACGTCGAGGCCGCCCAGCAGCGTCCACGCGAGCAGCACGACGGCGCCGAAGGCGCTTGACAGCATGCCGAAGCGCAGCTGCGCGAGCGTGTAGTCGGCCGCCTTGCGGTGGGCTGCGGTTGTCACGGTGGCGGCGAAGGCGGCGGGCACCTCGCCGCGATGCCGGGCCACGTGCCGCGCCTGCCGGGTGGCCAGCCACAGCCGGGCCGCGAACGAACCGAGCACCGCGGCCACGAAGAGGGCGGTGAACGAAGACGCAATCATGGGCGCGAGTGTAGGGGCGCCGTCCTTGCGCCCCGGTTGCCCTGCCCGACAATCGCCCGCCATGACCACCGCCTCCACCGCCACGCTGGCCGCCAGCGAACACAACCTCATCTGGATCGACCTGGAGATGACCGGGCTCGTGCCTGAGCGCGACCGCATCATCGAGATCGCCGTCGTCGTCACCAACCCGCAAGTGAGCGTGCGTGTCGAGGGCCCCGTCTTCGCCGTGCACCAGAGCGACGCCGTGCTCGACGGCATGGACGCCTGGAACAAGGGCACGCACGGCCGCAGCGGGCTCACCGAGCGCGTGCGCACCTCGGCCATCGACGAGCACACCGCGAGCACCCGGGTCATCGAGTTCCTGCGCGCCTACGTGCCGGCAGGGAAGAGCCCGATGTGCGGCAACAGCATCTGCCAGGACCGGCGCTTCCTCGCCATCCACATGGCCCAGCTCGAGTCCTTCTTCCACTACCGCAACCTCGACGTCAGCACGCTCAAGGAACTGGCCAGGCGCTGGAAGCCTTCGGTCCTCGAAGGCTTCAAGAAAGCGCAGGCGCACACCGCGCTGGCCGATATCCACGAGTCGATCGACGAGCTGCTGCACTATCGGCAGCACCTGCTGCAGGCCTGACCCGGCCGGGCCAGGCTTCCGGATGGGTGCGGCCACTCTGTGGCTGGCACACCGCCGCGCTGTCACAAAACTGCCGCGCGCTGGTCATAGACTGGCCGCATGATCGACGCTGAGCGCGGCGCGGAGGGCGCACCCTCCGCTGAGCCCGCCCCGGCCGCGTTGCGGTTGCTGGGTCGCGAAGCCTCCATCCTCGAGTTCAATCGCCGCGTGCTGGCCCAGGCGCGGCGCTCGGACGTGCCGCTCCTGGAGCGGCTGCGCTACATCACGATCGTCTCGTCCAACCTCGACGAGTTCTTCGAGATCCGTGTTGCCGATACGCTGGCGGCACAGCGCGAACCCGGCAGCGGCGTCGGCCCCGCCGAGGTCGAGGCGATGTCCTTGGCAGCGCACGCGCTCATCGACGAGCAATACGCCCTCCTCAACGACGTCCTGATGCCGGCGCTGGCCGACGAAGGCATCGTCGTTCTCAACCACGCCGAGCGCGACGGCGCGCAGCGCGCCTGGGTGGCCGAGTTCTTCGAGAACCAGGTGCGGCCGCTGCTCGTGCCGGTGAGCCTGGACCCCAGCCACCCGTTCCCGATGGTGGCGAACAAGTCGCTCAACTTCATCGCCCGCCTCGACGGGCGCGACGCCTTCGGGCGCGAAAACCAGATCGCCATCGTCAAGGTGCCACGCGTGCTGCCGCGCGTCATCCGGCTCCCGCGCCACCTGTGCGGGTCGCGCCAGGGCTTCGTGCTGCTCACGAGCGTCATCCGCGCTCACCTGGGCGATTTGTTCCCGGGGCGCGAGGTGCTCGCGTTCTCTCAGTTCCGCGTCACGCGCGACTCCGACCTCGAGGTCGACGGCGACGACGTCACCAACCTGCGCCAGGCGCTGCGCAGCCACCTCACGCGGCGGCACTTCGGCGAGGCCATCCGACTGGAGGTGGTGTCGTCGTGCCCGTCCGAGCTGTCGGGCCTCCTGCTCGGGCAGTTCGCGCTGCCGGCCGCGGCGCTCTACAAGGTGAACGGGCCTGTGAACCTGGTGCGCCTGACGCAGCTCATCGACATGGCCGAGGCCAATGCGCTGCGCTTTCCATCCTTCGAGCCGGCCTGGCCCGCCGCGCTCTCGCCCGATCGCCCGCTGTTCGAGCAGCTGCGAGAAGGCGGTGGGCGCGATGTGCTGCTGCACCACCCGTTCGAGAGCTTCGAGCCTGTCGTGCGCTTCCTGCGCGAGGCCGTGCACGACCCCGACGTGCTCGCCATCCGGCAGACCATCTACCGCACCGGCAGCGAGAGCGTGCTGATGGACCTGCTCATCGAGGCGGCGCGGCGGGGCAAGGAGGTGCTCGTCGTCGTCGAGCTGAAGGCGCGTTTCGACGAGGAGGCGAACATCAACTGGGCCGAGCGCCTGGAGGCGGTCGGCGCGCAGGTGGTTTACGGCATCGTCGGGTTGAAGACGCACGCCAAGCTGCTGCTTGTCACGCGGCGAGAGCGGCACGGGTCAGGCGAGCGCTTGCGCCGCTACGCCCACCTGTCTACCGGCAACTACAACCCGCGCACGGCACGGCTGTATACCGATATCGGCTGCTTCAGCACCGACTCCGGGCTGACCGCCGACATCGAAGCGGTCTTCCGGCAACTGGCCAGCCAGGTGCGACTGCGCCCGCCGCAGCACCTGGTGGCAGCGCCCTTCCAGATGCACCGGCGCATGATGAGCCATCTGAAACGCGTGGCCGAGGCGGCGCTGGCCGGTCGGCCGGCTCGTGTGGTGGCCAAAGTCAATGCGCTCACCGATCCGGCCCTCATCGGGGCGCTGGCCGAAGCGGGCAGGGCGGGGGCCTCGATCGACCTCGTGGTGCGCGGCGCCTGCATGCTGGCCCCGGGCGTGCCCGGCGTGACGCCGAACATCCGCGTGCGCTCGGTGATTGGGCGCTTCCTCGAGCACACGCGGATCTTCTACTTCCGCTGGGGTGCCGACGACGCCGACGAGGTGCTGTACCTGTCCAGCGCCGACTGGATGAGCCGCAACATGTTCCGCCGCATCGAGGTGGCCTGGCCGGTGCGCGACTCGGCGCTGCGGCAGCGTCTCATCGACGAGGCCCTCGTGCCCTACCTGCGTGACGAACGCGACGCCTGGATGCTGCAGGCCGATGGCAGCTACCGGCGCGTTGCCGAGATGGGCCTCAGTGCCCAGCAGGCGCTGCTGCAGCGGTACGGCTGAGAAACGGCGCCGCACCGTTGGTGCCGGGCAGCCGAGGCGGGCCGGCGCCGCCGGCGGGCGAAGCCGCCGTGCACGGCCTTCTTGGCGGCAGAATCGCGCGCCAGCCTCCCCATCTGCGCGATAAGGAGTCGGCCCGACGGGCCCGACCATGACGCTGCTCTACATCATCCTCGCCACGGCCCTTGGCGGTCTCGTCTCCATCGCCATTGCCGCGACGTTGACCGTGGGCCTGCTTGGCCGTGTCGTCAAGAACCTGGTCAGCTTGTCGGCCGGCGTGTTGCTCGCGACAGCACTGCTGCACGTGCTGCCCGAGGCCTTTTCGAGTGCCATGACAGTGCCCGACGCCGCCCACGGCGCAGCGCACGGTGCGGCCGGGCACGCCGGCGAGGCGGGGCATGCCGGTGCGCATCGACCGACACCAGCGACGCTCTTTGCCACCCTGCTGGGCGGCCTGCTCTTCTTCTGGCTGCTGGAGAAGGCCGAGCTCTACCGGCACTTCCACCACCACGAAGGCGACGGCCACGACCACCACCACCACTTCGACGCGGAGCAGGCCGGCCGCGGCGGGCTGGCGGTGCTGGTGGGCGATGGGATGCACAACTTCTGCGACGGGGTGATCATCGCCGCCGCCTTCCTGGCCGACCCCGCACTCGGGGTCATCACGACGATTGCCGTGGCCGCGCACGAGATCCCCCAGGAAGCGGGCGACTTCATCGTGTTGCTCAACGCGGGCTTCAGCCGGACGAAGGCATTGACCTTCAACCTGTTGTCCGGCCTGGCCGCGGTGGCGGGCGGCATCAGCGGCTACTACCTGGTCGGGCCGTTCCAGAACCTGCTGCCCTACCTGCTGGTCGCCGCCTCGAGCAGCTTCATCTACGTGGCCGTGGCCGACCTGCTGCCCCAGTTGCAGAAGCGCCTGACCTGGCGCGAGACCGCATGGCAGGTGGCTTGGCTGCTCGCCGGCCTCGGCGTTGTGGTGCTGGCGCGCGAACTCCTGCACCAGCACGCGCATTGACCGGTGCGCACGCCCACGGCATGGCGTCGGCGGATCATCCCGCCGATTCGCGCGGTGCGGCCAGTGCGCCCGGCGCGCCTCAGCGCACCACCAGCACGGGCAGCGTGGCGTGTGTCAGCACGCGGGAGGTTTCGCTGCCGAGCAGCAGCGCACTCACGCCGCGCCGGCCGTGCGAGGCCATCACGATGACGTCGCAGCCCTGCGTCTTGGCATGGTCGAGGATGGCTTCCCAGGGATGGACCGCCTCGACGGTGTGCGCGTGGCATTTCACACCGGCGGCGCGAGCCGCCTCGGCGGCGACCTGCACACGTGCCGAGGCGATGCGCTCCTGCGCGTCGTAGAACTCCTGGGGCGGCACGGGCTGCATCTCGGAGATGGCGCTGTAGGGAAAGGGCTCCTTCACCGACAGGGCGTAAAGCTCACCCCCTGTCAGTCTGGCCAATGCGATGGCCGAGTCCAGTGCCTTTTGCGTGATCTCCGAGCCGTCGGTCGGGAACAGGATGCGCTTGTACATGGAACCTCCATCGGCGGCCGACGTTGGCCACGAACGTGATTTGAACGCTTCCCGGCCGGCTTGTCGCCCCTCGAAACCCCCGTGCTTGATGCCGATCAACCGCGCGCCACCGGCCGTGCCGGGTCGGCGCACCACTCGCTCCACGAACCCGGATAGAGCGCCGTCGCCGGCCAGCCGGCGTGGGCCATGGCGAGCACGTTGTGGCAGGCGGTCACGCCCGAGCCGCATTGGTGTACCACCGGGCCGCGCGCCGCGCCCGCCTCGTCCAGCGCGAGCCGAGCGTACTCCGCGCGCAGATCGGCGACAGGCTTGAAGCGACCGTCGGCGGCGAGGTTGTCCTTGAAGAAGCGGTTGATGGCGCCGGGGATGTGGCCGGCCACGGGGTCGAGCGGTTCGACATCGCCGCGGTACCGCTCGCTGGCGCGTGCATCGACGAGGCGCACGCGCCCCTGCTCCAGCGCCACAAGCAAAGCCTCGGCATCGACCGTCTGCAACGTGGCGTGGCCCAAGGGGTAGCGCGGCCCTGCCGCGGGCGCGGCCGGCCCGGGTTGGAACTCGCCGCCGGCGGCGCGCCAGGCGGCCTGTCCGCCATCCAGCACGGCCACCGCCTCGTGACCGAGCCAGCGCAGCATCCACCAGCCACGCGCCGCGTAGGGGCCACCCTGCGCGTCGTAGGTCACGACCTGCGTAGCGCCGCCGATGCCCCAGGCACCGACGCGCTCGGCGAACGCGTCCCGCGCCGGCAGCGGGTGGCGCCCGTTGCGGCCGGTCTTGGCGCCGGAGAGGTCGCGATCGAGATGGGCGTAAAGCGCGCCGGGCAAATGAGCCTGCACGAAGGCGCGCTCACCGGCTTCCGGGTCGGCGAGGTCAAAGCCGCAGTCGAGGATCACGAGATCACCCCGGGACGTCCGCAGCGCCTGCAGGTCCTGGGCCGAGATCAGCGTTCGAAACGGGCCATGGCGCGTCTTGCTTCGTGGCCCGGGCGTCGGGGTCATGAGGTCGGTCATCTTCACTCCTGTGGGCCATTGTTGTCGTTGCAGTGGCTCACGTTTCCGGCGGCGGCGCGCCGTCGGGGCGCGCCTGGCTGCGCAGGCGTGTGGCCACCACGCCCGCGCTGACGATCAGCGCCATGCCGAGCAGGGCGCCCGCCGTCGCGGGGTCGTCGAAGAGCCACACGCCGAAGGCAAAGGACCAGGCTACCCCCAGGTACTGCAGCGCAGCGATACCGAGCGTGGCGCCGTGGCTGTAAGCCCGCGTCATCATCCACTGCCCTGCAGCGGCCAGCAAGCCGATGGCGACGAGCAGCAACACGCCGAAGGGCGAATGCGCGTGCCACTCACCTGCGACCAGTGTCACCAGGGCGCCTGCGAGGGCGCCCACGAGCGAAAAGTAGCACACGACGCGCAGGGCCGGCTCGCCGGCGCGGCCGAGCGCCGTCACTTGCAGATAGGCCATTGCTGCGAGCATGCCCGAGAGCAGGCCGCTCAGACCGTGCGAAGCCTGCTCCGCGGTCATGGTCGGCTGCAGCACGAGCGCGACGCCTGCGAAGCCGCACAGCACGGTGGCGACCAGGCGGCCATCGACGGCCTGGCGTGCCGGGCCGAAGAGCACGGCGCCGCCCAGCAGGAACAGCGCGATCCACACCGGGGACATGTAGTTCAACGTCGTGGCGGTGGCCAACGGCAGGCCGCCGAGCGCGTGGAACCAGAGCAGCATGGCGGCGACGCCCGTGGCGCTGCGCCAGGCGTGCATGGCCGGCACCGGCGTGGCCAGCGGCATGGCCCGCCATCGCATCAAGCCGCCGATGAGGGCCAGCCCGACCAGCGAGCGGTACATGACCATCTCGCCTGCGCCGTACAGCGGCGCGGCGAGCTTGACCGTCACCCCCATCAACGAGAAGAGGAGCGACGACAAGACCATTGCCAACGGCGCCGAGAGGGATGGCATGGATCGCTTGAGGCGACGAAGCGCGACGGGCCGGCTGGCCGGCCCGTCGCAGATCGCTCGGGAACGCCGCGGGCGGCTAGAAGCTGCCCTCGGCCGCGAGACCCATTTCGCGGCGGTACCACTCGTGGAAGTGCAGCATGCCGTCTTCCATCGGGCTCTGGTAGGGGCCGACCTCGTTGTCGCCGCGCGCCATCAGGGCGGCGCGGCCCTCGTCCATGCGCAACGCAATCTCGTCGTCCTCGACGCAGGTCTCCATGTAGGCGGCCTGCTGCGCCTCGACGAACTCGCGCTCGAACGCGGCAATCTCCTCCGGGTAGAAGAACTCCACCAGGTTGAGCGTCTTGCGCGGCCCGCGCGGGAACAGCGTCGACACCACCAGCACATGCGGGTACCACTCCACCATCGTCGTCGGGTACAGCGTCAGCCAGACGGCGCCGTGCTTTGGCGGCGTCCCCTGGCGGAAGTTCATCACCGCCGCATGCCAGCGTTCGTACACGGGCGAACCCGGCCTGCCGAGAGCCTGGTGCACGCCGACCGTCTGCACGGAATGGTGGCGGCCGAACTCCCAGCGCAGGTCGTCACAGGTGACGAACTTGCCCAGCCCCGGGTGGAAGGGCCCGACGTGGTAGTCCTCCAGGTACACCTCGATGAAGGTCTTCCAGTTGTAGTTGCACTCGTGCAGGTGGGCGCGGTCGAAAACGTAGCCGCTGAAGTCCAGCATGCCTGCGGCGGCCGAGCTCAGTTCGGCCAGGTCGTGCCCGACGACACGGCCGCGGCCCTCGAAGATCAGACCGTTCCAGCGCTGCACCGGGTAGCTGCGCAGGTTCAGGCAGGGGTCCTGCTCGAAGTGCGGCGCGCCGGCGAGCTGGCCCTTCAGGTCGTAGGTCCAGCGGTGCAGCGGGCACACGATGTGACCGCGGCTCTGGCTGTGGCCGCGGCCACGCAGCATGATGGCCTGGCGATGTCGGCAAACGTTGGACAACAGCGAGATGCCATCAGGCCCCGGCGCCGAACGTATCAGCGCCCGCCCTTCGCCCTCCTGTACCAGCGCGAGATGGTCGCCGACCTCGGACAGTGCCAGCGTGTGCCCGAGGTAGCCCGGGGCGAGCTCAAAGATGTTCTCTTGTTCCTTGCGGAACAAGCCCTCCTCGAAATAGCTGTGGACCGGGAGCTGCGCCTTGGCGCGCGCGTCGAGAGGGATGCTGAGGTCCGACATGATCCGAACCAATCCTCCAGGGACAGAGAAGAGGGCACCGAACCGGCCGCCCGCGGTGCGGCGCCGTCTGCGACGGTCCGCGAGGGCAGGCAACATCGCCGCGGGCCAGCTCGCCATGCAAGGGTCGAAAGGCGGGGGATCGCGGCGCGGGCGGGATTCTAATGACGGGGATCTGAACGGCCCGCCAACGGAGCGGCCGACCTTGCAGTGTGTGCGGTCCCGCGCGGCGCCCCGGCCACACCCGCCCGGGGCGGCGGGCCGGGCCAGGGGCCGATTGACTAGAATCCGCGCCTCCTATCTCATCCCTCGGAATGGCCAGAAGCACCCACTCCGCGCCCAAGGAAGGCTCCAAGGACAGGCTTGGGCCTGTGCCCGGGGAACCCGCGAGCTATGAGCAGGCCCTGTCCGAGCTCGACCAGTTGGTCGAGCAGATGGAGCAGGGCCAGCTGCCCTTGGACCGCCTGCTGGATGACTACAAGCGTGGCGCCGAGCTGCTGGCCTACTGCCGTGGCCGGCTGGAGGCCGTGGAGACCCAGGTGAAGCTGCTCGAGGAAGGGCGCTTGAAGCCCTGGACCGGCACATGAGCCGCCTGGCGTTCAGCAATGCCGCGGCCTGCCGGGGAGCGCACCGATGAACGTGCGCGACCTCGACGGCTGGATGCGCCACGAGCTGGGCGCCGTCGAGGACGCGCTCGAGCGCTGGGTGCCCACCGACAGCCCGGCAGGCCTGGGCGAAGCCATGCGCTACGGCGTGCTCGATGGCGGCAAGCGGCTGCGGCCGCTGCTCGTGTTGTCAGCCGCCGAGGCCGTGCACGGGCATCGCGAGGCGGCGCTGCGCGCCGCCGTCGCGGTGGAGCTGATCCACGCCTACTCCCTGATCCACGACGACATGCCCTGCATGGACAACGACGTGCTGCGGCGGGGCAAGCCCACGGTGCACGTGAAGTTCGGCGAGGCGCAGGCGATGCTCGCGGGCGACGCGATGCAGGCGCTGGCCTTCGAGGTGCTCACGCCCGCGTCGGGCATGGCGCCGGCACTGCAGGCTCGCCTTGCGGGCTTGCTCGCGCGCGCGGCCGGCCATGTGGGCATGGCAGGCGGGCAGGCCATCGATCTCGCCAGCATCGGCAAGCCGCTCTCCGAGAGCGCCTTGCGCGACATGCACCGGCGCAAGACCGGTGCGCTGCTGCAGGCGAGCGTGCTGATGGGCGCCGCCTGCGGGTCGACATCGGCGCCGTCCTGGCAGGCCTTGTCGGACTACGGTGCCGCCGTCGGCCTGGCCTTCCAGGTGGTGGACGACATCCTCGATGTGACCCAGGGGTCCGAAACGCTCGGCAAGACCGCCGGCAAGGACCAGGACAGCAACAAGCCGACGTACGTGTCGGTCCTCGGCCTGACGGCGGCACGCCGCCACGCGCAGGAGTTGTGCGTGCAGGCCCACCAGGCGCTCGCCCGCAGCGGGCTGGGCGCCGCCACGGCGACGCTGGCCCTGTTGGCCGACCGCGTGGTCGAGCGCGAGAACTGAATCCTCCATGACGAAACTCCTCCCCACGATCAACAGCCCGGCCGACCTGCGCCGAATCGGCCGCGGGCAATTGGCCCAGGTGGCCGGCGAGTTGCGCCAGTTCGTGCTCGACACCGTCAGCCAGACCGGTGGCCACCTGGGCAGCAACCTGGGCACGGTGGAGCTGACGGTCGCGCTGCACTACGTGTTCAACACGCCGCACGACCGCATCGTCTGGGACGTTGGGCACCAGACCTACCCGCACAAGATCCTCACCGGCCGGCGCGACCGCATGTACACGCTGCGGCAACTCGGCGGCATCGGCGGCTTTCCGCGCCGCGACGAGAGCGAGTACGACACCTTCGGCACGGCGCACAGCTCGACATCGATCTCTGCCGCGCTGGGCATGGCCCTGGCCGCGCAGCTCAAGGGCGAGGACCGGCGCGCCGTGGCCGTCATCGGCGACGGCGCCATGAGTGCCGGCATGGCCTTCGAGGCGCTCAACAACGCCGGCTTCGGCCACAACGGCCATTCGGTTGACATGCTCGTCATCCTCAACGACAACGACATGTCGATCAGCCCGCCGGTGGGGGCGCTGAACCGCTACCTCGCGCGCCTGATGAGCGGCCAGTTCTACGCCGCCGCGCGCGAGAGCGCCAAGGCGGTGCTGAAGCCCGTGCCGCCGCTGTTCGAGCTGGCGCGCCGCTTCGAGGAGCACGCCAAGGGCATGGTCGTGCCAGGCACCATCTTCGAGGAGTTCGGCTTCAACTACGTCGGCCCCATCGATGGCCACGACCTCGACTCCCTCGTGCCGACGCTCGAGAACCTGCGCGGCAAGAAGGGCCCGCAGTTCCTGCATGTCGTGACGAAGAAGGGCTACGGCTACAAGCACGCCGAGGCCGATCCGGTCAAGTACCACGCCGCGAGCGGCAAGTTCAACCCCGCCGAGGGATTCCCCAAGGCGACCGGGCCGGGCAAGCCCACGTTCACGCAGGTCTTCGGTCAGTGGCTGTGCGACATGGCCGAGGCCGACCCGCGCCTCGTGGGCATCACGCCGGCCATGCGCGAGGGCTCGGGCATGGTCGAGTTCCACAAGCGCTTCCCCAACCGCTACTTCGATGTCGGCATCGCCGAGCAGCATGCCGTCACCTTCGCCGCCGGCCTCGCCTGCGAGGGGCTGAAGCCGGTGGTGGCGATCTACTCCACCTTCCTGCAGCGCGGCTACGACCAGCTCATCCACGACGTCGCGATCCAGAACCTGCCGGTGGTGTTTGCGCTCGACCGCGCCGGCATCGTCGGCGCCGACGGCGCCACGCACTGCGGTGCGTATGACATCGCCTACGTGCGATGCATCCCCCACTGCAGCATGCTCACGCCCAGCGACGAGAACGAGTGCCGCATGGCGCTCACGACCGCCTACCAGCAGAGCCATCCGGTGGCCGTGCGCTACCCCCGCGGCAGCGGCTGCGGCGCCGAGATCCGGCCCGAGCTCGCGGCATGGGCTTGGGGCAAGGGCGTGGTGCGGCGGGACAGCTCGATCCGCGTCGAGGCACGCCCCGATGCGCGCCTGCCGCGCATCGCCATCCTCGCCTTCGGCACGTTGCTGCATCCGGCACTCGCCGCCGCGGGCAAGCTCGACGCCACCGTCGCCGACATGCGCTTTGTCAAGCCGCTGGACGAATCCCTCGTGCTCGAGCTGGCCCGCACGCACGGCGCGTTGGTCACCGTGGAGGAGGGCTGTCTGAGCGGCGGCGCCGGCTCGGCGGTGCTCGAGTGCCTGGCTGCCGCGGGCGTGGAGGTGCCTGTGCTGACGCTGGGCCTGCCCGACCAGTTCATCGAGCACGGCGACCCGGCCAAGCTCCTCTCGCTTTGCGGGCTCGACGCCGCAGGCATCGAGCAGAGCATCCGCCGGCGTTTCGTGCCGCCCGAGGTGGCACGGCCCGCGCTGGCTGCCGTCAACTCCTGAGCCGCCCGCGCCGCCTCCTTGCCCCGAAGGTGGCGGCCGGCGCGCCGGCGCCCGCACAGGCGCTGTAATCCATGTGACGCCCGTGCCGGCGCAACGGTGTCATGCTCCCGAACGCGATGAACAACCTGACCGACGCCCTGCAGATCCCCGATACGCAAAGCGCGCGTGACCATCGCCACCTGGCGATCCAGCGTGTGGGTGTCAAGGACCTGCGCTATCCGCTTGTGCTGCGGGTGGCCGGCGTCGCCCACCCCTGTGCCGCCACCTGGGCGCTTGACGTCGCACTGCCCGCGGAGCAAAAGGGCACCCACATGTCGCGCTTCATCGCCTGGCTCGACGACCTGCAGGCCGAGGGCACCGTGCTTGACGCCGCCACCTTGCGCGAAAAGCACCTCGCCATGCTGGCGCGCCTGGGTGCGTCGGAGGGACGCATCGAGGCCGCGTTCTCCTTCTTCCTGCGCAAGCGCGCGCCGGTGTCGGGCCTGGCGAGCCTGCTCGACTACCGCGGCCGCTGGGTCGCCGAGAGCCGCGCCGGCCAAACAGTCGTGTGGGCCGAGGTCGGTGTTCCCGTCAAGAGCCTGTGCCCGTGCTCGAAGGAGATCTCCGACTACGGCGCGCACAACCAGCGCGCATGGGTCACGATCCGTGTCGAGGTGTTGCAGCCGATCGAGTGGCACGAGCTCGTGCGTTTTGCCGAGGACGAGGCGAGCAGCGAGATCTGGCCGATGCTCAAGCGCACCGACGAGAAGTGGGTCACCGAACGGGCCTACGAGAACCCCAAGTTCGTCGAGGACCTGGTGCGTGATGTGGCGCTGCGCCTCGAGCGCGAGCCCCGTGTCGGCCGCTACGCCGTGGATGTCGAGAACATCGAGTCCATCCACAACCACAGCGCCTACGCGCGCATCGAGCGCCTGTAGGAAGGTCGGGGCGGCGGTCGAGAAATCCTCGACAGTCGCCGGCGAGGGGCGTGAAGGGGGTCACGCCTGACAAGCGATGTAGGAATTCGCCCTACACGCCCCATCGAAGAAGCTGGACTCAAGCAACCGATGTGAGTCCATGTTGCAGCCCTGTTCGGATCGATACAGTGCGTTCCGTCGCCTGTCACTTCCCGAACCCCCGGAGCCTACGCAACATGACCCCCGATCAGATCCTCGCCGAGATCCGCGAAGCCAACCTGTCCTACCTGATGCTCGCGCAGAGCCTCGTGCGCCACGACCGCGAACAGGCCCTGTTCCGCCTCGGCATCAACGAGGAGACGGCCACGTTGCTGACGACGCTGACCCCGGCGCAGATGATGAAGATCGCCACCGGCAACCAGTTGCTGTGCCGCTTCCGCATGGACGACGACGTGGTGTGGAACCTGCTCACCAACCACGGCAAGGGCGCCGCGAACGACGGCATGTCGCGCCTGCACGCTTCCATCCTGCTGGCCGGCCGGCACCAAGAGGCCGCCTGACGGCCCCTCGGACACCTGCCCCCGTCACTGCGCCCGCGACCCGAGATTCCCATGGCCCGCACCAAGAGCATCCTCACCGAAGCCAGGCAGATCGAACGTGCCGTCACCCTCATCAAGCTCGGCGCGCGTCTGCAGGTGCTCGAGAGCGAGACCGACCTGAGCTACGAGCGCCTGCTGCGCCTGTACAAGGAGGTCGCCGGCAAGAGCCCGAGCAAGGGCCAGCTGCCGTTCTCGACCGACTGGTTCATGACCTGGCAGCCGAACATCCACGCCAGCCTCTTTCTGAACATCCACGAATACCTCAACAAGGTCGCGGCGCTCGACGAGATCGACACCGTCATCAAGGCCTACCAGCTCTATACCGAGCAGATTGCCGCGCAGGGGTTGGCGCCGCAGCTCTCGGTGACGCGGGCCTGGCGCCTGGTGAAGTTCGTCGACAACGGCATGCTGACGATGACGCCGTGCAGCAAGTGCGGCGGCCACTTCGTCACCCACCCACACGAGATCGCCCGCCACTACGTGTGCGGCCTGTGCAACCCGCCGGCTCGCGCCGGCAAGGGCAAGCTGGCCGGCGCACTGTCCGACGCCACCCGCGCGATCGAAGCGCCGATGAGCACTGCTGCACATTAAAGCGGCAGCCTCCCCGAACACGGCTTCAGCGATCGCGCGCATCATCCGATACAGCTTTCAGCGACTGAGTTTTCGAACGGTTCATTGCTCGTCTCCTCCTGGCACAGTCCCCTGTGCTTTCAAGCGGGTCCCTCGGGGCCCGCTTTTTTTTGACCGTCGTGGGGCCGACACCGGTCGCTGGCCTGGCTCGGCAGGCGCATGGGCATGGGGTCACGGGCAGCGGCGGAATTGACCCGCCCCCGGGGCGCTTCTTGGTCGGCACCGGCCACGGGCGCCCCGCGACACTGCGCTTTCGCCAACCACTGCGCCGTGGCGCGCCCGCCAACAACATGCATCGCAGCCTCGTTCTCCTGCCCTGGCCCGCTCCGGCCCTGCTGGCTTGGGCGGCCGGCTGGGCCGCAGCATGGTCTTGCCGGCAGGCGGGCCTCGCGGGCAGCGTCGAACTCGCCGTCGGCACGGCCGTGGCCATCGCCTTCGCCGCGCCCAACGCCGGCGCCTGGCGGCGGCTCATCGCCGCCGCCGGCTTTCCCGTCTCGGCCATGCTGCTGGCGGTGGGCGCAGGCAATCTCGACGCCACGGCCTGGCTTCTGGCCCTGGCGCCGCTGCTGCTGCTCTACCCCTTGCGGGCGTGGCGCGACGCGCCCTTCTTCCCGACGCCCCGCGTTGCATTGAGCGGGCTGGACCGCGTGGTGCGCCCTGCGCCAGGTCGCGTGCTCGACGCCGGCTGCGGCCTCGGGCATGGCTTGGCGGCGCTACGGCGGGTCTGGCCCGCAGCGGCGCTGTACGGGGTGGAGTGGAGCGCCCCGATGACCTGGCTGGCCAGGCGGCGGCTGCCAATGGCCGACATCGCCCGTGGAGACATGTGGGCCGGCTCCTGGGCCGGGTTCGACCTCGTCTACGTCTTCCAGCGCCCCGAAACGATGCCCAGGGCCTGGCAGAAGGCGCAAGCGGAGATGGCCGATGGCGCCTGGCTCGCGAGCCTCGAGTTCCCGGTGCCCGGTGTCACGCCGCTGGCAGTCGTCGACGCAGGTGTCGGCCGGCCGGTGCACGTGTACCGCGTGCGCAACGGCGCAGCCCGCTCGCGAGGTTCCGGCTCAACCGCGGGCGCAGCGGGCCGATAACCCCGGCAACTTCCGCCCCACGGCGCGCGCACGTGCCGGGGCGTCCTTGCATACAAGCGCACCATGTTCGTCATCGTCGGTTGGGTCGTTGTTCTCGGTTGCGTGTTCGGGGTGTTCATCGCCCACGGCGGCAACATGGGTCCGATCCTGAAAGCGCTGCCCTGGGAAATGGCCATGATCGGCGGCGCCACCCTGGGCGCCTTCCTGGTGAACAACCAGATGGTGGTCGTCAAGGCGACGATCGCGGGCACCCTGAGCTGCTTCAAGGGCAGCAAGTACACCAAGGCCCGCTATATGGAGCTGCTCTCGCTTCTGTACGACATCCTGACCAAGGCCCGCAAGGAAGGCTTGATGTCGATCGAGAAGGACGTCGAGGATCCGCACAACTCGCCGCTGTTCAAGAAGTACCCTGGCGTGGGCGGCGACCATCACGTCACCGAATTCGTGACCGACTACCTGCGCATGATGGTCTCCGGCAATCTGAACGCGCACGAGATCGAGTCGCTGATGGACAACGAGATCGAGACCCATCACCACGAGGCGCATGCGCCCGTGGGCGCCATCCAGCGCGTGGCGGGCGGTCTGCCGGCATTCGGCATCGTGGCCGCCGTGCTGGGTGTGGTGAAGACCATGGGCTCGGTGGGCCAGCCGCCGGCGGTGCTGGGCGCGATGATCGGCTCGGCGCTCGTGGGCACCTTCCTCGGCATCCTGCTCGCGTACGCCTTCGCCGAGCCGCTGGCCGGCCTGTTGGAGCAGAAGGTCGAGGAGAGCGGCAAGGAACTGCAGTGCATCAAGACCACGCTGCTGGCGAGCATGCAGGGCTATGCCCCGCAGGTGGCCATCGAGTTCGGCCGCAAGGTGCTGCTGTCCACAGTGCGCCCCACCTTTGCCGAGCTCGAGAGCCACGTGAAAGGCAAGAAGTGAGCACGGCGCGTGCGATGAACCGAAGAGGGCAGGTGAGCCATGGCCGGTGACGCCAAGAAGCTGCAACCGATCATCATCAAGCGCATCAAGAAGGGCGGCCATGCCGCCCACGGTGGCGCGTGGAAGATCGCCTACGCCGACTTCGTGACCGCCATGATGGCCTTCTTCCTGCTCATGTGGCTGCTGGGCAGCACCACAGAGGGTGACAAGAAGGGCATCGCCGACTACTTCGGGTCGCCATTGAAGGTGGCCATGCTCGGCGGCACGGGTTCCGGCGACTCGTCCTCCGTGGTGCGTGGCGGCGGCCAGGACCTCACCCGGACCACGGGGCAGGTGAAGTCCGGCGAGATCGAGGCGAAGCGCAGCACCATCAACCTGCGTGTACTCAAGGCCGAGCAGCAGCGCGCCGAGATCGCGCGCCTGGAGGACCTCAAGCGCAAGGTCGAGGGCAGGCTCGCGGCCAACGAACGCCTGGCGATGATGCGCTCGCAGATCCTGCTCGACATGACGGCGGACGGGCTGCGCATCCAGATCGTCGACGAGGAGGGCCGGCCGATGTTCGGCAGCGGCAGCCCGGACCTGCAGCCGACCATGCGCGAGCTGCTGCGCGAGCTGGGCGGCGTCCTCGCCGGCGTGCCCAACCGGCTCACGCTCGAGGGCCACACCGATGCCATACCGTTCCCCGGCGGCGAGCGCGGCTACAGCAACTGGGAGCTCTCGGCCGACCGCGCCAACGCCACGCGCCGCGAGTTGCTCCTGGGCGGCCTGCCCGAGGAGCATGTCTTGCGCGTGTTGGGTCTCGCGTCGAGCGTGCCGTTGGTGCCCGCCGACCCGCGCGCGCCGGCCAACCGGCGCATGAGCCTGATCGTCATGAACCGCGAGGCCGAAGAGCGAATCCTGCGTGGCGGCGCCGTGCCGGCGGCCCCGGTTGCCGAGGTCGGCGGGGACGAGACGCCCGTCGCGGTCCCGCGTTCAAGTCCGCCGGCAGGGGACCGATAAACCGGCCAGTCGGCGCCACGTCGTGCCCAGCCAATCCCAGGAGTCTCCATGAGCAACCCCACCGACCTGAAATTCCTCATCGTCGACGACTTCTCCACCATGCGGCGCATCGTGCGCGGCCTGCTCAAGGAGATGGGCTGCAACAACGCCGACGAGGCCGAAGACGGTGCGGTGGCCCTGAGCATGCTGAAGGCCGCGAAGTACGACTTCGTCGTCTCCGACATCAACATGCCGAACATGAACGGCTTCGACCTTCTGAAGGCGGTCAAGGCCGAGGACTCGCTGAAGCACATCCCGGTGCTCATGGTCACCGCCGAGGCGCGCAAGGAAGACATCGTGATGGCCGCGCAGACCGGCGCCGCCGGCTACATCGTCAAACCCTTCACCAAGGCCACGCTCGAGGAGAAGGTGCAGAAGATCATGCAGAAGCTGGCGACGCCGGCTTGACCGGCCGCGCGCCCGTCCCCGCCCCCGACGACCCCACGGTCCACAAGCGAGAGAACAACATGAAGATGGACACTGCCACCACGCTGGCTCCCTCGGCTTCACCGACCGGTGCTGCGGTCTCGCCAGAGGTCTTCCAGCAGCTTGGCAACCTCACGCGGCTGCTGCACGACACGCTCGAGCAGCTGGGCGTGATGCCCAAGCTGCAAGTGGCCACGGAAGGCCTGCCCGATGCGCGCAGCCGCCTGTCCTACATTGCCGGCAAGACGGCGGACGCGGCGAACAAGGTGCTCAACTCGGTCGACCAGGCCAAGGCCGACCATGCCCACATCTCCGCGGCGACGCGCGAGATCGCCGCGCGCATCGTCGCCGACCCCGTAAAGGCGGTGGCCTCCGGTGCGGTGATGAACTTCGTCGAGGACGTCGAGCACAGCACCGGCTCGATCGACAGCCACCTGACCGACATCATGCTGGCGCAGGACTTCCACGACCTCACCGGGCAGGTCGTCACGAAGGTGATCAAGCTCGCCACCGACCTCGAGGACAGCCTTGTCAAGCTCCTGGTCTCGGTGGTTCCCGAGGAGAAGCGCGAGCGCGTTGGCCCCAGCGTGCTCAACGGCCCGGTGGTCAACCCGCAGGGCCGTACCGACGTCGTCACCAACCAGGGTGAGGTCGACGACCTGCTCGCCAGCCTGGGCTTCTGACCGCAGCGCGTGACCCGCAGCCCGGGGAGCCGCCGCGCGCCGCCCCTGCACGGACCACGTTGCGCTGCCTGATCTCGCGGCGTTTTGTCCTTCTTATCGGCCTCAAGTCCGGCTGGCCGGCCGGCACCATGGCGAGGCTCGCGCGTTCCTGACGGCGAAGCGCTCACGCCATGGCCGCCGACTCGCAGAACTCCAACCGCACCCTTCCCGCCACACCGCGCAAGATCGAACGCGCGCGCACCGAAGGCCAGGTCGCACGCTCGCGTGACGTCGGGCACTTCCTGGTGCTGGGCGCCGGCGTCGCGCTGTTGGCGGCCTTCACTCCTGAACTGACGCGCTGGCTCACGTCGGCTCTGGCCGACGCGCTGCGTTTCGATCTCGCGCACCTGTCCAACCCACGCGCCATGCCCGAGCGGCTGCTCGAGCTGGCGCGCACGCTGCTGTGGGTGCTGCTGCCGATCGGTGCCGCCACCGTGGTGCTGGCCCTCGCAGGGGGACTTCTTTGCGGTGGCTGGAACTTCACGTTCGCGCCGCTGGCGCCGAAGTTCAGCAAGCTCGATCCCCTGTCGGGCATTGCGCGCCTGTTCTCGGGTGCCCACCTCGCCGAAGCGGGCAAGGCCTGCCTGCTGGCCCTGCTGCTGGTGCTGGTGGGTGGCTGGATGCTGGGCGCGCTTTGGCCCAGCGCCGCTGCGCTGCTGGCGATGCCGTTGCCGCAGGCGCTGGTCTCGGCGGGCGACCTGCTGCAGCGCGGCCTGCTCGCCATCGGTTTGCTGCTGGCCCTGTCCGCCGTCATCGACGTGCCGCTGCAGCAGCAACTGCTCAAGCGACGCCTGCGCATGAGCTTCGAGGAGGTCAAGCGCGAAATGCGCGAGTCCGAGGGCAACACCGAGGTCAAGGGCAGGATGCGCGGGCGCATGCGCGAGCTGGCCAACCGCCGCATGCTCGCGGCCGTTCCGCGCGCCGACCTCGTGGTGATGAACCCGACGCACTATGCGGTGGCGCTCAAGTACGACGAAGCGAAGATGGGCGCGCCGCGCGTCGTTGCCAAGGGCGCCGACCTGCTGGCTCTGCGCATCCGCGACGTCGCCAGGGAAGCGCGCGTGCCCGTGCTGCAGGCCGCGCCGCTGGCGCGGGCGCTGTACGCCCACACCGAGGTCGACCAGGAAGTGCCGGCGCGCCTGTTCGGTGCCGTGGCGCAGGTGCTGGCCTGGGTCTACCAGCTGCGCGACGCGATGTCCGCCGGGCGGCCCTTCGGCGCGCCCGCGCCGGTGCCCGAGGTGCCCGGCGACATGGACCCGCTGGCTGACCTCGGCGCGGCCGGAGCCGCCGGAGCCGATGCGTGAACGACTTCCTCGCCTCGCTGCGCGCCGCGCTTGACCCGCGCCAGGGTGGCGGCGCCAGGAGCGCGGCGCTGAAGGCGCTCGTGCTGCCCGTCTTCGTCGTGCTGATGCTGGCGATGATGGTGCTGCCGCTGCCGGCCTTCGTGCTCGACTTGCTGTTCACCTTCAACATCGCGCTGGCGCTGATGGTGGTGATGGTCTCGGCGCAGATGGTGCGGCCGCTCGACTTCGCGGCTCTGCCCACGGTGCTGCTGGTGACGACGCTGCTGCGCCTCTCGCTCAACGTCGCCTCCACGCGCGTCGTGCTCACCGAGGGCCACACCGGCCCGGCCGCTGCGGGCAAGGTGATCGAGGCCTTTGGCCACTTCCTGATTGGCGGCAACTTCGCCGTCGGCCTGATCGTCTTCGCCATTCTCGTCGTCATCAACTTCGTCGTCGTCACCAAGGGCGCCGAGCGCATCGCCGAGGTCGGCGCCCGGTTCGCCCTCGATGCCATGCCGGGCAAGCAGATGGCGATCGATGCCGACCTCAACGCCGGCCTCATCGACGAAAAGGAGGCCCGGCGTCGCCGCGCCGAGGTCGGCGAGGAAGCCGACTTCTTCGGCTCCATGGACGGTGCGAGCAAGTTCGTGCGTGGCGATGCGATGGCCGGCATCCTCATCCTCGTCATCAACATCGTCGGTGGCTTCGTCATCGGCATGGCCATGCACGGCATGGGGGCGGGCGAGGCGGCGCGCAGCTACATCGTGCTGGCCGTCGGCGACGCGCTGGTGGCGCAGATTCCAGGCCTCTTGATCTCGGTCGCGGCAGCGATCGTCGTCTCGCGCGTGGGCAAGGAGCAGGACATCGGCACGCAGATCCGCGGCCAGGTGTTCGACTCGCCGCGCTCGCTGGCGCTCACCGCGGCCATCATCGGTGGCCTCGGCGTCGTGCCGGGCATGCCGCACATCGTGTTTGTCGTCATCGCGGTGGGGCTGGCGGGCCTCGCGTGGCAGTTGCACCAGGCCAAGAAGCGGGCCGCCGCGGCGCCCGAGCGCACGGAGGTTGTCACCGCCCGCGAGGCCAACCCGGAGGCGAGCTGGGACGACCTCACGCCGGTGGACACCCTCGGCCTCGAAGTCGGCTACCGGCTCATCGCCCTCGTCGACAAGTCACGCGGCCCGGGCGGTGTGGGCGACCTGCTTGCCCGCATCAAGGGCGTGCGCAAGAAGTTCGCCCAGGACGTCGGCTTCCTGCCGCCGCCCGTGCACATCCGCGACAACCTCGTCGAGCTCAAGCCAAGTGCGTACCGCGTCACGCTGCGCGGCGCCGTGGCGGGTGAGGGCGAGGCGATGCCGGGCATGTGGCTGGCCATCAACCCGGGCGGCCCGGGCCCGAACGGAGGCGCGGTCATGGCACAGCTGCCCGGCACGCGCACGCAGGACCCCGCCTTCGGCCTGCCCGCGGTGTGGATCGAGGAGCGGCACAAGGAGATGGCGCAGATGGCCGGGTTTACGGTCGTTGATTGCCCGACCGTCGTCGCCACCCACCTCTCACACTTGATGCAGGTGAGTGCCGCCCGCCTGCTGGGCCGGGTCGAGACCCAGCAGCTCGTGGAGCACGTCACCAAACTCGCCCCCAAGCTCATCGAAGACGTCGTGCCCAAGATGGTCGCCATCCCCACCCTCCAGCGTGTGCTGCAGTTGCTGCTGGAAGAGGGCGTGCACATCCGCGACATGCGCTCGATCATCGAATGCCTGGCCGAGCACGCCAGCACGGTGAGCGACCCGCACGAGCTGGCGCGCCGCATCCGCACTCATCTCGCGCCGGCCATCGTGCAGCAGATCTACGGCCCGGTGCGCGAGCTCGACGTCATCGCGCTCGACCCCGACCTCGAGCGCCTCGTGACGCAGGCCCTGAATTCGCCCCACGGTGCCGCTCTCGACCCCGGCATCGCCGACACCCTGGCCAAGAGCGCGGCCGACACCGCGCGCTCGCAGGAGGACCGGGGGCATCCGGCCTGCCTGCTCGTGCCCGATCCGATCCGCGCGCCGATCGCCCGCCTGCTCAAGCGCGCGGCGCCGCGCCTGAAGGTGCTGGCGCACAGCGAGATCCCTGAGACCCACACCATCCGCATCGGTTCGATCATCGGAGCATCGGCATGAACCTCAAGCGCTTCACCGGTCGCACCCCGCGCGACGCCCTGGCCCTGGTGCGCCAGGCCTTCGGCGACGACGCCGTCGTGATGAGCACGAAGCCCTGCGCCGAAGGCGTGGAGGTGCTGGCCATGGCGCCCGAGAGCGTGGCGCACCTTGAGCGCGTGGGCGCGGGTCTGCCGGCACCGGCCCGGGCCGAAGCGCGCGCCTCGACCTTCGGGGCGCTGGACACGCTGGCTGCGCGGCCGCAGCCCGCGGCGCGCCGACC
>JALHOU010000014.1 GCA_022842825.1 Rubrivivax sp.
CCAGCGCCGCCGCCGAAGCGAGCGCGCCGGCCAGCGCGCCCACGCCCAGCAGCTCGGCGCGCTGCACCTGGCGCAGCAGGCGCGCACCGGCACCCATCGCCCGCATCACCGCAAACTCGCGCGCCCGCGCTTCGCGCGTCGCCGCCACCGCCGCGAACAGCACCACGAGACCGGCCGCGAGCGTGAAGCCGAAGAGGAACTCGATGGCCCGGATGACCTGGTCGAGCACCCGCTGCACCTGCCCGATGCTGGCCGAGACGTCGACGTTGGTGATGTTGGGAAAGGCGCGCGTGAGCGCGTTGTCGAAGCCCGGCACGGCGGGCGCGCGATAGGCGCTGATGTAGCTGAGCGGCAGCTCCGGCATCTGCGCAACTGGGAAGATGGCGAAGAAATTGACGCGGAAAGAGCCCCAGTCGACCTTGCGCAGGCTGGTGATGCGGGTCGTCACGCGCTGGCCGGCGATGTCGAAGGTGAGCCGGTCGCCGAGCTTGAGCGCCAGCGTCTGCGCCAGGCCCTCCTCGATGGAGATGGCACCGGCCTCGTCGGGCACCCAGCGCCCCACGCTCACCGGGTTGTGCGGCGGCAATGTGGCCGTGTGGCTGAGGTTGAACTCGCGCTCGACGAGCCGCGCCGCGCGGTCCTCGGTGTAGTCGGCGGCGGTGACGTCGCGCTCGTTGATCGCCAAGAGGCGGCCGCGAATCATCGGATAGAGGTCGTAGCGCTTCACGCCGGCCGCCTCGATCTGACGGCGGAAAGGCTCGACCTGCTCGGGCTGCACGTTGATGACGAAGCGGTTGGGCGCATCGGCCGGCGTCGCGCGGCGCCAGCTCGCGATGAGGTCGGTGCGCAGCAGCACCAGCAGCACGAGCGCCAGCAGGCCCACCGCCAGCGCCGAGATCTGCAGCACCGCGAAGGCGGGTCGCGCCGCCACCTGGCGCGTGGCCAGTACCAGCCAGCGCGGCGCATGCGCCTCGGGCACGGCCCGCCGGAGCAACCCCACCGCCAGCCAGCCCAGCAGCGCGAACATCGCCACCGCCGCCGCAAAGCCACCGACGGCGATGAGGCCGAGTTTGGTGTCGGCCGACACCGCCATCAGCAGGCCGACGAACCCGGCCGTACCCGCCGCCAGCACGAGCAGCGAACCCGTCTTCAGCCCGCCGACGTCGCGGCGGATGACGCGCAACGGCGGCACGCGCGCCAGCTGCAGCACCGGCGGCAACCCGAAGGCCGCCAGCAGCGTGAGCCCGACCCCCAGCCCGAAGAGTGCCGGCCAGGCACTCGCCGCAGGCAACTGCGCGTCGAGCAGGCCGGCCAGCAGCAGCACGAAGACGAAGTGCACCGCGAAGCCGATCGCTGCGCCCACGGCGCTTGCAACCAGGCCGACGAGGCCGAACTCCAGCGCATAGGCCCCGGCAATGCGCCCCTGCGCCAGCCCGAGGACACGCAGCATGGCGCAGTCGTCCAGATGCCGCTCGGCGAAGTCGCGCGCCGCGATGCCCACGGCCACCGCCGACAGCAACGCCGACAGCAGCGCCACGAGGTTGAGGAACTTCTCGGCGCGATCGAGCGTCTGCTTCATCTCGGGCCGGCCGCTGGAGAAGGAGTCGACGCGCGTGCCGCGCAGCGGCACGGCCTTGATCTGCTCCTCGACCTCGCGCACGAACTCGCGCACGGCGGCGTCGCCGCTGCTGCCCGTGAGCGCGCCGCTGCCCGGCGCGGCAACCGCGAGGCGGTAGGTCACGCGGCTGGCCGGCTGGATGAGCGCCGTGGCCGCCAGGTCCGCCTCGGCCATCAGCACCCGCGGCGCGAAGGCCATGAAGCCGGCGCCGCGGTCGGGCTCGACGACGATGATGCGGGCGATGCGCAGGGACGCGTCGCCGAGCAGCAGCGAGTCGCCCAGGCGCAGCGCGAGCGCATCAAGCAGCGCGGCATCCACCCACACCGTGCCGGGCTCCGGCGCGGTGGTGGCCACCCGCACCGGCGCAGCCGCGGGCGTCATCGCGTCACGCACCTGCAGGCGACCGCGCAGCGGGTACCCGGGCGTCACCGCCTTCACCGAGACGAGCCGCGTGGCGCCGCCCAACACGTCGGGGGCGCGGCCCATGCTCGGGAACTCCACCATCTGCGCCACCGCGAGGCCGAGCGCGCGCGCCTTGGCCGCGATCTCGGGCGTCGCCGGCTTGTCGCTCGCCACCACGGCGTCGCCGCCGAGCAGTTGCCGCGCATCGCGTTGCAGGCCGTTGTTCAGGCGGTCGGCGAAGAAGCCCACGGCGGTCAGCGCGGCCACCGCCAGCACCACGGCCACGGCGAGAAGCCGCAACTCGCCGGCGCGCAGGTCGCGCCGCGTCTGGCGCCAGGCGAGTGCGATCAGGCTGGGCGGATGGAACGAACGTGCCGCGGGCGACGACAAGGTGCCCGAAGGGTCTGCGGAAGCGATGGGGGAAGTCACGGCAAAGGAGCTCCGGGGGCCGGGTGCGGCGGATCGCCGCCGGGTGGGAGGCGACGCGCCGCGAGGGTACGGCATCGGGCACGGTAGCCCAAATCGCATCGCCGGGTGGGGAACAAGGCCCGCGGCCGAACCGAGCGTGCAAGGCCGTTGAACCCGGCCGGCCGCAGGCGGTGCTTCAATGCGCGCATGGACATTGCCACCCCTGCCCTGCCGCCGATCTTCGTCAGCCACGGCTCGCCCATGACGGCGCTCGAGCCGCGCGAGGCCGGCGCCTTCATGCAGCGCCTGGGTCCGGCCATCGAGCGCGAGTTCGGTCGCCCGTTGGCCATCATCGCCATCTCGGCGCACAGCCTGACGCGCGAGCCGGTGCTGCTGGCCGCGCCGCGGCACGCAGCCGTCTACGACTTCGGCGGCTTCGACCCCAAACTGCACACGCTGCGCTACGACACACCGGGCGCGCCCGAGTTGGCGCAGCGCGTGGCGGCGCTGCTGGCCGGGCAGGGCGTCCCCGCGCATGTCCTCGCCGAAGGCGGGCTCGACCACGGCATCTGGACGCCGTTGCGCTACATGTTCCCGGAGGCGGACGTGCCGGTGCTGCCGCTCGCCTGGCCGCCCAACTGGGCGCCCGAGCGGCTCTTCGCGCTCGGCGCGGCGCTGGCGCCGCTGGCCGCCGAAGGCGTGCTGATCGTGGGCAGCGGCAGCATCACGCACAACCTGCGTCGCGTCTTCGCCGGCGGCCTGCGCGACATCGAGCGGCCCGCCACGCCCGAGAGCACCGCCTTCCGGGAGTGGCTTCGCGAGCGCGCCGAGCGCGCGCACGCGGCCGACTGGACGCAACTGCTCGACTACCGGCGCCAGGCGCCACACGCCGAACTGATGCACCCCACCGACGAGCACCTGCTGCCCTGGTATGTGGCCGCCGGCGCCGGCGGGCGCCAGACGCCGGCGCGGCGCATCCATGCCAGCCTCACCTTCGGCGACCTCGGCATGGATGCCTACGCCTTCGGGCCGCAGGCGGCCCGGTTGGCCGAGGCGCTGTCGGGTTGACGGGCGGCCTGGCTTCGCAAGTCCCTCGAATTCCCCCCAGCCCTCGCGCCGGATCGTGACGATGGGGTGCCCTGCGCAGCGAAATCAAGGGGGCATCCGGGCGAGTCGACACGGCGGCGGTGCCTCCAGGGCCCGGCGTGCCGCCTCGCCGTCGACGATCGCCTGCAAATTAGCCCGCTGTCGGTTCGGTGAATGGCGTCGCGCGCGGACTGCAGGCAAGCGCCTGCCGCGAGAATGCGCCGGCCGGGTCAGATGCGCGCGGGCCCCCCGCCGCGCACGCCCGGCTCGCCAAGGAGGTTCGCCATGGGCTGGTTCTCGAAGCAGGACAAGGGATTCTTTCTCGCCACGGTCGTCCCCGGCACGGCCGCGGGCGGGCCGGCCATCGCGCAGTGGCTGGGCGTGGTGCACGGCGAGGCCATCATCGGCGCCAACATCTTCCGCGACCTCTTCAGCTCGGTGCGCGACGTCGTCGGCGGCCGCGCCGCCGGCTACGAACGTGCGCTCTCGGGCGCACGCGACTCGGCGGTGGAGGACATGATCGCCGGGGCGCGCGAGCTCGGCGCCAACGGCGTTGTCGGCATGGACTTCGACTACGAGGTGCTCGGCGAGGCCAACGGCATGATGATGGTCTGCGTCAGCGGCACGGCGGTGAAGATGGCCGCCTGACGGGCGGCGAGAGGGGGCGGCAAGAGGGGACGGTCGGGCGTGCTCAGCGCACCCCGGCCATCGCGCCCAGCAGGTCCTGCGAGCCGCTGGCCAGCAGCCGCGCGTCGGAGCCGAGCGTCACGAAGCGGAAGCCCATCGTCACGCGCGCCAGCGCCACGTCGGCGCGGCCGTTGTGCACGCCGGCCTTCACGCCGTGCGCGCGGGCGCGCTCGCAGATGTGCTTGATGGCCTCGGCCGCCTTCGGCTCGACATCGTCGAACACCGGCTTGCAGCCGAGCGCGAGCGAGAGGTCGGAGGGGCCGATGTAGATGGCGTCGAGCCCCTCGACAGAGAGGATGGCGTCGAGGTTGTCCAGCGCCTGCGCCGTCTCGATCATGGCGAAGGCGACGATGGTGTCGTTGGCCTTCTCCGCATAGTCGGGCCCGCCGTACATGGCAGCGCGGATGGGCCCGAAGCTGCGCGTGCCGCGCGGCGCGTAGTGCGTGTAGGCGACGAGCCGGGCCGCCTCGTCGCGCGTGTTCACCATCGGGCAGATGACGCCGTAGGCGCCGGCATCGAGGCTCTTCATGATGATGCCCGGCTCGAGCCACGGCACGCGCACCACCGGCACCGTGGCCGTGGTGCTGATGGCCTGCAGCATGCCCACCATGGCGGCGTAGTCGATGACGCCGTGCTGCAGGTCGATGGTGAGGGTGTCCCAACCCTGGTGCGCCATCACTTCGGCGCTGAAGCTGCTGGGCACGGCCAGCCAGCCGTTGACGGCGGGCTTGTCGGCCTTCCACAGGGTGCGCAGGCGGTTCTCTCGCATGGGGGATCCTCTCTCACTCGTGTCAGTGGATTGTCGGGGTGGACAGAGATGTTCAGGTGTCGTCGTGCGCTTCGGCCCCGTGCACAGCTCGCCCGCAGCCGGTCGGGATGCGTGCGCCGGACCTCATCGCACCAGACACGGCCGCTTGGGATCGAACTTCCAGCCCGGCACGAGGAACCGCATCGCGATCGCGTCGTCGCGCGCTCCGAGGCCGTGCTGGCGGTACAGCGCATGCGCCTTCTCGACCTCGGCCATGTCGAGCTCGACGCCCAGGCCGGGCTTCTTCGGCACCATCACGCGGCCTCCGACGATCTGCAGCGGCGCTTTCGTCAGGCGCTGGCCGTCCTGCCAGATCCAGTGCGTGTCGATGGCCGTCACCTGCCCCGGCGCGGCAGCACCAACATGCGTGAACATCGCCAGCGAGACGTCGAAGTGGTTGTTGCTGTGCGAGCCCCAGGTGAGGCCCCAGTCGCGGCAGGTCTGCGCCACGCGCACGCTGCCGGCCATGGTCCAGAAGTGCGGGTCGGCGAGCGGGATGTCCACGCTTTGCAATGACAGCGCATGCACCATCTGCCGCCAGTCGGTGGCCACCATGTTGGTGGCCGTGGGCAGGCCGGTGGCGCGGCGGAACTCGGCCATCACCTCGCGGCCGCTGAAGCCACCTTCGGCGCCGCACGGGTCTTCGGCATAGGCGAGCACGCCGCGTTGGTCGCGCAGCAGGCGCACGGCGTCCTTCAGCAACCAGCCGCCGTTCGGGTCGAGCGTGACGCGCGCGCCGGGAAACCGTTCGTGCAGCGCGCGGATGGCCGCCACCTCGGCCTCGCCTTCGAGGACGCCGCCCTTGAGCTTGAAGTCCTCGAAGCCGTAGCGCGCCTGCGCAGCCTCGGCCTGGCGAACAATGGCCTCGGGGGTCAGCGCCTCGGCGTGGCGCACGCGCGCCCAGCCGTCGGCCGTCTCCGGCTCGTCCTTCGGGTCGACATAGGCCAGGTTCGTCTTCCTCCGGTCGCCCACGTAGAAGAGGTAGCCAAGCATCTGCACGCACTCGCGCTGCTGCCCCTCGCCGAGCAGCGCCGCCACGGGCAGCCCCAGGTGCTGGCCGAGCAGGTCGAGCAGCGCGCTTTCCACCGCCGTCACGGCGTGGATGGTCGTGCGCTGGTCGAAGGTCTGCTGGCCGCGGCCACCGGCATCGCGGTCGGCGAAGGCCTCGCGCAGGCGGTTGAGCACCGCCAAGACATCGGCCACCGGGCGGCCAACGACAAGCTCGTGCGCATCTTCGAGCGTCTGGCGGATCTTCTCGCCTCCGGGCACCTCGCCCACGCCAGTACGACCTGTGCTGTCGGTGAGCACGAGCAGGTTGCGCGTGAAGAACGGGGCATGCGCACCCGAGAGGTTGAGCAGCATGCCGTCGCGGCCCGCGACGGGGATGGCCTGCAGCTGGCGCACGACCGGTGTGGCGGACATGGGATGTCTCCAGGAGACGCCGGACGACGAGCAACCCGGCGCGCTTGATTGTCAGTCATCGTACAACTGAGGCGGGACGTGCACCCCGGCTCGGTGCGGCGCCGCGGCGCTTCGGCGCCACCAGCGGCAGGGCCTCGCGCCGCCGCCGCTCGCGGCTGTTGGCCAGGTGCGTGCGCATGGCGGCGCGCGCGGCATCGGGGTCGCGCGCGGCGATGGCGTCGACGATGCTCTCGTGCTCGCCGTGCACGCGCTTCAGGTAGGCCAGGCGCTCGGGGCTGAGCGCCAGGGCCGGGTCGAGGCGGGCGCGCGGGATGATGCGCACGCCCAGCGTGCCGAGCAACTCGGCGAAGTGGCTGTTCTGCGTCGCTTTGGCGATCTCGTGGTGCAAGCCGAAGTCGGCCGTCACGGCGTCACTGCCGGCCTCGACGGCGGCGGCAAACTCGGCCAGCGACTGGCGCATGGCGCGCAGGTTCTCATCGGTGCGCCGTTGCGCGGCCAGGCCGGCGGCCTCGGTCTCGACGCCGATGCGCAACTCGAGCACCGCGACCACGTCCTGGAGCGTGGCCAGTTGCTCGGGGCCGATGCGGAAGGCGCGCTGTGCCGCCGGGTCGCCCGGCCCGGCGACAAAGGTGCCGACGCCATGGCGCGTGTCGACGAGGCCGGCCGCCTGCAGGCGCGAGATGGCCTCGCGCACGACGGTGCGGCTGACGCCGAACTCGGCCATCACCGCTGCTTCGGTGGGCAGCTTGTGGCCCGGCGCGAGTCGCCCCCGGCGGATGCGCTCGGACAGCGCCGCGACCAGCTCGGAGGCCAGCGTGCGCGGGCGCGACAGCACGGTTCGGGACGAGGCGGCCGGGCTTGGACTCATGGGCTGGGGTAGGCGCGGCTTGACAGCGGGCGTCGGCTGCGTAGGATGGTTGTACGACAACTGATGACATCGCGCAAGCGGCGTCCACCCTGCCCCATGAGCCTCGCCGTTCCGCACCTGCGCCGCCTGCTGCTCACCGGCGCCGCCGGCGGCCTGGGCCGTGTGCTGCGCCCGCGCCTGAAAGGCTGGTGCGAGACGCTGCGCGTGAGCGACATCGCCGAGCTCGACGCGGCCGCCCCCGGCGAGGAGGTGGTGCGCGCCGACCTCGCCGACAAGGCCGCGGTGATGGCGCTGCTCGAGGGCGTCGACGCCGTCGTCCATCTGGGCGGCGTCTCCACCGAACACGCCTTTGAGACCATCCTGCCGGCCAACATCGTCGGCACCTACCACGTCTATGAAGGCGCGCGGCGCGCCGGCACGAAGCGCATCGTCTTCGCCAGCAGCAACCACGTGACGGGCTTCTACAAGCAGAGCGAGACGATCACGCCGCAGGCGCTGCCGCGACCCGACACCTACTACGGCCTGAGCAAGGCCTTCGGCGAGAACCTCGCCCAGTTCTACTTCGACCGCTACGGCGTCGAGACCGTGAGCCTGCGCATCGGCTCGTCCTTCCCGGCGCCGCGCGGGCGGCGCGGCCTCTCGAGCTACCTCAGCTACGACGACCTCGAGCGCCTGGTACGCGCCGCGCTCACCGCGCCCGTGGTCGGCCACACCGTCGCCTATGGCGTCAGCGCCAACCGCTCGCTGTGGTACGACAACCGCATCGCCAGCCACCTGGGCTACGTGCCGCAGGACAGCAGCGAACCCTGGCGCGCCGAGCTCGAGGCGCGCGAGGTCGTCGACCCCAAGGACCCGGTCGCCCAGCACCAGGGTGGCGCCTTCATCACGATGGGCCCGTTCGACTGACGCCGTCCTGCCCCCGGCCTGGCCCCTGGGCCGCACTCCACCCATGACCCACCCCCTGTTCATGACCCACTCCCAACCGCAAGGAGACAGACCGTGACCCTACGCAGAACCGTGATCGCGGCGCTGGCCGTGCTCGGCGCCCTCGCCGGCGGCGGCAGCGCCTTCGCCCAGACCGTGCTGAAGGCCGCCGACGTGCACCCCGCCGGCTACCCCAACGTCGTGGCCATCGAGGCCCTGGGCAAGAAGCTCGAGGCCGCCACCAACGGCAAGTTCAAGCTGCAGATGTTTCCCGGCGGCGTGCTCGGCGCCGAGAAGGAGGTGGTCGAACAGACGCAGGTGGGCGCCATCCAGATCGCGCGCATCTCGCTGGGCGTGCTCGGGCCCGTGGTGCCCACGGTGAACGTCTTCAACATGCCCTTCGTCTTCCGCGACGAGGCGCACATGCGCAAGATCATCGACGGCCCCATCGGCCAGGAGATCCTCGACGCCATCACCAACAGCCCGGCGCGGCTGGTGGCACTCGGCTTCATGGACAGCGGCTCGCGCAGCCTCTACACCAAGAAGCCCGTGCGCAAGATCGAGGACCTCAAGGGCCAGAAGATCCGCATGATGGGCAACCCGCTGTTCGTCGACACCATGAACGCCATGGGCGGCAACGGCATCTCCATGGGCCACACCGAGGTCTTCAGCGCCCTGCAGACGGGCGTCATCGACGGCGCAGAGAACAACCCGCCCACGCTCTTCACCTCCAACCAGTACACGGCGGGCATCAAGTACTACACGCAGACGCACCACCTCATCATCCCGGAGATCTTCGTCATGTCGAAGGTCACCTGGGACAAGCTGAGCAAGGACGAGCAGGCGCTGGTGCGCAAGTTCGCGCGCGAAGCGCAGCTCGAGCAGCGCGCCCTGTGGGACAAGAGCGTGGCCGAGTACACCACGAAGCTCAAGGCCGCTGGCATCGAGTACATCCAGATCGACACCAAGCCCTTCTATGACGCCACCGCCCCGGTGCGCGCCAAGTACGGCGCGGCCTACACCGACCTGATCAAGCGCATCAACGACACCAAGTGAGCCCCTGGCACGGCCGCGCGCGCGCCGGCAGCTGCCGCCGCGGGCCGTGGCCGTCGCCCAACGCTTTCGCGGGCGCCCCGCCGCACGCGCGAGGCGCCCCGTGGTGGAGCTCCCCGAATGAATGCCAAACAGCGCTACGCGCAGCTGATGGAGTGGACCTACATCGCCTGCATCGTGCTCTCCGGCGCCGCGATGGTGGTGATTACGCTCATGATCCCTTTCGGCGTGTTCATGCGCTACGCGATGAACCGCGCGCTGTCCTGGCCCGAGCCGGCCGCCATCGTGTTGATGGTGCTGTTCTCCTTCATCGGCGGGGCGGCGGTCTTCCGCGCCAACGTGCACATCGCCGTCGAGGCGCTGCTCAACGCCGTCGGCCCCTCGGTCAAGCGCGCCATGGGTTGGGGGGTCGATGCATGCGTGGCCATCACGGCCCTGTTCATGCTCGTCTACGGCGCGCGCCTGTGCCACACCACCTGGTTGCAGACGCTGGCCGAGTTCCCCGGCTTGCGGCAAGGCATCGTCTACCTGCCGATCCCCATTGCGGGGCTCCTGATGCTGCTGTTCCTCTTCGAACGCCTCTGGGTCGGCCCGCCGCCAGCGACCTCCGTCATGTACAGCGACCAGCCCGCTGACCTGGAGTAGCTCGTGGACGCCCTCATCCTGCTCGGCGCCTTCGCGCTGCTCTGCGCCCTGGGCGTGCCGGTCGCCTACGCGCTCGGCCTCTCGGCCCTCATTGCCGCGTTCTGGATCGACATCCCGCTCGAGGCGGTGATCCTGAAGGTCTCCGACGGCACCGACGACTTCGCGCTGCTGGCAATTCCCTTCTTCGTGCTGGCCGGCGCCATCATGGCCGAGGGCGGCATGGCGGCCCGCCTCATCAACCTCGCGCGCATCTTCGTCGGCGCCATCCGCGGCGGCCTGGCGCTGGTGAACATCCTCGCGAGCAGCCTGTTCGGCTGCATCTCGGGTTCGTCGGTGGCCGACACGGCGTCCATCGGCTCGGTGATGATCCCGCAGATGACGAAGGCGGGCTACCCGCGCGTCTTCTCGACCAACGTCACCATCTGCGGCTCGGTGCAGGCGCTGCTCATCCCGCCCTCGCACAACGCGGTCATCTACTCGCTGGCGGCCGGCGGCACCGTGTCGGTGGCGCACCTGTTCCTGGCCGGCATCTTCCCGGGCCTGCTGTTCGCAGCCTGCCTCATCGGCCTGGTGCTGTGGACAGCGCACAAGAAGGACCTGCCCAAGGGCGAGCCGATCCCGCTCGCCGAGGTGCCGAAGATCGTGCGCGAGGCGCTCTGGGGCCTCGTCACGGTCGTCATCATCATGGGCGGCATCCTGAGCGGCATCTTCACGCCCACCGAGAGCGCCGCGGTCGCATGCGTCTACGCCTTCCTCGTCACCTTCTTCGTCTACCGCGACTACAAGTGGCGCGACCTGCCGCACCTGGTGCACCGCGTCATCAAGACAGTGGCGATGGTCATGATGCTGATCGGCTTCTCGGTGGCCTTCGGCTACATGATGGCTCTCATGCAGATCCCCGCGAAGATGACGCAGATCTTCCTCGGCATCTCGGAGAGCAAGTACGTCTTCCTGCTGCTCGTGAACCTGCTGCTGCTCGTGCTCGGCACCTTCATGGACGTGGCGCCAATGCTGTTGATCTGCACGCCGATCTTCATGCCCGTGATCCTGAAGCTGGGCATCGACCCGGTGCACTTCGGCATGATCATGATCCTCAACCTGGGCATCGGCCTCATCACGCCGCCCGTGGGTCCGACCCTCTTCGTCGGCTGCGCGATAGGCAAGGTGTCGATGGAACAGGTGTCGCGTGAGCTATGGCCGTTCTATGGGGCGATGTGCCTGGCGCTGCTGCTCGTCACCTACATCCCGGCGATCTCGCTGTGGCTGCCTGGCCTGACGCGATGACGCGGCGGCTGCCCGCGCTGCCCGCGACCGGGTAGCGCCGATGCCGGCCATCTTCCTGAGCTTCGCACCCGAGGCGCGCGCCAATTACTACGGCGAGAAGGCGCTCGCCGGCCTGCGCGCGCTGGGCGAGGTGCGCCTGCACGAAGGCAGCGAGGCGCTCGACGGCGCCGCGCTCGTGGCAGCCGCGCGCGGCTGCCAGGTCATCGTCAGCGACCGGCGCACGGCCGGCCCGGCCGAGGTGTTCTCGGCCAGCCCGGCGCTGGCGGTGTTCCTGCGATGCGCCGTCGACATCCGCAACATCGACGTCGCCGCCGCCAGCGCGCATGGCGTGCTCGTCACGCAGGCCAGCGCCGGCTTCATGAACGCCGTCGCCGAGTGGGTGATCGGCGCGCTGATCGATCTCGCCCGCGGCATCAGCGCCAGCGTGCATGCGTATCGCGCGCGCACGCCGCCGGCCATCGTCATGGGGCGCGAGCTGCGCGGCAGCACGCTGGGTGTCATCGGTCACGGGCAGATCGGCCAGCGCCTGAGCGAGCTCGCGCTCGCCCTGGGCCTGCGCGTGCTCGTCAACGACCCCAAGGCCAGTGTCACCACGACCGCCATCGCCGCCACGGTCCCCGACCCGCCCATCCGGCAGGTCTCGCTCGACGAGCTGCTTGCCGCCGCCGACCACGTGGTGTGCCTGGCGCCCGCCTTGCCAAGCACCGAGAACCTCATGGACGCACGGCGCTTCGCCCAGATGAAGCGCGGCGCGGTGTTCGTCAATGCCTCGCGCGGCAACCTCGTCGACGAGGATGCGCTGCTGCACGCCCTCGACACGGGCCACCTGTCTGGCTGCGCGCTCGATGTCGGCCGCGCCCCCGACCAGATGCCCTCGCCCGCGCTGGCGCGCCACCCGCGCGTCGTCGCCACGCCGCACATTGGTGGCCTCACGCCGCCGGCCGTCGAGCATCAGGCGCTCGAGACCGTGGCGCAACTCGCCGAGCTGCTGCGCGGCGGCATGCCGCAGGGTGCGGTCAATGCCGCCCACGCCACACGCCGGGCGTCGCTGCGCGCCGGGCGAACGGTAAGCTGACCGTCCTTCGCGACCCTCCTTTCGTTCCTGACCCGAGGCCCAGATGAACGCCCCCTTCAGCCCCAACGCCCGCCTGCCCGACCCCTGCATCGAGGTGCTCGACGAGCGCTTTCTCGCACTGCGCCTGCTCTCGGGCACCGTGGAGCGCCTGGCCACCGGTTTCTACTGGGCCGAGGGGCCGGTGTGGTTCGGCGACGCGCGCCACCTGCTCTTCAGCGACATCCCCAACAACCGCATCCTGCGCTGGGACGACGCGAGCGGCCACTTGAGCGAGTTCCGCAAGCCCTCGAACCACGCCAACGGCCTGGCGCGCGACACCGGCGGCCGCCTGCTCGCCTGCGAACACGGCACGCGCCGCGTCACGCGCACCGAATACGACGGCCGCATCACCGTGCTCGCCGAGCGCTACCAGGGCAAGCGGCTCAATTCGCCCAACGACATCGTCTGCGAGCAGCGCAACGGCGCGGTGTGGTTCACCGACCCGCCCTTCGGCATCCTCGGCTGGTGGGAGGGCGAGCCGGCCACGCCCGAGCTGCCGCACGGCGTGTACCGCATCGACCCGATGAACGGCGCGCTCACCTGTGCGCTCAACGACCTTGCCGGCTCCAACGGGCTCGCCTTCAACCCCGACGAGACGGTGATGTATGTCGTCGAGAGCCGCGCCAAGCCGCACCGCGTGATCTGGGCCTACGACGTGGCCGGCGACAAGCTCGTGAACAAGCGCCTGTTCGTCAGCGCTGAAGGCCCGGGCGCCTACGACGGCATCGCGGTGGACGTGCTCGGCAACGTCTGGTGCGGCTTCGGCAGCGACGGCTCGCTGGCCGCCCGCCCCGAAGAGCTCGACGGCGTACGCATCTACGACGCGCAGGGCAAGGCGCTCGCACACATCCACCTGCCCGAGCGTTGCGCCAACCTGTGCTTCGGCGGGCCCAAGCGCAACCGGCTCTTCATGGCCGCCAGCCACTCGCTCTATGCGCTGTACGTGAATACGCGCGGCGCCGTGGCCTGAGCGCACACCCGCGTTGGTCGCGCCCATGAACACCGCCGTCTACGCGCCTTCCTGGCCACCGGTGCTCGTGCGCATGCACGAGCGCGACAACGTCGCCATCGTCGGCAACGACGGCGGCCTGGCCGCAGGCACCGAGCTGCCGGGCCCCGTCGGCCGCGGCCTCGTGCTGCGCGACAAGGTGCCGCAGGCGCACAAGGTCTCGCTCGCCGACCTGAAGGCCGGCGATGCGGTGCTTCGCTACGGCATTCCCATCGGCTACGCGCTCGCCGACATCGCCGCCGGCCGCTGGGTGCACGAGCGGCTGCTGCGCATGCCCGAAGCGCGCGGCCTCGAAGGCCTGCCGATGGCGATCGCGGCCAAGCACACTCCCGCGCCGCTCGAAGGCCGCACGTTCCAGGGCTACCGCAACGCCGATGGCAGCGTCGGCACGCGCAACCTGCTCGCCATCTCCACCACCGTGCAGTGCGTGGCCGGCGTGCTCGACGCCGCGCTCGAACGCATCCGCCGCGAGATGCTGCCGAAGTACCCGCACGTCGACGGCGTCGTCGGCCTCGAGCACAGCTACGGCTGCGGCGTGGCCATCGAGGCGCCCGGGGCGGAGATCCCGATCCGCACGCTGCGCCACCTGGCGCGCAACCCCAACTTCGGTGGCGAGGTGATGCTGCTGTCGCTCGGCTGCGAGAAGCTGCAGCCGGATCGGCTGCTTCCTCCAGGCAGCATCGAGTTGCGCGGCAGCACCGTCGCCGACCGCGGCACGCCGGGCAACTCGTTCGGCCACGTCCGCCTGCAGGACGACACGCACGTCGGCTTCGGCGCGATGATGACCGCCATCCTCGCGCAAGCCGAATCGCACCTCGAACGCCTGAACCGCCGCCGGCGCGAGACCGTGCCCGCCAGCGAGCTCGTCGTCGGCATGCAATGCGGCGGCAGCGACGCCTTCAGCGGCGTCACCGCCAACCCGGCCGTGGGCTTCTGCACCGACCTGCTGGTGCGCGCCGGCGCCACCGTGATGTTCAGCGAAACCACCGAGGTGCGCGACGCGGTGGAGCAGCTCACCGCACGCGCCGCCACGCCCCAGGTGGCGGCGCGCATCGTCGAGGAGATGGCCTGGTACGACGCGTACCTCGCGCGCGGCGCGGTGGACCGAAGCGCCAACACGACGCCGGGCAACAAGGCCGGGGGTCTGTCGAACATCGTCGAGAAGGCGATGGGCTCCATCGTCAAGAGCGGCAGCGTGCCGATCGACGGCGTCCTGTCGCCGGGCGAGCACCTGAACGGCCGCCGCGGCCTCTTCTACGCCGCCACGCCGGCGAGCGACTTCATCTGCGGCACCCTGCAACTTGCCTCGGGCATGAACCTGCATGTCTTCACCACCGGCCGCGGCACGCCCTATGGGCTGGCCGAATGCCCGGTGGTGAAGGTGGCCACGCAGAGCCGGCTCGCGCGACGTTGGCACGACCTGATGGACCTCGACGCCGGGGCCATCGCCAACGGCACGAGCACGATCGAGGCGATGGGCTGGGCGCTGTTCGACAAGCTGCTCGCGGTGGCTTCGGGCGAGCGCACCTGGGCCGAGAAGCATGGGTTGGCGAACCAGCTCGTCTTGTTCAATCCGGCGCCGGTGACTTGAGGCTTGGGCTCTCGGCTGACGTCGCGCGTCATCGCTGGCGCCAAGGGTGGGGCGCCAGAGGGCTGCGCCCTTGCCCAGCCTCGACCCGATGCCGTTCCCCAGGGCTTCGCCCTCAGGTAGCCTCGGCGCCATGCGACTGCCCAACCTGCTGGCCACGGCGCGCGGCCGCCTGCTCGCGTTCTTCCTCCTGTACACCACCGAGGGCGTGCCGCTCGGGTTCGCGGCCACGGCGGTCGCGACGCAACTGCGCCGGCTCGGCGTGGGGCCGGCGGAGATCGGCGCCTTCGTGGCCGCGTTCTACCTGCCGTGGGCTTTCAAGTGGGCCTTCGGCCCGCTGGTGGACGTGGTGCGCTCGCGCCGCCTCGGCCACCGCCGCGCCTGGATCATCGGCACGCAGCTGGCGATGGCGGCCACGCTGCTGGCGCTGATCTGGGTGCCGCTGCCGCAGGGGCTGGCCTGGTTCACGGCCATCCTGCTCGTGCACAACACCGTGGCCGCGGTGCAGGACGTGGCCATCGACGCGCTGGCGGTCAGCACACTGGCCGAGAAGGAACGCGGCCTCGCCAACGGCCTGATGTTCGCCGGCGCGTCGGTGGGGCAGGCGGTCGGTGGCGCCGGGGTGCTCGCGCTGATGGAGATCACCGGCTTGCAGGGCGGCACGATCGCCGTCGCGGCCACGATCCTGGCGGTGACCGTGTTCGTGGTGCTGCCGATGAAGGAGGCGCTGGCCGCCGGCGAGCCGCCCGCTGCCGCCGGCCTGCGCGCGGCACTGGCACAGATGCAGGGCTTCGCGCAGGAGGCGTTCCGCTCGTTCCTCGGCACGCGCAGCGCCTTCGTGGCCCTGTGGTCGGCGCTCCTGCCGGCCAGCGCGATGTCGTTGAGCCTGGCGTTGCAGACCAACCTCGCCGTCGAGCTCGGCATGGCCGACGACGAGGTGGCGCTGCTGGCGCTGCTGAGCACGGTCACCAGCGGCGCCTGCATGGTGGTCGGCGGATGGCTCTCCGACCACCTCGGCCGCCGCCGCACGCTCGCCGTCTACGTGACGCTCGTGAGCGTGCCCGTGCTGTGGCTGGCCTGGATGCTGCAGGCCGCCGGGTACGTGATGCCACGTGCGCCCGGGGGGCCGCCGCTGCCGGAGCTGATCCGCCACCTGTGGGTGGCCACGCTCGCCTTCAACGTGGCGCTGGGGCTTTCGTACGGCACGCGCATCGCGGTCTACATGGACGTCACCAACCCGGCGGTGGCCGGCACGCAGTTCACCGCCTACATGGCGATGTCGAACCTGGCCATCGCCTTCGCCGCCACCTGGCAGGGCGTGGCCGCCGAGGCGCTGGGCTACCCGGTCACGCTGCTGCTGGACGCGCTGCTCGGGCTCGTGGGCATCGCACTGCTGCCGTGGCTGGGGCGGCCGCTGTCGGCTTCGCTGTGCGATGCCGGCGCCGTGGGTCGCGCCCGGCTGATGGGTCGCACGCTGGCCGTGGCCTGCATGGCATTCGTCGCCTGGTGGCTGCTGCACGACCCGCGCGGGCCGGCCGCCGGCGTCGCCGGCACCGTGTTCACGCTCGCCTTCATCGCGGCGGCGCTGTACCTCTATGCGGGCGGCCTGCTGCAACCCGACGACGCCACCTTCGTGCGCAGGACTCGGTGGCTCGCGCTGGCGATGCTGCTGCTCTACGCGCGGCGCTGGCTGCCCGAATTGCCCGCAGAGGCGCAGGAGGCGGGAAAGTGGGTCGTCGCCGTGGTGCCGCTGGTGGCGGCCGCGTGGCTGTGGCGCATGGCGGCGCGGCCCTGGCCGGGGTTGAACGAAGCGCACAGCGGCGCCACGACGTAGGGGGCCGCGAGGGTCCAGTGCAGGGCTCGTGCGCGCCGATGCGGCCATCGGGACATCGCACCGAGACATTGGCGCGCGCCAAGGCCGCCGGGTGGCCGGCTCTGCTCGTGTCCTCTTTCGGCGGCCCTGCTCGCAAGCTTCGCAGGGCCCCCGAATGCCCCCTTTACCTCGCTGAGCCGTCCACCCGGCGTCCTTGGCGAGCACCGGGGTTTGTCATCGGTGCAACGCCACCATCGGTTCCGGATCGGGCCGGCGGGGTGCCCTGCGCAGCGAAATCAAGGGGGCATTGGGGGGACCAGCGAAGCTGGTCCGCCCAAAGAGGACATTCGCGGAGCAGGGCACCCCGCCGACCCGATCCCGCCACCGCCCTTGGAAGGTCCTGCGATTCGATCCCCAAAGAACGATCCGGGCCGGTCGTCAACGGACTTAGCTGTCCACCTTCACGTTGCCCTCCTTCACCACCTTGCCCCACTTGGCGATCTCGCCCTTGATGAAGCTGGCGAACTTCTCCTGCGAGCCGCCACCGTCCTCGGCGCCGTAGGTGTCCATCCGCTCCTGCACGTCGGGCATCGCGAGGATGGTGTTGACGTCGCGGTTGACCTTGGCGGCGATGGCCGCGGGCAGCTTGCCAGGCCCGACGAGCCCGTACCAGGTGGTGGCCTCGAAGCCCGGGTAGCCCAGCTCCTGCATCGTCGGCACGTTCGGGTGGCCCTTGGCGCGCTTGGCGCGCGTCTGCGCGATGGCCGTCACCTTGCCGCTCTTCACGTGCGGCGTGGCCGCCGTCATGGTGTCGAAGCTGTACTGGATCTGGCCGCCGATGAGGTCGGTGAGCAGCGGGCCGCTGCCCTTGTAGGGCACGTGGATCACGTCGACCTTGGCCGCGAGCTTGAACATCTCCAGCGCCAGGTGCTGCGCCGAGCCCGCGCCGGCCGAGCCGAAGCTCACCTTGCCCGGCTCGGCCCGGCAGGCAGCGACGATGTCGGGCACGGTGAGCGCCTTCTGCCCCGGGTGGGCGATGAAAAGGTTGGGCGTCACGCCCACCATGACGATGGGCACGAAGTCGCGCTCGGCGTCGTAGCGCAGCTTGGGTTGCAGCACCGGGCCGAGCGCGTGGCTGTTGATGTGCGCCATCAGCAGCACACTGCCGTCGCTCGGTTGCAAGGCGGTGTATTCCGCGGCGAGGATGCCCGCCGCGCCGGCCTTGTTCTCTACCAGCACCTGCTGCTTCCACATCTCGGTGAGCTTGGCGCCGACGACCCGCGCCAGCGCATCGGTGCCGCCGCCCGGCGGGAAACCGACGATGATGCGTATCGGACCGTTCGGCCACTCTTGCGCCATGAGCCGCGGGACGGCCAAAGCGGCAGCGGCGCCGGCGGCAGCCTGGATGAGCGTACGGCGCTGAGTCATGGGCTCGGTCTCCTTCGGGTTGATCGTGGCACTGGCGCGGCGCGCGGTTCAGGCGGCTCGCAGTGGGGCCTGGGGCGCCCGGGCAGCAGGCGTATCGGATTTCGCCCCTCCGACCGGGTGGCTCGCGAAGTGGTCCATCACCGCCTGCACGCCGCTGCCGGCGAGCGCCACACCCGCCAGCTTGAGCCCCATCTCCACGCCCGCCACCATGGCCACCAGCGTGAGGTCGTTGCTGTCGCCAAGGTGGCCCATGCGGAACATGCGGCCCTTCACCTTGCCCAGGCCCGTGCCGAGCGAGAGGTCGAAACGCTCGTGGATGAGGCGTCGCAGCGCATCGGCATCCACGCCCGGGGGCGTGATGACGCCGGTGAGCACGGGCGAGTACACGGCGGGGTCGGCACACTGGATCGGCAGGCTCCAGGCTCGTACCGCCGCGCGCACGCCCTCGCCCCAGCGCCGGTGGCGCGCCAATACCTGCGGCAGCCCCTCGCCGAGCAGCATGTCGAGGGCTTCGGACAAGCCGTAGAGCAGGTTGGTGTTGGGCGTGTAGGGCCAGTAGCCGTCCTTGTTCATGGCCACGATCTCGTCCCACGCAAAGTACGAGCGCGGCAGCGTCGCCTTCTTCGCCGCCTCCAGCGCCTTGGGCGAGATGGCGTTGAAGCCGATGCCCGGCGGCAGCATCAAGCCCTTCTGCGAGCCGCTGATGGTGACGTCCACGCCCCAATCGTCGTGGCGGTAGTCGGCGCTCGCCAGGCCCGAGATCGTGTCCACCATGAGCAGCGCCGGGTGGCCGGCGGCGTCGATGGCACGTCGCACCGCGGCGATGCCGGAAGTGACGCCGGTGGAGGTCTCGTTGTGCACCACGCACACGGCCTTGATGCTGCGCGCCTTGTCCTCGCGCAGGCGTCGCTCGATGAGCCCCGCGTCCACGCCTCGGCGCCAACCCGGGGCCGCGGGCAGTTGCTCGTCGGTCCCTTGCCAGGCCAGGACCTCGGTCTTCAGCCCCAGGCGCTGCGCGAGCTTGGCCCACAGCGACGCGAAATGCCCGGTCTCGAACATCAGCACGTGGTCGCCCGGCGACATGGTGTTGACGAGCGCCGCTTCCCAGGCTCCGGTGCCCGATGAGGGATAGACGATCACCGGGTGCGCCGTGCCGAACACCTCGCGCAGACCGGCAAGCACCTTGAGCCCGAGCGCGCCGAACTCGGGCCCGCGGTGGTCGATGGTGGGCAGGCTCATCGCCCGCAGAACGCGGTCGGGCACGGGGCTCGGGCCGGGAATCTGCAGGAAGTGGCGGCCGGTCGGGTGGAAGTCGAGCGTCAGCATGGCCGATTCTTCGCACGGGGGACCCCGCCTGGCGCACTCGTTTTCCCTCTCATGGCGCGCCTGTGCCGGCGCGCCGGGCGTGCAGACACACCGGCCGGCGCGGACCGCCGCCACGGGCTGGATGACGAACTTGTCATCTTGCTGTTCGGAGAAGGCCGGGCGCACTGCCCAGACTTCGTTCCGTGGTCGGCAACGAGCCGCCCCCCGGTCAAGAAAACCGCGCACGACCCTCGCACTCTCAACACCTCAAGGAACTTCATCATGAACGCACGCACCTCCGCCCTCATCGCCGCCCTCGCCATCGGTTTCGGCGGCACCGCCTTCGCCCAGGAAGCCACCTACGAACATGCGCAAGCCGCGAAGGTCGGCGTCAGCCGCGCCGCCGTGCTGGCCGACCTGGCCCGGGCCCGCAGCGAAGGCACGCTGCAGGTGAGCGAAGTCAACTGGCCGGCGTTGTCCGCCTTCGTGGCGCAGAAGAGCCGCGCCGAAGCGCGCGGCGAGGCCATCGCCGCCGCCGCCAGCGGCGAACTGCAGGCCCGCACCGGCGAGCCGCAATCGTTCGACGGCCGCACCCTGCCGGGCAAGCGCGGCACGGTCGAGATGATCAAGGTCGCCGCGCGCTGATCGACGATCTCCGCGAGGCTCACGCCTCGCGGGCTGGGTTCACGCGAGGCCGAGGGGGCGACCCCTCGGCCCTTCTTGCATGGCGGCGCGGCAAGTGCAGACATTCGCTTGGCCGCGCACTCTGGCGGCCCGCTTCGTGGGATGCCGCGATCCCCGGGGTTTCCCGCAGGCGCGTACGCAACCGAGGGAGCGCACTGCATCATTGCCCCTGAGGCGCACCCACGCGCCCGGCAACAGGAGAGATGTCCATGCAAGTCCGGAACAAGTGGCTGGCGAGCCTCGCGACCGCCGTCGCGCTTTGCGGCGTCTGGGCCCTGCCCGCACAGGCCGCCTACCCCGAGCGGCCCATCACCCTCATCGTGCCCTGGGGCGCCGGTGGCGGCACCGACGCCGTCGCCCGCATCCTCGGCACGCTGATGGAAAAGGACCTCGGCCAGCCGGTCAACGTCGTCAACCGCACCGGCGGCTCGGGCGTGGTCGGGCACCAGGCCATCGCGGCGGCAGCGCCCGACGGCTACACCCTCGGCATCATCACGGTCGAGATCGGCATGATGCACCACCAGGGGCTCACCGACCTCAAGGGCACGTCGTACACGCCGATCGCGCTCGTCAACGCCGACCCGGCCGGCGTGCAGGTGCGCGCCGACGCGCCGTACAAGAACGTCGGCGAACTGCTCGCTGCCATCAGGGCCAACCCGGGCAAGTTCAAGGCCTCGGGCACCGGCCAGGGCGGCATCTGGCACCTGGCCATCGCGGGCCTGCTGCGCGACCAGAAGATCGACGCCGCCGCCCTGCCCTGGGTGCCCAGCAACGGCGCCGCGCCGGGGCTCAATGACCTCGTCGCCGGGGGCGTCGAAGTGGTGCCCTGCTCACTGCCCGAGGCACGTGCGCTCATCGAGGCCGGCAAGGTGAAGAGCCTGGCGGTGATGGACCCCAACCCGGCCGCGCTGTTCCCGAAGGTGCCCACACTGAAGGCCGAGCTCGGCACCAACTGGACCATGGCCGCCTGGCGCGGCATCGCCGCGCCCAAGGGCCTGCCGGCCGACATCCAGGCCAGGCTCCTGGCTTCGCTGAAGAAGGCGCACGACTCCAAGGAATTCAAGGAGTTCATGACCAACCGCGGCTTCGGCGTGCTGTGGGCGCCGCCGGCCGAGTTCGCCAGCTTCATGGCGAAGTCCGACGCCGACCTCGGCGCCACGATGAAGGCCGTGGGCATCGCCAAGTGAACCCCGCCGCGCGCCGGCCAGGCGCGGCACGGGCCTGCGCGCCGGCGTGACAAAGCGATGAAGCTCAACGATGCCATCTTCGGCGCCATCTTCCTCGCGCTGTCGCTGCTGGTGCTCTGGTCGGTCCAGTCCTACCCGAAGATCCCCGGCCAGAACATCGGGCCGGCTGCCTTCCCGGGGGTGGCCGCGGCCATCCTCGCCTTCTGCTCGGTCCTGCTCATCGTGCAGGGCGTGCGCGGGCGCCAGGGCGGGACGTGGTTCGAACGCGGCACCTGGACGCGGCACCCGCGCCAGCTCGTCGCGTTCGCGACGACGGTCGGCGCGCTGGCGTTGTACGTGGTGGCGAGCGCGAAGCTCGGCTTCCTCGTCACCGGCGTCGTGATGCTCGTCTCGCTGATGCTGGCGCTGCAGGTGCGGCCGCGCATCGCGCTGCTCGTCGCCGTCGTGGCCACCGTGTCGATCCACCTCGCCTTCTACAAGGGCCTGCGCGTGCCGCTGCCCTGGGGCGTGCTGCCCGTGCTGTACTGACGAAGGGCGCCCGCCATGACCTGGTCGGTGATGTCGCAGGCCTTCGGCCTCGTGTTCGACCCCTACGTCCTGTGGGTCATCCTCGCCTCGTCGCTGTTCGGCCTCTTCGTCGGCGCCATCCCCGGCCTCACGGCCACGATGGCCACCGCGCTGCTGGTGCCGGTGACCTTCTTCATCCCGCCGGTGCCGGCGGTGGCAGCCATCGTCTCGTGCACGGCCATGGCCATCTTCGCCGGCGACATCCCCGGCGCGTTGCTGCGCATCCCGGGCACGCCGGCGTCGGCGGCGTACACCGACGAGGCCTACGCAATGACGAGGAAGGGCCAGGCCGAGACCGCCCTTGGCGCCGGCCTCGTCTTCTCGGCCATCGGCGGGCTCTTCGGCACGGCGGTGCTCATTGCCTTCGCGCCGGCGCTCGCCGAGGTGGCGCTCAAGTTCTCGTCGTTCGAGTACTTCTGGCTCGTCGTGCTCGGCCTGTCGGGCGCGGTCTTCATCGGCGCCGGCAACAAGCTCAAGGCGGTGGTGGCGCTGATGATCGGCCTGCTCGTTTCCGCCATCGGCCTGGACAACCCGGGCGCGCACCCGCGCTTCACCTTCGGCAACGCCGAGCTCACCGGCGGCGTCTCGCTGATCCCGGTGATGGTGGGCATGTTCGCGGTATCGGAGATCCTGCGCTACGTGACCTCGATGACACCGCCGGTTCAGATCGCCACGCAGTCGATCGGCAACGTCTTCACCGGCATGTGGGGTTTGACGAAGAAGTACAAGTGGCAGCTCGTGCGCGGCAGCGCCATCGGCACGGCCGTCGGCATCCAGCCCGGCGCCGGCGCCGACATCGCCTCGTGGATCAGTTACGCGTCGAGCAAGCGCTTCTCGAAGGAGCCGGAGAAGTTCGGCACCGGCCACGTCGAGGGCATCATCGAGTCGGGCGCGGCCAACAACTCGGCGCTCGCAGGGGCCTGGGTGCCGGCGCTGGTGTTCGGCATCCCGGGCGACTCGATCACCGCCATCGCCATCGGCGTGCTGTACATGAAGAACATGAACCCGGGGCCGACGCTGTTCCTCAACAACCCGCAGAACGTCTACGCGATCTTCCTCGTCTTCATTCTCGCCAACCTCATCATGCTGCCGCTCGGCTGGATGGCCATCAAGGCTGCCAAGCGGGTGCTGCGCGCACCGCAGAAGCTGCTGATGCCGGTGATCCTGCTCTTCTGCGCGGTCGGTTCGTTCGCCATCAACAACACCGTCTTCGGCGTTCTGCTGATCCTCGTGTTCGGTCTCCTCGCCTTCGTGCTGGAGGAGAACGGCTTCCCCACGGCGCCGGCCATCCTGGGCGTGGTGCTGGGCGGCATGCTCGAGGAGAACTTCGTCACCTCGATGATCAAGTCCGACGGCGACCCGACGGTCTTCTTCACGCGCCCCATCGCCGGCGGCCTGGCTGCGGCGACCTTCCTGATCCTGCTGTGGCCGATGGGCGCGGCGCTGTGGCGGCGGGCGCGGGCGGCACGCGCAGCGTGAGCGGCGTGCGCGGCAACAACGGCGCCACTGGCGCGGGCACGGGCGGCACGAACGCCAACGACGCAAGCCAGGCGCTCGCGCGGCACCTGCGCCAGCACACGCGCGGCGAGGTCCTCTTCGACAGCGCCTCGCGCGGGCGCTATGCCACCGACGCCTCGATCTACCAGATCATGCCGGTGGGCGTGTTCGTGCCAAGCGACGAGGCCGACGTGACCGCGGCGCTGGACATCGCCAGCGACCTGAAAGTGCCGGTGCTGCCGCGCGGCGCCGGCACCAGCCAGTGCGGGCAGACCACCGGCGCGGCGCTCATCATCGACCACAGCAAGCACCTGCGCCGCGTGCTCGAGGTCGACGTGGCCAACCGCCGCGCCGTCGTGCAGCCCGGCCTGGTGCTCGACCACCTCAATGCCGAGCTCAAGGCGCACGGCCTGTGGTTCCCGGTGGACGTGTCCACCAGCGCCCAGGCCACGCTGGGCGGCATGGCCGGCAACAACAGCTGCGGCAGCCGTTCCATCGCCTACGGCAACATGGTGCACAACGTGCTTGGCGCCAGCGCCTGGCTGGCCGACGGCACGCTCGCCGACTTCGGCCCGGTGGACGCCCTCACGGGCCGTGCCCGGGGCATCGCCGACTTCGTGCGCGGGCTCGCCGAGCAGCACGCGGGGGAGATCGACGCTCGCTGGCCGGAGGTGCTGCGCCGCGTCGGCGGCTACAACCTCGACATCTTCCGTAACCGGAACGAGCGGCCCTACACCGCCAACGGCCACGCCAACCTCGCGCACCTGCTGGTGGGCTCGGAGGGCACGCTCGCCTGCACGAAGAGCCTCACGCTGCAACTCGCCGAGCTGCCGCGCGGCCGCGTGCTTGGGGTCGTGAACTTCCCGACCTTCCGCGCCGCGATGGAAGCGGCGCAGCACATCGTGAAGCTCGGGCCGACGGCGGTGGAGCTGGTCGACCGCATCATGATCGAGCTGGCGCTGGCCAACCCGGCGTTCAAGGCGGTGATGGAGACGGCGCTCATCGGGCGGCCGGCGGCCATCCTGCTCGTCGAGTTCGCCGGGCCCGACAAGGCCGCGCTCGCGGCGCAACTCGACCGCCTCGTGCAGCTGGCGGGCGACCGGCTCGGCCTCGCGGGAGCCGCAACCGGTACGGCCAACGCCGGCGTCACCGGTGGCGTGGTGCGCATGGAGAACGACGCGGCGCAGAAGGCCCTGTGGGAGGTGCGCAAGGCCGGGCTCAACATCATGATGAGCCTCAAGGGCGACGGCAAGCCGGTGAGCTTCATCGAGGACTGCGCAGTGCCGCTGCCGCACCTGGCCGACTACACCGACGCGCTGACCGAGGTCTTCGCGCGCCACGGCACGCACGGCACCTGGTACGCGCATGCCTCGGTGGGCACGCTGCACGTGCGGCCCATCCTCGACATGCGCCGCGACGGCGCCGCCGGTGGCGCGGCACGCATGCGTGCCATCGCCGAAGAGGCGAGCGCGCTTGTGCGCAAGTACAAGGGCGCCTACAGCGGCGAGCACGGCGACGGCCTGTGCCGCGGCGAGTGGATCGAGTGGCAGTTCGGCCCGAAACTGAACGAGGCCTTCCGCGCCATCAAGGACGAGCTCGACCCGGGCCACCTCCTCAACCCCGGCAAGATGATCGACCCGCCGAAGATGGACGACGGGTCGCTCTTTCGCTTCCCGCCGCCCTCGGCGCCGAAGCCCTACCGGCGCGTCGAGCTGAAACCCGCGCTCGACTGGTCGGCGTGGAACGTGCAGAACGACCCCGTCACCGAGGCGCTCACCGCACCCGGCACCGGCGGCGACACGACCGGCGGCCTCGCCATGGCCGTGGAGATGTGCAACAACAACGGCCACTGCCGCAAGTTCGACGCCGGCACGATGTGCCCGAGCTACCGCGTCACGCGCGACGAGGTGCACCTGACGCGTGGCCGCGCCAACACACTTCGGCTGGCGCTGTCAGGGCAGCTGGCCCCGGCCGGCGGAACCGAAGGCGGCATGGCGACGGGACCGGCCGCATTGGCCAGCGACGCTGTCGCCGAGGCGCTCGACCTGTGCGTGGGCTGCAAGGGCTGCAAGCGCGACTGCCCCACCGGCGTGGACATGGCGCGCATGAAGCTCGAGGTGCAGGCACAGCGGCACGCGTTGCGCGGCAGCCCGCTGAAGGACCGGCTCATCGCCGCGCTGCCGGAGTACGGCCATCGCGCCAGCCGCTGGCCGTGGCTGATGAACCTGCGCGATGCGTTGCCGGGCGCCGCGAAGCTCTCCGAGCGCTGGCTCGGCCTCTCGGCACAGCGCAAGCTGCCGCGCTGGCGCCGCGATACGTTCTGGCAAGCGCACGATCACAGCGCCTTCGCCAGCATCGAAGCGACGATCACCGCGGCGCGCGCGCCGGGCGGCAAGGCCGCGGTGCTCTTCGTCGACACTTTCAACGGCCTGTTCGAAGGCGAGAACGCGCTCGCCGCGGCGCAGGTGCTGCGCGCCGCCGGCCACACGCTGCACACGGTGGCCAAGGCCGGCGGACACCACTGCTGCGGACGCACCTGGCTGGCCGCCGGCATGGTGGACGAGGCACGAGCGCGCCTGGCCGCGCTCGTCGACGCGCTACACCCGCTGGCCGAGGCCGGCGTCGCCATCGTCGGGCTTGAGCCCTCGTGCCTCTTCACGCTGCGCGACGAAGCGCTCGTCATGGGTCTCGGGCCGCGTGCCGAGGGGGTGGCGCGGCAGGCGCTGATGTTCGAGGAGTTCGTCGCGCGCGAAGCACGCGCCGGGCGCTTCGCGCTGCCGCGGCTGCGCCCGCTCGACCCGCCCGGCGAGCCGGCCAGGCCCTTGCTCGTGCACGGCCACTGCCACCAGAAGGCCTTCGGCGCGGTCAGCCCGGTGCTGGAGGTGCTGCGCCTGATCCCGGGCGCCAAGCCCGAGCTGATCGAAAGCTCCTGCTGCGGCATGGCCGGCATCTTCGGCTACGAAGCGCGGCACCACGAGGTCTCGATGCAGATGGCCGAACTGAGCCTGTTGCCGGCGATCCGCAAGGCGCCCGAGGCCGTCGTCGTGGCCGACGGCACGAGCTGCCGGCATCAGATTGCCGACGGCGCCGGCCGCACCGCGGTGCACGTGGCACGCCTACTGGCCGGCCAGTTGGGCACGGCCTGACCCGCTGCGGCGCCGAGCCCGGCGCGCCCAGGCCGGGCTCGGGGACGCGCGCAGCGCGCAGGCGTCAGTCGGCCAGGATCAGCTCCCGCCAGTTCAGCCTGCGCAGCCCGATGCCCGGGGGCGTGCGGGTGTTCAGCGCCTGGCATCCGCCCTGGTCGGTGCACACGACCAGCCGACGGCGGCCGATCTGTCCGGACTGGGAAACACTGAGCGAGCGCTGCTCGGTCGCCACGCCATCGGTCACCGCGTAGAAAGGCAGGGTCGTCCCGTCGCTGGCCAACAGGTTGCTCTGGCCGGTGCCGAGGTCGATGGCGTAGGCGCGGCTCTGGCCGGCCCGGCACGGGTCGTCGCTGGCCGGGCTCATCGCCAGGAACTCCACGACGCCGAAGAACGAAGTGGACTCGGTAGACACGCGGTACGACGGCCCGGACGCTACCGTGGGCAGATCGAAGCGCCAGCCCAACTCGTTGGACAGGTTGAGCACGATCGCATTGCGGATGTCGCTCAGGCCAAGCAGGTTGTTGCGCGCCAGCGGGAAACTGAAGCCGGCGGGCGCCGTGGCATTGAAACGGCGCGCCGTGCCGTCGACGATGGCATACATCGTCTGCTGCTGGGTGCTGGAAAGGTCGGCCGTGTCGAGCAGCTGGCCGGTGCCCACGGTCACCCAACGGCGCTGGTTGCCCGGTTGCACCACGACCAGCGGCCGCGTCGTCACGGGTTGCGCGGTGCCGCCGCTGTCGGCGAGCGTGGCCAGCCGCGTCGGCGCGGCATAGGCCCCCGTGGCCGGCGTCAGGTCCAACCGCCAGAGGTTGCCGAGCAGGTCGCCGGCATAGAGGCTGTCAGCCGTGCCGTCCGTGCGGTCGAGCAGGAAAGCCTGGACGTGCGCCAGGCCGGCCTGGCTGGTCGGACTGCCAACGCCGGTGCTGATCTTCTGGATCAGCGCACCGGTTCGTGGGTTGACGATGTAGATGTAGCCCACGCCGTCGGTGTTGTTGTAGCCCGAGCCGAACACCATCACCCAGCCGTGTTGCTGGGTCTTGACGATCTGCGGCTCGCCAAACGTGTAGCCCAGGTCGGCGTCGGTGAACTCCCACAGCACCTTGCCGGCGACCGCGCTCTCGGTCGTCCATGTGCTGGGGTCGGTGACGTCGATGGCGAAGTAGCTCTTGCCTCCCTTGCCGAGGCCACTGACGAGCAGGGTTCGCCAATCCGGTGTTGCGCTGCCGGAGCCCACGGTGCGAGCGAAGTCGATGTCGATCACCATCGGCGACGCATCGACGAAGTACTTGTGCTGGAGCGCCGGATTGCCGCGCGCGGCCAGGCCGGTGGTGCCCGGGGCACCGGTGGGGCCTTCGGCCAGCCGCCCCGGCACATAGGCGAAGAGTTCGGTGCCGGCACCGGCGCCGGAGAGGTTGCCGTTGATCGCATGCAGCATGCCGGCGTTCGAGCCGACGTACACCACAGGCGTGCGCGCGGCATGCGTGGTCTTGAAGGTGGAGTAGCCCGGGTTGGTGGCCGACGACCACGGCTCGTTGGGCGCCCCGACAACCCGCGGTCGGGAGTTCACGATGTCGCCAAGCAGCCGGCTGCGGGAGCGGTAGGCCCGGGCACTGCTGGAGTCGGAGGAACTGGTCTCGTGAAGGCGTTGGCCGCGCAGGTAGTTGACGTAGTCGGCGCTGTCGTCGCCGGTGCGGTAGGAGGTGTCCAGCGCGGTGCGTTGTGCTGTAGACAGGTTGGCATGCCGGAACGCCACCGCCGCACCGGTGGCTGGGTTCCACGTCGCGATGCGGCGCCCGGTGTCCCAGCCACTGCCGCTGGCCTGGGCATCAAGCTGCGTCGAGAACGACCAGGCGACGGTCTGCGTCGGCTGCCCGGTCGTCGCGTCGAAGGTGGTGGTGCTGCCGACCACCTCGCCCGACCAGTCGGAGGGCTCGTAGCGCGCGCTGTAGCTGGCCACGCCGGACTGCGCCACCTGCGGCGCGGAGGTCGAGAACGCCGTCGTGAACTGCCGGAAGCCCTCGTTGATGCGCTCGAAGGCACGCGTGAGCCCGCTGACGACGTTGTCCGGGCGCGAGGCGACGAAGTAGTTGTCGGGCCGAGCCTGGGTGGTGGTCGTGTGCGCCGTCTCGCCGCTGGTGCTCCACCACGCCAGCGGGAGATCGGTGGCGCGCGTCCAGGGGTCGAAATCGTCGGGCACCGTGAAGCCGCCGTACTTGGTGGCCAGGTAGTACTGGTTGCTCTCGCGGTAGGTGCTGTACTCGAGCACGTCCATCCAGTAGGTCTGCACCGTCTGCTTGCCGCGCGTCTTCGGCTGAGCCGGGTCATCGGGACGGATGTCGGTGGTGTTCGCCGCATAGGCCAACCCGGCGATGTGGTAGCCAGACTGCCCGCCGGAGCCCAGATTGAGCGTGGAGCCGAGCGTCGCACCCATGCCGTGCAGCGCGCCCACCTTGTTGGTGGCAGTGGCCGCGTTCACCGTGGTGTCGCCGGACACCGCAGCCGGCTTGGTCGGCTCCGAGGCGGTCATGCTGACACCCGGGAGGTTCTTGTCGTTCCAGGTGTTGACGTCGCCGATGCCCAGGATCACGCTGCGCTGGCATGAGTACTGCAGCGGGTCACCCCACTCGGTGATGACCGGGAAGCCGTCCATCCAGCGTGTGCGCGTCGTCGCCGAGGCGATTCCCATCGACGACCACTCGGCGACGTTGCCCTGGTTCTTCAGGTACCGCAGCGCCGCGTAGTACAACTCACCGACCGGGTCGAGCCCTTTGTACCAGCTGCTGGTGGTTCGCGCGACGCCGCCGGCCAGCGCGACCTGACCGAACTTGTTGAGGTAGTTGACCACCCCGCTGTCGTTGATGGCGACGCCGAATGCGGCCGTCGACGCGGTGGCATCTGCGCCGTCGGGGTTGGTGATGAAGATGCCCGTGTCCGCGGCCCATTCGTTCGCGGCGTTGGCCGTCGGCGACGCGGTGGGGGTGAGCCGGTAGGTCGGGCCCAGGAATTTCTGCTTGGCACGCAGCACACCTCCGTCGCGGGTGGAAGTGTGGTCGTTCAGGTAGCCGAACACCGAGAAGCGCATGCGCTCGGCATACTGCTGCAGAAGCCCCGTGGGCTTGGACGTGCCCGCCGGGTAGGCTGTGCAGTTGGGCTCCAGGCCGCCGGCGGCGGCCGAGCTGTCGCACACCTTGACGCGCACGCTGACCTCGTAGGAACGGTCGTTCGCGACCGCGTCGGCCGGGTTGTAGACCGACTGCAGCGGATCCGAGTAGAGGTCGCTGGTGTTGTTGCTGTTGGTGAAGCGCAGCGTGTTGCCGATGCCCTGGATGCGCAGATTGAGCCTGGACCACGAGTCGAACGGCGTCGCGTCGCTGATCCGCCCGCCACTGGACAGGCCACGGTCGGGGAAGTTGGATGTGCCGCCCTGCCCCGACGCGTAGGCCTTCTCGAGCCAGGTCTCGGTGGTCGTGTCGCGCACCCGGTAGCCGCCGGTCAACGCCATGCGGAACGGGTCGATGGTCTGCATCGTGGCCCAGTTCAGGAAGTTGCCGCTCCACTTCGCCGAGTTGGCGCCGGTGCAGCGGCGCGAGGCGGCCAGCCCGGCCGGCGCGAAGTGGCGCTCGGACTCGGTGGCATTCCAGACGTAGGCGTAGCACTTCCGGTGGTCGAAGTAGCCGATGTAGCTCTTGTCGGGGTCGTAGTCGGTGTCCAGGTGGGCGACGCTGACCACCGTGGGGTACTCGACCGACAGCGCCAGCGCCACGTTGCCCGGCGGCGTGATGCCGCTCAGCACGGGTCGGTCGGCCAGCGGCGTGGTGGCCCAGGCTGCGTTGAAGCAAAGGCCCCAGGCGAGGGCCAGCGCGACGAGCGGGGGTGCCGCACGATGGCTGCCGGGACGGCTGACAGTGCCTTGGCGTGATTTCATGGCGGATCCCTGGCCTACAGCGTGAAGGTGGTCTGCAGAAAGGACTGCGTATTGCGCGGCCCGGTGGCACGGATGCTCAAGCGGTAGACGACCTGCCGCTGCAGCGCCCCCAGGCCCGTGGCCGAGGCGTTCTGGGCGCTGTTGCGCTGACTGGCGCTGTCGCTGCTGGTCGTACCCGCGTCGTACATCGTGCAATGCGATTCGTCGGCGGCGCCCGTGTTGGCGCACAGGCGGTCGAGCACCCAACGCACGGTGATGGCCTGGTCGGCCACGGCGATGTCATTGGCCGTGTTCCACGCGGCGCCAAAGGCGGCGTCGGTGGCCAGCAAGGCCGTCGGAATGCCCTGCGCGTTGGTGGGCAGGATGGTGGCGCTGTAGTTGCTCGACGTGAGGCTGGTCTGGCGCGCAGTCTCGCTGGAGATGGCGCCGCTTTGCAGCATCGTCATCACCGAGGATGCGGCACGCTCGGCCTGGTTGGTCAGGTCGCGCTTGAAGGACAGGTTGCCGGTGTTCGACATCGAGATGTTCATCGAACGCACGATCGCGGCCGCGCCAATCATCAGGATGAGCAGCGCGATCAGCGCCATCACCAGCGTGGCGCCCCTTGGCAGCTTGCGCACACGTGGTGTGCGCTTCATCGAACGGGTTTGCATGGGCAAGGCGGGCATGGCGTCAGATCAGCATCACGTTGCGCAAGGGCACGGTGAACTCCAGCACGCGGTAGCGGAAACGCTGGTCGTCGGATCCGATCGTGAGCGTGTGCCGGAGCGCGGCATCCAGGTCCTGGAAGAGCACCAGGCTGCCGCCTGTGACGGCGGCGCGCTCCCGCGTGGCGTTGCGCAGGACCACCGCAACCCGCACGGCCAGGATGCGGTAGAGGTTGGCTTGTCCTGTCGGGCTGCCGTCCATCAGCGCCGCCGCCGTCCAAGGCGAGGCCGCGGGGTCGACCCATTGATCGACGATGCGGTCGTCGTTTGTGTCGATGCCGTAGCGGGCGCGCAACTCGACGACCCCGTCGGCCAGCGGCACGACGGGGTCGGCGGCGCCGCCGGCCAGCCGCACCATGTCCAACGACACGAGCGTGCGATCGGCACCGACACCCAGCAGCAGGAACGAGGGTGCATTCCCGCTGTCGTTGCCCAGCGGCACGACGTTGACTTCACCGACGCTGCCGAAATCCGCCAGGTTCACCGTGCCGATCGTCGCGGCGCCGTAGTCGGCGCCGAAGTCGATCTGCTGCGTTGCACCGCCGGCGAATCCGGCGGCCGCCTGCTGCAGCATGCAGTCGGCCCGCCCCTGCTCGGCCAGCAGGATCAGGTCGCGCTGACGCAGTCCGACCGTGGCCGGCACGCGCACGCTGCTGGCGGTGGCCGAGCCGGGCAACAGGCGCAGCGGCAACTCGCCAAGGGCCGAGTGGCCGCTGGCCACGACCAGCACGTCGCTGCCGCCGGTTCCGGCGCCGGCATGCACCAGCACTGGCGCCAGGCGCGGGCTGCGGCTCACGCTGCTGAACGGTGCCGGCCAGTCTGTGGTGCGCGGCAGCAACTGGGCACCGGCCCGGGCGACGGTCAGGCGGCAGCCGTAGGTCAACTGCCAGGGCTGGCTGAATCCCGACCCGGCGCCGCGCAGCAGACGGTCGAGCACGTGCGTGATGTGCGCCCCGTTGAGCACGACGTCGTTGGTCGAGGTCAACGTGCGCCGGGCGCCTTCCTGCCGGACCAGCAGGCCGCTGACCACGACCATCAGCAACATGCCCAGAGTGATGGCCACCATCAACTCGATGAGCGTGAGGCCGTGGGGTTTGACCGTTCGCATCATGGCAACGTGACGTCGGTGACGAATTGGTGGCGGGCCTGGGTGGCCGGCGCCGTGACCGGCCGCCAGGCCACCGTGATGCGGGCGGTGCCGCCGCTGACCGCCACCGTTCCAAGCCCGTTCGGCAGGCCGGCGGCGGTGGTGTCGGCGACGCGCGCGACCCAGGCGTCGGTGACTGCGCTCGGCAGCGTGATGGTGCGTGCCGTCCACATCTGGGCGGCCAGCTCATTGGCCAGCAGGGAGGCACGCAACTGGTCTTCTGCCGACACCGAGATCTGGACGGCGCGCGCCTGCAGCGAGACCACGCCGACCAGACCCACCGAAATCAGCAGCGTGGAGACCAGCACCTCGATCATCGAGACACCTCGGCGGGGCCGGCGAGAACGTTGGAGCGGCTTCATGTCGGGCACCCGTCGGGTTGTGCGTCGGTCAGCGTGCGGGCCGGGTCGCACAGGCGCAGTTGCCCGCCCAGCGAGACCGTGACCCGAAGAGTGCGGTTGGCTCCACTGCTCGCCACGTTGAATCGGCGATTGAGGTCGTTCGCATCGAGCGCGCAGGCGGCGCCACCTCCGGGGGTGGGATTGGCCACCAGGCGCCCGGAGGAGCCGAAGCAAAGGGCCGCCGGCCCGGTAATGCTGGTCCCGGCGGCCACATCCGCAAGCGTGCCGCACTGCACGACCTGAGCGGCTTCGCCGTCCAGCAGGGGCACGGTACGGATGACCCAGAAGCGGCCGTTGGCACTCGCCGTGTTGGCCACGTCGCAGGCCGCACTTTCGCTGAGAAAGAACACCATCTGCCGCTGCCGACGCACGGCCTCGGTCTGCGCCAGCCGCAACCCGTTCTGCAGGCTGTCGGTCACAGTGCGAACCTGGGCATTGCGCACCCAGGTGACAAACGAAGGCACGGCCAGGCTGAGCAGAAGCGCCGCCAGCGCGATCGTGATCATGAGCTCGATCAGCGTGAAGCCGTGGCCGACGCGGCCGACGAAAGGTTCTCTCGCCGGCGCACTCAGCATGTCTGCCCCTTCTTGGTCATCCACTGCGTGGCGCACGTCGCCCAGCCGGTGGGCGCCGCGGTCGTCGCTCGCACGTCGAGCTGATTGATGGTGAAGGTGAAACCGGCCGTCGGCCCGCTGCCCACCGCCTGCAAGGTGAAGGTCGTGCCATCCGGCGTGCCGGAGCAGCTGACGGTGAAAGACCCGAATGCCGTCGCCGTGCCGCAGGGTGTCGTGAACGTACCCACCGTCGCGAACGTGCGGTTGTCCTGGAAGTGCCGCTCCATGTTTGCGCGCACGCCCGCCAGGCCGTTGATGCCGTCGGTGATGTGACCACGCACCACGTAGTCGCGATAGCTCGGGTAGGCCACCGTCGACAGGATGGCGACGATGGCCACGGTGATCATCAGCTCGATGAGCGTGAAGCCTCGGGCTGGACAGGCGCGTGTGAAAAGGGAACTCATCGATGGGTCCGGGACGGGTGTCGAGCGCTTGGGAGGTCGGCATTCCGGATGCGCCAACGCGGCGACGGAAGCGAAGGGTCTCGCGAGCCGCAGAGCATGCGGTTACTACCTGTATCTCTCGTGTGGACTGCCTGAGGCATGCACGTCCCTGCGCTTCGCGACAACGGAATTGTTCTGCGAGGTCGCCCCGGCGTGCGAGTCGCCACAGCCCCTGGATGAGGGGCCAATGAGCCTCGAACCTCAAGGGAATTCCGCGCGCGGTGGAATGCGTCGCGGATCGCGGCGTGCCCCACGTTACTTCGCGATACTTGACCGGATTGACGTTATGCCGGTCATCCCGACTCGGCTACCGTTCGTCGGAGCGCGGGTCGCTTGGCGAGCGCGTCAGTCGACGGCTCGACGTTCGCCGTGGCCGGCTTCGTGGACTGCCGGCATCAGATCGCCGATGGCGCCGGCCGCGCGGCCGTGCACTTGGCGCGCCTGCTGTCGAGCCGGGACGAGGTGGCCGCGGCGGGCCACGTGCTCTCAGAGAGGTGGGCGCCCCGACAGGCGATTGAGCAGGCGGGTGCAGGTCTGCATCGCGAGGAACTGGCTCCCTGCACGATCGGCCGCCTGGGACACGGACTTGCTGACCTCCCGCATCTGCCGCCCACACCGCAGGATCGTGCGCTCGAGGTCGCCGAGCGCGCGGAGGAAGTGCGCCGCCGAGCGCTGCTCTTCGGCTTCGCCGCGCCCGCGATGTTCGGCCGCCAGCGCCTGCGCAAGCGAGGCCGTCAGGTGCCCCGAGGCCATCCGCACGGCGGTCAACGCGTTCGCGTTCAGCGCGGACATGAGGGTCTGCTGCCGATCAATCGTCGTGGCCAGCGCGCGCAGCCCATCGTGACCCAGGTCGCCAGTCTTCGCGAGATGGTCCTGGATGAGGCGGTCGCTCTCCTCGATGACGCGGTTGGCCGTGACGGTGAGGCTCACCGCTTCACGCGCGACGATGGCCGCGATCGACAGCGCCAGACCGAGATCGACTTGGATGCTCATGGAAGGAAGCGCGCGCCGGTCGCGGCGAAGCTGGCCGCGCAGCCGTGGGCGAGGGGCAGAGTCCGGGCAGCAACAAGCAAGCGCCTGGCAAGGCCGAACACGGGGGACACAGTGGTCATGTGTGGCATTTCTGATGCTTTGGTCGTGCCTTTGGCGGCTGCCGCCGGCGCGAGGCTGCATGCACGGCGGCCAGACGCAGGAGTGCTCGCGCCAGTCTCGTACCGCCGGCAGTATCGGCAACCCTTGCCTCGTCATTCGGCGAAACAGGGGTCATAAATGACGACAGATCGTTGACCGCGTGCGCCCGCTGTGGCCGCCGTCACCGCTGGCGCGCGCGCAACGCGAGTGCGCAACGGGCGGCCCTCGGAGAGCAGTTGGCGGGCCGAGTCGGCTGCACGGTGGTCGCACAGGCGCGGCGGCGAATCCGCCGGGCCGCAAGCAGCAACAGCTCAGGCGTGATGCCTGAGCCCGTTGAGTTGATTCGTGGGCCGTGCTTGAGCCGTGCTCGGCCTGTCGGCCCGTGGCGCTCAGCGCACGAGGCGATAGAGCAGGGTCGTCGTTCGGCCCTCGGTGCGCAGTTCGTACTTGTTCTCGCCGACCTTGACGACGTCGAGACAGCGGTCGACCTTCGTGCCATCGGGATAGTCGAACTTCGAGCAGAACTGGTTGCCCGACACCTTGCCTTCACCCGTCACCGAGAACGGCGCCATGTTGACGCACTGGATGCTCTGGGTGCGCGCCTTCCCCGCACCTCGGGCGAGAAAGTAGCAGCCATTGGCGAGGTTGATCCCGCCGACCGCAAATCCGTCCGCTTCCAGCCACGCCTGGATCTCGTTGCCGGGCACCTGCCCGGGGGCCAGCGCCGGCGCCTGAGCCCAGACCATGCCCGAGGCCACGCACAACCACCCTGCCGACACGACGACGAGCCGCGCCACTCGAGTTCCGATCTTCATCGACGTCCTCCGAGAGTCTCTGCACCTGGCAATCATGCTAGGCAGGCTTGCGTGGCATCGATTGAGCGCACTCAACGGGAGCCCCCGCTCACGACGGCGCTTCGGCCCACCGTGATCGCGGCAGGCGCTGGCCGATGCCACGACCGTGTCGGCCACCGGAGGAAGCCCTTAGGAGGCGAGCGCCGCGCGGTTCAGCGTCCGCACCACGTACTCCATGAACGCGGGCGTGAAGATCGTGCCGTGGTCGGGCACGATGCGCGCGTCCACTTCGATCACCTTCGACAGGCTGTCCGGGCAGCGGCCCGCCTGCGTGCCGACACGCTCGAGCTGCATGCGGTACCAGGCGTCTCCCGCCCTGGGCGTGCCGCTCGCCGGCTGGCGGAACACGGTCACGGGGTTGTCCCGGTACAGCTCGCCGGAGCCCGCTGGCACGCGCTGGAAGCCGCGCAAGATGCTCTGCTCGCCGTCGGGCCGCGGCGGCTCGCCCTGCAAGGGCGTGAGGCGCAGCCGGTGCGTCACGAACTCGCCGAAGTTGGCCGCGGTGTAGATGTACTCCGGGAACGGTGCCGCCTTCGGCGCGCCGCGGTCGAAGGTGACGGTCTGGCCGGCCGGGTAGATCTCGCGCGTCACGCGGTCGGCCTTCGACGAGAAGGAGAGCAGCCGCACGCCGATGGGTCGACACTGCACCTCCTGTTCGTGGATGTCGCGGTACAGGTCGGCCGAGAAGGCCGGGTTGACGAGCAGCACGAGATCGGGGTGCGGAGCCGCCCGCACCGCGGCCGAGGCCGGCGGCGCCTGCATCAGCCCATCGCGCACGGCATGGAACACGGCCCGCGCGCCCATGCTGTGACCGGTGACGATGAGGACACTGCGTCGGTCGGCCCGCGCGTCGCCCGCGCGCGCCGCCACCCGTTGCGCCAGGCCCGGGATCAGTCGCCGAAGCACCGAACCCTCGGCCCCCAGCCGGTCGGCCACGTGCAGCCGGTTCCAGAACGTGGTGCCGTTGGCGAGATCGAGGCCGTACGGGTTGCCGGGCCAGCCCACATACGCACCGAGCACCTTGCGCGCCGGGCGGCCGGAGGAGCGCGCGGCCTGCGTCTCCATCATCTCCACTGAAGTCATCAACCGCGCGAAGTCGCAGACGTAGCTGTCGCCGCGTGCCGCCGAGTGCTGCCAGCCGTGCACGAACACGGAGACGATGGCGCCCGGGCCGGCGTTGGCTTCATCCAGCGTCCGCAGAATCGCCTGCAGCTGTGCCGGGTCGACGGCTTCGCCGCTGTCGGCGGCTTCCACGAAATGCAGCGCCGTCGTGGGCGCCGGCCCCTGGCACTCATCGGCGCCGATCGCGTTCGGGCCGGGCGGGCGAGGACGCGCCGCCTGCCGCTCGACGGGCCGGTCGTTGACGAAGACACGGCCGGTTTCGTGGTCGAGGTTCCATCGCAGGCTCAAGGGGCGGGCCGGCGTCACAGACCCCTTGATCTCTTCGGGCAGCCACTTCAGCACGCTGCCCTCGGCCGCGAGCGTGAGCGTGAGTTCAGGCGAGGCGGGCGGCAGGCCCTGGCCCGGAGCGCTGGCGAAGCGCAGCGTGGCGCGGCCGTCCGGCAACGTGACTTGCACGTCCTGCGCCGTGCTCATCAGCGCGAGGCCGCGGCGCAGCCAACCGCCTGCGCCCTGTTCCCGCGCTGCCTGCGCCGCCGGCGTCGACAAGAGCTTGCCAGCCTCTTCGAAAGGGAGACCCCAGCGCAGATCCAGCGCCAGGCGCTTCACGGCGGGCAGGCCGCCCGAGCCATCGCCCTGCGCCTCGCGCCACAAGGCCGCGCATGTCGCCTGCGCATCGGCTGCCACTTCGGCCTGTAGCTTCACGGCGAGATCCTTGCCCCAGTGCAAGGTGGCCGGGTCGAGCCGGGCGGCCACGTCGCGCCCTTGGCAGCTCAGCTGCGCATGCAGCAACCGGCCGCGCACGGCTTGCCTGAACACGTCGACGCAGGCGCCCTGGCTCTTGAAGTGCTTGCCCAGGTCCAGCGGGCCGAGCTCGATGCGTGCACCGAACGCCGCCTGCCACTGCGCGTCGCAGTCGTTGCGAACGAGCGCGGTGCGGGCCTGCACCTTCAGCGGCTGGCCCAGCAGCCCCGGCGGCAGCACGGCCGGGTCGATGCGGGCCTCGATCGCCAGCCAGCCGGCGCCCGGGGCGCAAGTGACCCCGGGTGCCGAGCACAGGCTCTCGTGCACCTTGCGGTGGTTGACGGCCTGCAGCCCGGCCAGCGCCGCCAGGGCGACGACCAGCACAGCCCCAGAAACGATCAGTGGAGTGCGGATGGATGGCATCGTGGTCTTCGCTCCTTGTACCTCCGCCCCGTGCCCGCTTACAGCGTGCGCCAGATCTCGTCGTGAATCGTGCCGGCGATGAAGTTCTCGCTGCCCTTGGCGGCCAGTTCCTTGTAGCGCGAGTCGCTGGTGATGGCCGTCCACTTGGCTTCGAACACGGCGAGATTCTCGTAGCGGGCGGCCCAGCCGATGCGGTTGGGATTGCCGGCCACCGGCATCGCGATCGACAGATCGACGCCGTGCTTGTCCTTGATGTAGGCGGCGATCTGCTGGGCGAAAGCGACGGCGCTGCCGACCTTGCCGGGGGCGATGGCGGCGTTGCGATAGAAGGCGATCATGGTTCAGTTCCTTTCGGGGTGGTCGCCGGAGTGGCACAAGCAGCGCTTGCTGCAGGCCGACGTCGCCTCCGGTCGGCACGACGTCGATGCATGAATCGGGTGTTCCCGTACCGGTCAGGTGCCCGGCACAGGGCGGCGGCGAAGCTGGCGAGGCGGGTCCTGGTCGCAGTCAGGCGAGCCGGACCACACTGGGCGAGAGCGCGTGAATCGACAGCGGCGAGCGCTTGGCGCACAGGTGCGATTCGCCAGGCTCAAGCACGATGTCCAGCGGCTCGCCGTCGAAGCACAGCCAGAGCGCGCCGCTCTCGCAGGTCACGCGGCGGCCGAAAGGCTTGGCGACCCAGGTCGTGGCGCCCTGGTTCAGCGACACGGTCGATTCGATCGGCGGTGCGTTGCGCCCCGGCCCGATGGCCCGGCGCACGAGCGCTCGTGCCCAGGCGCGCGGCGCGGTCCACAGATCTTGAGGCGGCGCGATGAAGGGGGCTTGGGCTTGGGCTTGGCTGGCGGTGTTCACGATGTGTTCCTAGGTGCGGCGCATGGGCCGCGGTCGAATGCAGTGACGTGGTGGGTCTGATGGGCTTCGGCGTCTGCTGGGCAAAGCCGATCAGGTGGACCTGGGCGTCGAGGCCTAGTGCACCGAGCCCTCGTACAGGGCCCGGACGATCATCCGCTCGCGGCTGGCCGCGTAGTAGCTCTCGCCGGCGTCGACGAATGAGCCCTGCGTGTCGCTTCCGTGCGCGGACCAGAGGTTTCGGCCAAGCCAGCACCGCGCGCGGCCGGCCGGGTGGGCATCGGCGGTCGACTCACCCTGAGCAGACACCTGTTCAGTACGGCTGGCCGAGGGAAGCGGCGCGAGAAAGGCCGGGCTCAGGGCACGCAGCCACTGGCGAAGGATGCGGATAGGCGACATGGTGGGTTCCTTGTGTTGCGGTTCGAGATGCAGGTGGCGGGCCCGGGGTGGCACCAGGCTCAACGGCACAGGCAGGCCGATGCCATGACCGTGTCGGCCACCGGCGGCAGCCCGTAGGAGGCGAGCGCCTGCACCGTGGTGAACGTGATCACCAGAGCGGCGGCGAAGCTGGCGAGGCGGGTCGTGATCGAGGTCTTCATGGCGGGCTTCCTTTGTGCGTGCAGACCGTTGGGCCTGCGATGGATGCACTGTAGGAAGCGGGGCCATTTGGCGCGATACCGCGACGGCGTTTTGGCCTACCGTGATCGCGGTAGGCGCCCGCAGACCGGGCCGGTCTGCCGAGGAGGGCGTACCGCCCTCAAATGCTCAGACCAGGGGCGCGTTCAGCTCGGGTCGTGTGGACAGCGGTCGAGTACCCGCACGACGGCTTCCCCTTCGAAGCCAGGTGCCCGGAGATGGGTGGTTGCGCACCCTTGGCGCCCAAGTCGCCTGCCTTGCGCCTCACCGAACCAACCCCACCGCAATCCACGGCTGCCAGATCACCAGCGCCAGGCAGCCGAGCATCAAGCCGATGAAGGGCAGCGCTGCACGGCACAGCGTGCCGAAGGGCTGCTTGAAGGCCGTCATCGCCACGATCAGGTTCAAGCCCACAGGCGGCGTGAGGTAGCCGATCTCCAGGTTCAGGATCATGATGATGCCGAACAGCACCTTGTCGTAGCCGTACGCCTCGGCGATGGGCACCAGCAGCGGCGCCAGCACGAGGATGGCCACGTCGACCGTCATCACGCAGCCCACCACCAGGAGCAACAGGTTGACGAGCACGATGAAGGTGATGGGGCTCTCGATGTAAAGCTGCACCCACTGCACCAGCGCCGTGGGCACGCGGTGCTCGGTGAGCAGCAGCGACAGGCTCAGCGCACAGGCAATCACCGGGAACAGCGCGCCGCCGAAGCGCGCCGCTTCCAGCACCGTGGCGTACAGGTCGGCAAGCTTCATCTCGCGGTGCACGAAGAGCTCGATGGCCACCGCGTAAACGAGCGCCACCGCCGCCGCTTCAGTGGTGCTGAAGAAGCCGCTGTAGATACCGCCGAGCAGGATCACCGGCAGCAGCAGCGCCCAGATGCCTTCACGCAGTGCAACCCAGAACTCGCTCGCATCGAAGGGCGTGGTCGGCATGTGCCGGTTCTTCCACACCGCGTAGGCCGTGAACACCAGCGTGAGCAAGATCCCCGGCCCGATGCCGGCCTTGAACAAGTCGACCACCGAGGCCTCGGTGACCAGCGCGTACAGGATCATCGGCACCGAAGGCGGGATGATGATGCCCAGCGTGCCGCCCGACATCACTGCGCCCAGCGCAAAGCGCTTCTCGTAGCCCGCCTTCAGCAGCGCGGGCACCATCACCGAGCCGACGGCCAGCATGGTGACGATGGACGAGCCGGAGATGGAAGCGTCCAGCGCGCAGCTCAGCACGCAGGCCACCGCCAGCCCGCCGGGGATGCGCGGGGTCAGCGCCTTCATGATGCGGATGAGCCTGCGCGCCGTGCTGCCGCGCGTCATGACCTGCCCGCACAGCATGAACATCGGGATCGACAGGATCAGCTCCTTGTCCAGCGCGATCCACAGGTCTTCGGCGATGTACTCCAGCCGGCCCTGGCCCCACAGCAGGTGCACCAGCGCGGCCAGCGCCAGCAGGATCAGCATCAGCGGCTGGCGCAGCACCAGCAGCGCGGCCACCAGAACGATGGGCGCGAAGGGGGCCATGGGCGCCCATGCGGCGAGTGCGCTCATGGCACCTGCTCTCTACTGCTCAACCACAGCGCGCCGCGGCCGCAGCGCCGGCCAGCGCGCGTAGCAGAAGTAGCGCACGGCGGCGGATACAAAGCCCAAAGGGATGGCCAGCTGGAAGGGCCACACAGGCCACTGCAGCATGCTGGCGCGCATGCCCGTGGCGTAAGAGCCCGCCACAAACTGCGCGCCGTACCAGGCGGCAGCCAGCAGCAGCAGGCCGCTCAGCCCATCGGCCACACGGTCCAAGGTGCCGCCCCACTTCGCCGGCACCACGCCAAAGGCCACCTGCGGCACCAGGTGCGCCGCGCTGGCGGTGGCAATGCCGATGCCGGCGTAGGTGGCGATGACCAGCGCAAACACCGCCATCTTCTGCGCGCCCACGATGCCTGTGGGGCCGATGTCGATGCCCATCAGGGTCACCAGCGGGTACAGCAACTCGCGGCCGAACGTATCGCCGATCAGCAGCAAGGCGATGAGCGCAAGGGCGCTCACCGCGATGGCGCATTCGGCGCGGTGCCAGCCTGCGAGCAAGCGCTGCACGACGGCCGGCGCTGGGTGTGGAGGCGGCGGCGGCAAGGGTGGGGTCACGGCGGCATCAGCGCCACAAGGCCCTTTTTAGCCCCACCCACGGCCTGTCAACCCTGCTTCGCGCAAATCTTGCGCGCCACTTCAACCTGTTCGGCCATCTTCGGCCCACCGGGGCCGATGTCCTCCATCCACTTCGGCCACAACGGCGCCGAAGTCTTGCGCCAGGCCTCGCGCTGCTCGGACGTCAGTTGCACGATCTGGCCACCGCCCTTTTCATGCGCGTTGCGCATCACCTGCTCGAAGTCGCGCACCTCCTTGCGCATTTGCGCCGTCGGGGTGCGCGCCCAGGCGCGGCTCAAGGCCTGCTGCTGATCGGGGCTGAGCTGGTCATAGGTGGCCTTGTTCATCAGATGCAGCGTCGGGAAGTCGGCGTATTCCAGGCGTGTCATGACGGGCGCCACCTTGCCGAGGCCAGCCGCCACGTAGAACGTGGTGGGTACGGGCACCCAGTCGATCAGCCCGGTCTGCAAGGCCGTTGAAAGCTCGGCCGTGTTCACCGCTGTCGGGTTGCCGCCCAGGGCCGTGAAGTAGTTGACCGGTGCTTTCGTACCCACCACCGAGAGCTTCAGCCCTTTGACATCGGCTGGCGAAGTCAGGGGCCGCTTGGCGGCCGCGACGGGCTCTCCGCTGTGGCCCCAGCCGAGGAACTGCACGCCCTTGCCGGCCCATAGCTCGCGCACCACGGGCGTGAGGCTGTCGATGACGCAGTCGCCTTCCTTCTTGTCGGTGAAGTAGAAGGGCGCCGTTAGCGCCAGCATTTCCGGCACCATCAGCGCTGCAGTGACCGACGTGAAAGCCCCGATGTCGATGCGCCCGCGCGCCATCTGCTGCAAGGTATCGGCCTCAGAGCCGAGTTGCCCGGAATGAAAGACCGAGATCTTCACGCTGCCGCCGCTTTCTTCGTCGGCCGCTTTGACCACGCGCTCGGCCTGGTTGACCCAGACCGTTTTCGCCGGCGCGACCGTGGCGTAGCGCAGTTCGACGGCCTTGCCTGCTTGTGCGAACGCGGGATTGGCGCTCAAGGTGGTCAAGGCGGCCAACGACGCGACGATGCCGGCGGCAACAGCAGTGGCGGCCAGCGGTGGCTTGCGCAGGGCAAAGAGGGAAGTGAGTTTCACGGCATTGAGTCGGGACTTCATGATGATGGGCTCCTTGTGGGGTTGAATCAGGACAGCTCCGACAGCAGCAGGGTAACCCCACCGCTGGCGAAGTTGGAAAGGTCGGCGGTCGCAGCCAGCCATTCGGGCGTGCTTCTGACGGCGGCCAGGTGTGATGGACTGTCAAACCAGGCTTCGAACAGGCGGTAGAACGATGGGAGAGAACCGTCCGGCCCAGGCAGGCCTTTCGATACCTCGCGGCGCTTGAGGCCCGGAATGGCGGCAGTCAGGGGCAGGTGGACGCCTTGGTAGTGGGACTCGAAGGCCACCGGGTCGGTCGGGTGTCCATACAGGACGCTGAGCTTCAGGGCGTGGGTCATGCGCTATCCGGGTGATGGCAGGAGCAGGGTCCACACATCAGGTGGGCTGCTCGGGTGGCGATGCGCCATTGCAGCGCGCAAGCCTGCAGCCGGCTACGGGACAGGCGTCCCGGGCTGCCGCCATTTGTCCCGGGGCTGCCGGGCGTGGGATGGCCTCGAGCGGCCTACACCGCTCTGGCCCAGCCTAGAGGCCGAGCTCGCGAACCTTCACCACCGCCATCGCGCGGCCTTCCACGCCGAGCTTGGCGTACAGCGCTGAGAGGCGATTGCGCACCGTCTTCTCGGCCAGGCCCAGCTGCGCCGTGATCTGCAGGTTGTCCAGCCCCTGGCCGACCAACGCGGCCAAGGCTCGCTCGGCGGGTGTCAGCGCGGGCTGCGCCGCAGCCTCGGTGACGAATGCCGTGATCAGTTCGCACAGGCGTTCGAGCGCGGGCTCAGGCACCAGCGGGACGCAGTTGCGCGATGGCAGTGCCTCAAAGCGGGCATCCGGAATGGCCGCCGCCAGTTGGTGCCCGAGGGCGACGGGAATGATCAAGTCGCCTTCGCTGTGCAGCACCAGCGTAGGCACGCGCACGGCGCGGGCCCATTCGCGCACGTCCGTCGCGGCGATGGCGCGGTAGATGGCCGCTGCACGCGCGCCGTCGCAGCTCAGACGTTGGTGCTCGTTGAACGAAGCGGCTTGCTCTGCAGTGGCGCCCGGCATGTAGCGGCCGGTCAGCAATTGCCGCACATTAGGGTTATCGCTCCAGCCTCGCTCAGTCAGCCGCAGCCAGGCCTCCTGAAAAGCCAACACGTCGGGCGGGGCTTTGCGGTGGTTCAAGCCGTGGCTGGCGCATCCCAGCAGCACCAGGTGGGACACGCGGTCCGGGTGTTGTGCCGCATAGGCGACGGCCGCGTTCCCACCACCGCCGATGCCCATCAGCGCGAACCGTGGCGCGCCACGGGCAGCCACCACCGCGTCCAGTTCTTCCAGCGAGGCCTCCAGCGACGGCGGCACCTCGTCGGCACCGGACAGCCCGCACCCGCGCTCGTCGTAACGCACGACTTCCAGGTGCTGGCCCAGGCGCTGGAGCAGCGGCTGCCACGTCGGCGAGCGCAAGTCGTGTTCGAG
>JALHOU010000015.1:0-39337 GCA_022842825.1 Rubrivivax sp.
CGCCGGCGCCCAGCTGCAACTCGGTGCGCCCGTGGCGCAGGCCGACGAGGTAACCCAGGCCCGAGGCGGCGGCCAGCGCCGCGGCGCCGGCCACGCCGAGCAGCGGGCGCCGCCTGGTGATGCCCGCGTCACCCGCCGGCGCCGTGGGGGGTCGTGGCCAGGTCGGCGCCGCTTCGCGGCGCATGAGCCACCGCAGGTGCTGCACGACGATGCGCAGGTTGAAGCCGAGGTGAACGATCAGCACCAGCACCGTGGCGTAGCCGAATGTGTAGTGCCAGTCGAAGACCGGCAGCTGCTGGTTGGCGACCCAGAAGATGCCCAGCCCCGCCGTGCCGCCCACGTAGCCGAGCAGCAGCAGGCTGAAAAGCACGTTCAGCGTCGGCCGCGCCGGCAGGCGGCCACGCCACGCGCACAGGATCAGCCAGACCACCGTGGCGGCCAGTGGCAGCAGCACCCACGCCAGCTTGGGCATGCCGGCAAGCTTACGCCGCGCCGGGCGCGTGTTGTCGCTGGTTGGCCCCAGGAGGGGTCCGGGATATCGGCGCCCGGGCCCGGCCCAGGCCGGCCAGCCTCAGAGGTCGAGCGAGAGCGACAGCAGCTGCTTGCGCCGGCGCGCCCGCTGTGTCCAGTCGTGCACGCGTTGCACCGCCTGCGCGCTCATCTGCGTCCAGGCGCAGCCGAAGCGGACGGTGGGCTCTTCCTCGTCGTGCGGCAGCACGTTCTGCACCTGGAAGTCGGCGGTGACGATGCCGCCCGGCGCGAGCTCGATCTGCGCCCCGGCCACCCACAGGCCCGGTGACAACGGCGCCTCGCCGGGGTGAGCGACGATGGCCAGGCCGCCGCGGCTGATGTCATGCACGCGCAGCGCCAGGGTCTGCCCCGCGTGCAGCGGGTGGCCGAAGCGCACCACCGGCTCCTGCCCGTCGGCATGGCGGGCGCGCACGTCGGTGCGGCGCGGCAGCACGAACAGCGCGCTCGGCATGTGCGAGCCGACGACCCAGGTGTCGTGCTGCTGCGCCAGTGTGCGCCCGCGCAGGTCGAACTGCACCTTGCAGTTGCCGTCGTAGGCGGCGCCCCAAAGGCGGCCGGGGTCGGTGACGATGACGGCAGCCTTCGGTTCGCGCGCGGCGTGGAACACGAGGCGGTCGGCCCCGGCATCCACCGACCACAGCGTGGCGCTGAAGAAGGCCCCCGTCTCGGGCAGGCCGATGACGACCGGTGCTTCCAGGTGCTGCAGCCGTGCCAGCACCTGGCGCATGCGCTCGGGTTCGGCGACCCGGTGGCGCTCCATGGCCGCGAGCAGGACGGGGTCGCTGCGCTCGTCGCGGGTGAAGGGCCTTGTGTCGACGAAGTGCATGAGTTGCTTGCAAGTGGGCGGCGTTGTGGGCCGGCGCAGCCCCGACCGGTACCTGCACCTGCATCGCATATCGGCAGGTGATGGGCCCGGCTTGACTCTCGGCCCCGTGTGGGTGGCATGCCGCGTGCGCACTTCCTTGCGTCGAGGCAGCCGGTACAGGGCGCTGGGCAGGTAGGAGCCGACGAACCAGAAGTCACCGTGTGCTGCGAGCGTGCGCCCGCGCAGATCGAACTGGACCTTGCAGCTGTCGTCGTAGGCCGTCCCCCACAGGCGGGCCGGATGCTTGACGATCTCGAGCACACCCGGTTCGCATGCCGCGTGCAGGATCATGCGGTCCGCCTGGGTGTCCACCGCCCACAGCGTGGCGGAGAAGAAAGCACCCGAATCCGGCAACCCGATGCGGATCGGGTGGCCCAGCTTTTTCAGGTGGGTCAGCGGCGATCCTGCACGCGATGGCGCTCGACGGCCAGGCGCTGCAACGGCTCGAGCGCCTCGTCGTAGCGGAATGGGGTGGTGTCGACAAAGGGCGGCGCGGCCGCGCTCGCGGCGAGGTCGAGTGCAACAGGCGGCGGCAGTGTGGCGTGGTGCAACAAGGCGAAGGGTCCGATGAAGAAGGTCGCAGCCGGCGAAGAGGAGTGCCGCCAAAGTGTCACCCATCACCCCACAGCGCGGCGACACCGGCTGCCAACCATGACACGGCTGCCAGGCGTGACCCCCAGGAGTCAGGCCCGCCCCAAGCACGGGGCGCGGCGTGCCCTCCCGGCCTGCCGAGGCCGGCCGGGGGGTGCCCCTTGCTGCCGTACCCAAAGACCTCGCGCGCACCGGCGCCTTGCCCGCGTGGCGAAAGAGCTGGCAGCATTGCCAGCATGAACCGACCCCGATTGGCACGTGCATCCCGCGTCAGCGGCCGAGTCCTGCCTGGGCTGGCCTTGCTGCTCGCCATGTGGTCCACCGCCGTGCCGGCCAGCGAACTGAAGCCGGTGACGGTGGCCAAGGGCCTCGTCAACCCCTGGGCGCTCGCCTTCCTGCCCGACGGCCGCATGCTCGTCACCGAGAAGCCGGGGCGGATGCGCATCATCGATGCGCAGGGGCGCATCTCGGCGCCGCTGGCCGGCGTGCTGCCGGTGACCAACGTGGGCCAGTGCGGGCTGCTCGACGTGGCGCTGGACCCGAAGTTCGCGGACAACCGCCTCGTCTACTGGACCTTCGCCGAGCCGGGCCAGGGCGGCAGCAACGGTACCGCGGTGGCGCGCGGGCGGCTGGAAGGCGCGCCGGGCGGCGAGCGTCTGGCCGACGTGCGCGTCATCTTCAGCCAGGTGCCGAAGATGGACAGCCGTCTGCATTGCGGCTCGCGCATCGCGTTCGATCGCCAGGGTCACCTCTGGGTGGGGCTGGGCGACCGCTTCGCGGGCAAGGACTCGGCGCAGACCACCGACAACCACATCGGCAAGGTCGTGCGCATCGCCAGCGATGGCAGTGCGCCGACCGACAATCCGTTCGCCGAGAAGCCGGGCGCGCGCCAGGAACTCTGGAGCATCGGCCATCGCAACATCCAGGGCCTGGCGACTCACCCCGTGACTGGCGAGCTCTGGGCCAGCGAACACGGCCCGCAGGGCGGAGACGAAATCAATGTCGTCGAAGGCGGGCACAACTACGGCTGGCCGGTCGTCACCTACGGTCGCAACTACGGCAGCGGCACCTCCATCGGCGAAGCCGGGCCGAAACCCGGCATCGAGATGCCGCTCAAGCATTGGGTGCCGGTGTCGGTGGCACCGAGTGGCCTCGCCTTCCTGACCAGCGAGCGTTACCCCGGCTGGAAGGGCAGCCTGTTCGTGGGCACGCTGCGCGGGCAGACGCTCATCCGCCTGACGATCGACGGGCGCCGCATCACCGGCGAGGAGCGGCTGCTCACGTCGCTCGGCCAACGGTTCCGCGACGTGCGGCAGGGACCGGACGGCTGGATCTATGTCGTCACCGACGGCTCGGAAGGGCAGATCCTTCGGCTCGAGCGGTGAGCGGCGGCCCCGGGCCGCCGGGTCGATGAAGCAGGGGATGTGCGGGCCCCCGGGTGGCCTCGATACTGCGCCGCCGCGGGCGCTTCGGGGCGCCATCGCGGCCCCGCGCTCGCTCTAGGAGGAGACCCGCATGCCTGTCGCCGCATTGCGCGACGTGCCGCAAGAGGCCGTCGAACTCATCAAGAGCTTCGAAGGCATCGTCGACGGCGATCCGCGCACCGTCAACCTCGACGCCTATCTCGACCCGGTGGGCATCTGGACGATCGGCTGGGGGCACGCGGTGCGCTTCCGTGGCCAGTTCCTGCGCGGTACCGAGAACCGCGGCATCGCGCGTGCGCTTTATCCGGGCGGCATCACGCGCGCGCAGGCCGAGGCGCTGCTGCGCGGCGACCTCGTCGACTACGCCAGCAACGTGACGGCGCTGGTGAAGGTACCGCTCACCGACGCGCAGTTCGGCGCGCTCGTGAGCTTTGCCTTCAACGTCGGTGTCGGCGCGCTGGCGCAGAGTACGCTGCTGCGCAAGCTGAACGCGCGCGACGTGGCCGGGGCGGCCGACCAGTTTCTCGTCTGGAACAAGGGTCGCAAGAACGGCGTGCTGGTCGAGCTGCCCGGCCTCACGCGGCGGCGGCGCGCCGAGCGGGCGATGTACCTGGGCCAGAACTGGCGCGCGGCGGCATGGCCCGGCGCGCCGGTGTTGCCGGCGGCGCCGGCTACGCCACGCGCCCGAACCACCACACCGAAAGCCCCGCCGACCCGAAAGCGAGGAGTGCGCCCAGCGCCGCGAACAGGGCGCTGATCTCGGTTTCCTTGCGCTCGGTGATCATGCGCGACGAGAGGCCCTCGTAGACCTTCTTCAGGTCTTCGGCGGTGCCGGCGTAAAAGTACTCGCCCTGGGTGATGGTGGCGACGCTCTTGAGCGTCTCCTCGTCCAGGCGCACGCGCATGCTCCAGCCCTCGAAGCCGATGACCTCGCCCTTGGTCGTGCCCATGCCCACGGTGTAGACGCGCACGCCGCGCTCGGCGGCCATCTTGGCGGCATCGAGCGGGTCGGGGCCGGTGGTGCGCTGGCCGTCGGTGAGCATGATGATCGCCGCCGAGGTGTGGCTTCCCGGAGGCACCGGGGTGAACTTCTTCTCCGTGCCGTCCTTGCCGATGGGCTTGGGCTTCTCGCCGCCGGGAAAGTTGCGCTGCCCGGTGACGTGCTGGATCTCGATGCCGTGGTCGGGAAAGAGGGTTGCCAGACTGAGGATGATGCCGCTGCCGGTGGCGGTGGCGCGCTGCAATTGGAAGCGGTCGATGGCGGCCACCACGTCCTCGCGGCTGGCCGTGGGCGCCTGCACCACGGCGGCGGTGCCGGCGAAGGCGATCACGCCCACCTTCACCTCGCGCGGCAGGGCGGCAATGAAGGTCTTGGCCGCCTCCTGGCTGGCCACCAGCCGGTTGGGCTTGATGTCTTCGGCACGCATGCTGCCGGAGACGTCCATGGCGAGGATGATGGTGCGCTCGGCCAGCGGCAGCGTGATGGTCGCCGTCGGCCGCGCGACGGCAAAGAGCAGCGCCGCCAGCGAAAGGAACATCAACGCCGGCGGCACGTGCCGCCGCCAGCCCGGGCCGCGCCCGAGCGCCGCCTTGGCCACGCCGAGGCTGGCCAGGCGCACGGTGTTCTTGCGCCGGCGGCTGAGCAGCCACACATAGAGCATCGCCGTGAGCGGCAGCAGCAGCAGCAGCCACAGCATCGAGGGCCAGATGAAGCTCATGCGGCCTCCTGGAACGGTTGGTTGGGTGGCGCGGGTTTCTTGGCTGTCACGGCGGCAGTCGCGTCGGGCGCGGAGGTCGTGGTCGAGGTCGGCGCAGGCACGGCGCGGTTCTGGCGCAACGCGACGGGGAAACGCGGCGAGGCACGCCGGCGCGAGCGCTGCCGCCGCAGGTCCACGAAGCGCAGCAGCGCCTCAAGCAGGTCTTCGTCGGTGGCGAGTTCGAGGATATCGGCGCCGCTCCTGCCGAGCTGCTCGATCAGCGCCGCTTCCTGCTGCTCGGCGATGGCGGCGTAGCGGGCACGGAAGGCCGGGTCGGAGGCGTCGATGAAGAGCTGCTCGCCCGTCTCGGCATCTTCCACGGTGACCAGGCCGACGTCGGGCAGCGCCATCTCGGCGGGGTCGATGAGGCGCACCGCCACCACCTCGTGCCGGCGGGCGAGACGGCCGAGCGCCTCGGCCCAACCGGGCTCGCTGATGAAGTCGCTGACGACGAAGACGAGTGAGCGGCGGCGCACGATGCCGGCTGCGGCGTGCAGCAGGTCGGCCAGCTTCGTGCCCGGGCGCGGCGAATTCTTCGCCTGCTTGGCCGTGAGCGGCTTTTCCGCCGGGCGCGGCTTGCGCATCTGCTGCAGCAGGCGCAGCACATGCGTGCGCGTGGCGCCGGGCGGCATCACCCCTTCCACCTTGCGGCCGTAGAGCACCGCACCGACACGGTTTCCGTGGCGGGTGATGACGCGCGCCAGCGTGGCCACGAAGCCGGCCGAAAGCCCGAGCTTGGTGACGTCCTGGCTGCCGAAGTCGATGCTGCCCGACAGGTCGAGCAGGAACCAGGCCGTGAGGTCGCGGTCCTCGATGAACTGGCGCACGTAGGGCTGCTGCAGCCGCGCGGTGACGTTCCAGTCGATGTGGCGCACGTCGTCGTGGTGCTGGTACTCGCGCAGGTCGGCGAGGTCGACGCCCGAGCCGCGCAGCACGGTGCGATAGTCGCCCTGCAGGATGCCGTCGAGCCGGCGCAGCACCGTCCACTCCAGGCGGCGCAGCAATTGGTCGGAGGTGGGCACGGCGGCGGCGTGGGTCGCCGTTGCCGGGCCGGCGGCCGGGGCAGAGGGCTGGCGGGGGATGGTGGAGGCCATGTGTCGGCGCGCTCGGGGCTTGTGTCGGCGGCGGCGCGAGGCCTAGCGCGCGTTGCTGGCCTCTGCGGCATGCTCGAGCGGCTTGTCCGGCGGCGCGATGCGCGCCAGCACGCGCTGCACGATTTCGTCGGCGCTGACGTTCTCGGCCAGCGCCTCGTAGCTGAGCACGATGCGATGCCGCATCACGTCGGGCACGAGGTCGGTCACGTCCTCGGGCAGCACGTAGCGGCGGCCCCGCAGCATGGCCAGCGCCTTGGCGCCCTCGACCATGCCGATGGTGGCGCGCGGGCTGGCGCCGAAGGTGAGGAACTTGGCGATGTCGGGGATGCCGTAGGTCTCGGGCCGGCGCGTGGCGCCCACCAGCTTGACGGCGTACTGGATGAGCGAGGGATCGCAGAAGACCTCGCGGCACTCGCGCTGCAGGGCGGCGAGCTGGAAGGTGTCGGCCACGGCGCCCACCTCCACCGCCGCGCCGGTGACGCGTTGCGCGATGACGAACTCCTCGTCCTCGCTCGGGTAGTCGACTAGCACCTTCATCATGAAGCGGTCGACCTGCGCTTCGGGCAGCGGGTACGTGCCTTCGGTCTCGATCGGGTTCTGCGTCGCCATCACGACGAAGGGGTCGGGCACCTTGTGCGTCTCGCCGGCGATGGTGACCTGGCGCTCCTGCATCACCTCGAGCAGCGCGCTCTGCACCTTGGCCGGCGCGCGGTTGATCTCGTCGGCGAGCAGCAGGTTGGCGAACACGGGCCCGAGCGACGTGCCGAACTCGCCCGTCTTCTGGTTGTAGATGCGCGTGCCCACCAGGTCGGCCGGTACGAGGTCGGGCGTGAACTGGATGCGCTTGAAACTGCCGCGCACCGTGCGCGCGAGGGTCTTGACGGTCAGCGTCTTGGCCAGGCCCGGCACGCCTTCGACGAGCAGGTGGCCCTGGGCGAGCAGGGCCACCAACACGCGCTCGAGGAAGCGGTCCTGTCCGACGACGACCCGCTTGACCTCGTAGAGGATGCGTTCCATCAGCGTCGCGGTGGCCTGGGCTTTGTCTTCCATGGGTCGGGGTCCTTGATTGAGGCGCCTGGCGCGGGGCGGTTCGGTCGGGTGAACGTTCGGGTTGGCTGGATCGGGCCGGTGGCGCCGAGCCGGCTAAAACGGCGGCAGGCCAGCCGCCGAAGCCGCGTTCTCGATCGGTACCGCAAAGCCGATGCCGATGAACGTGCGCTGCTCGTTGGGGTTGAGGATGGCGGTGACGATGCCGACGACGGCACCGTCCATCGTGATGAGCGGCCCGCCGCTGTTGCCGGGGTTGGCGGCGGCGTCGAACTGGATCAGGTTGGTGAGCGTCTTGCCGCCATCGGGCGATCGGAACTCGCGCTTCAGGCCCGAGACGACGCCGTAACTTACCGAAGGGCCGATCCCGAATGGGAAGCCGGCGGCGATGACGTGGTCGCCCGGCCGCAGGTCGCCGGTGCTGCGCATGGTGGCCGGCTCGAGCTCGGCCGGCGGCGTGGTCGCCTTCAGCACCGCGAGGTCGTTCTCGGGCATGGCGCCGACCATCGTCGCCTCGCTCTCCTCGCCGTTGTGGAAGCGCACGCGGATCTTCTTGGCGCCCCACACCACGTGCAGGTTGGTGAGGATGGTGCCGTTGGCGACGATGACGACGCCGCTGCCCAGGCTGCGGTCCATGGCCTTCTTCTCGGGCGCCGTCTCGCCGGTGTCGTCCTCGCTCATCAGCCCGACCACGCGCACGAGCGAAGGGGCGACGGTCTCGAAGGCCTTCGTCGCCTGCGAGGGCAGTGGCTCCTTCTCGATCGACTCGCGCACGGCGGCGTCGATGTCGTCCTGGGTGATGACGCGCGGGGCGCGCATCTGCATCATGCCGGCGCTGACGAGGATGGCCAGCGCCGCGCCTCCCAGTCCCCACAGCGGACCTTGCCAGCGCTGCATGGCGGCGCGCAGGCGGGCGCGGCGGGGGCTGGATGGGGCGGTTGAAGGCGTCGTGCCGTCCGCGGCGCCGGCGCCCGCCATGCCCGGGCTGCCCGGATCCGCCGGTTCCGCAACCCTGATCGCGCCACCCGGCGGTGCCGGCAGCGGGACCAATCCCGGACCGATCTGCGCGCGTCGAGGGGAGCGGCTGTACAGCGGAGCCTTGGCTTTCATGGGCGGCCGTCCGGCTTGGGGGATGGCGAACACGGTACCACGTCGGCGGCGGCGCCGCATGGCGCGGCCCTTGATTCGGGCCGCGTCGTCCCGGCGCGTGACACGCCGCCGGCCTGCGTCATGATGTGGGCCCCATGCTGCCCGGCCCCTGGATCGACTCGCATTGCCACCTGGACGCGCCGGAGTTCGACGGCGACCGCGAGGCCGTGGTGGCGCGCGCCCGCGCCGCCGGCGTCGACCTGCTCGTGCTGCCGGCCGTGCGCGCGCGCGACTTCGAGGCGGTGCGGACCCTGGCGCGCAGGCACGGCACGGCCTATGCGCTCGGGCTGCACCCCCTGTACCTGGGCGAGGCCGGCGAAGGCGACCTCGACGCGCTTGCCGCGGCGCTGCACCGCCACCGCGATGACCCGCGGCTGGTGGCGGTGGGCGAGATCGGCCTCGATCACTTCGTGCCCGCCGACGACCCGCGCTTCGACCGCGCGCGCCAGGAGCGCTTCTACCTGGCGCAGCTGCGGCTGGCGCGCGAGCACGGGCTGCCGGTGATCCTGCACGTGCGGCGCTCGGCCGACGCGCTGCTGGCGGGACTCCACCGCATCGAGGTGGCGGGCGGCATCGCGCATGCGTTCAACGGCAGCGAGCAGCAGGCCCGGCGTTTCGGCGCCAAGGGTTTCCGGCTCGGTTTCGGCGGCGCGATGACGTTCGAGCGCGCCAATCAGATCCGGGGCCTGGCCGCCTCACTGCCCGAGGAGTTGCCGGTGCTGGAGACCGATGCACCCGACATCCCGCCCTGGTGGCTTTACGCCAAGGCGCATGAACGCGCCGCCGGTGCGCCGCAGGGGCGCAACGAGCCGGCCGAGCTACCGCGCATCGCGGCCACGCTTGCCGAGTTGCGCGGCTGGACGCTCGCCGAGACGGCGCAGCGAACCTCGGCCAACGTGCATGCCGCGTTGCCGCGGTTGGCGCGGGCCGTACCGATCACGGCCGGCCGCCGCTGACGGTGGCCAGGGTGCCCCAGGCGCCCGCGACCCACCCGGTGGCGCGGTCGATGAAGAACACGTCCGAGGCGCCCGGCGCCCTCAGGTCGTCGGACCACGTCGTACCTCCGTCCCGTGTGCTCTGGACACCAAAGCTGCCTGCGACGACGAAATGATCGCGGTCGAACACATGCAGGCTCGATGCTCCAATTTGAGGCCCGCTCTGTACCCAGGTGGCGCCGCTGTCCCGCGACAGCCGGGTTTCACGGGCGCGTGCGTCGATGCCGATGACCACGCTCGGGTCGGCGATCTCCACGCTCACCAAGGGCACCGCCAAGCGGAAGGTCCAATTGAGCCCGCCGTCGGCCGTGGTCCACACCCCATCCGGCGTGGCGACGATGCCCACGTCGCGGTTGACGAAGGCAACGCTGGCGAACACGCCCCAAGAGATGGCGCGGGCGGCCGGGAAAGGCTTCGGGTCGACCCAGCTCATGCCGCCATCGTCTGTGCGATGCAGCAGAACCGCTGTCTCGCTATCCGCTTGGAGCGTGAGCAGCCAGCCGCGCTGGGCATCGACGAAGTGGGCACCGAGAACCCGTCCCATCGTGCTCGCTTGCCACGTCAGGCCCCCATCACGGCTGGTCCGAAGCGTGGGGTACGAGATCATCCAGCCGAGCGCGCCATCGCGCGTGAAGCGAATGTCCCTTGCCGCGGCGACCGGCAGCGGGCAGACCTGCAGCCGATCGGCGGCGTCCGGCTTGCACAACCTGCGCGCATCGAGCGAGGCGCTCTTGGCCAGCGTCGAGCCGCCCAGGACTTCTTCCGTCCATTGCCGGCCGCCGTCCGCCGTGCGCAGCAGCGTGCCGGCCGTGGTGACGCCAAGGCCACGCCGCCGATCGGTGAACCAGATCGCGCTCGGGGCGCGCGTGCCGGTCCCCACGGGGGACACGCGGCGCCAGGTGCCGCCGTTGTCGTCGCTCACGAAGTTCACGCTCACGGAGCCGCTGCGCAACACGAGCCGTGATGCCGCGGGCATCTCCACGTCCTCCTCCCACGTCGGCGCCATGTCTGCCGGCAGGGGCATCGCGTCGAAGCTGCGGCCTGCGTCGAGCGACAGGAGCGGCGGACAGGCGCCGTCAGCGCACCACGTCGCGACGCGATCGCCCGCCCGGTCGATGGCCAGGAAGTGCCGAACCGGCGCGGGTACGGCGGACTCGACGGTCGTGTGCGTCCAGGTGGCGCCACCGTCGCGCGTCAGGTAGAGCTCGTAGCTCCGCGGGCCGAATTCCTCGCTCCCGTAGGCAAGAACCGCCGCCACACCGCCGGGGCTTACCGCCAGCGCCTCCAGGCGCGGCATCCAGGTTCGCGGGTAGGGAACCACCACTTCCGTCCAAGTGACACCTGCGTCCAGGCTGCGCCGCAGCTTCCTGCCGCCCACTTCCGCGCACCACAGGTCGAACGCGCCGGCCATCTCGAGCACGCCGCAGTCGGCCGGCAGGTCGACCTTCGGCAACTCGACCCACGTCCTGCCTTGGTCGCGGCTGAGAAAGCGACCAATGCGCGAGGACCTCTTCGAATAAAGCAGGTGGTCGTCTTCGACCCGCCAGAGGCTGCGCGGCGCCGCCGCTTCGACCGTGCTGAGAGCCAGCTGCCAGGTGCGGCCGGCATCGGTCGTGCGGTAGAGCGCGCTCGTGTTCGACGGATAGGTGGGGTAGGGGGGTGGCGTCTCGACGACCGCCAGGCCCGTGCTCGCGTCGGCGAACAGCAGGTCCACGAACACGAGGCGCGGTTCGATGTGGACCTTCGTCCAGTCCACGCCACCGTTGCCGGAGACGAGGAAGCCTTCGTCCCCACCCCAGGCCTGGCTCGTTTGCCCTCCCAGGTGCCGCATACCCCGAACGTTCAGCCCCTGAGGCCGCGGCTGCACCCAGCACCAGCCGCGCTCGCCGGGTTCGCTGCAGATCAGCCCCCCCTGCACGAGCGCGAGGTCGCGCACCTCGAGCGTGAAGCCGGAGCTCACGCTGCGGCCCTCTGCGTCGCTCACATGCAGCTGAACGTGATAGGTGCCAGCGGCGGCGTACAGGTGCGTTGGCTGCGCCTGGTCGCTCGCTTGGCCGTCGCCGAACTCCCAGCGGTAGGCCAGCGTGGCCTGCGGGTCGGGCACGTCGTGCGTGAAGCTCACCGGCTTGGCCAGGTCAGCCACGCCGGGCTCGGTGGCGCTTGCCTGCACCGCAGAGGGCAGCGGAACTTGGTCGCTGCCGCCTCCGCCGCCGCCGCAGGTGGCCAAGACCAAGGCGGCGGCCAGCAAGGCGCCCCGCCACCATGGGCTCAGTCTCGGAGAGGGCCTGCGTGACATCGCTTCTCCTTCAGCCCCAGGTCCATCGACTACCTCCCTAGGCGCGATGAAGAATTGTCCTCCGCGCGCGGCAGCGCTGCATGCTGGGACACCCAGATGCAGGTAACGACTTGTCGGGCGGAACGGCCGGGGCTCGCAGGCCGCGTCCGGTTGGTGCCGCGCTGGTTCATCATTGGCGTTCATGTGGAAGGCGCTACGGGCAAGGGCAACGGCGACGGCAGGGGCGCCTGGGTGGCGCGCGTCTCGCGGCGTTCGGGCGGCCGGCCGTGGCGAGCCTGCGCGATGAGGATCGGCGCGCGCCTCCTGGGCCTGCCCCCCGTGCTCGCCCGCCACACCCGCTGCCTGGTGCTGGGCAGCTTCCCCGGCGCAGCTTCGCTCGCGGCGCAGCTGTACTACGGCCATCCGCGCAACCACTTCTGGCCGCTGCTTTCCGCCATCTGGCAGATGGACCTCGTCGCCATGCCCTACCCGCGGCGCCTCGCCGAGGTGCGCCGCCGTGGCCTCGGCATCTGGGATGCCTATGCGAGCTGCCAACGCGCGGGCAGCCTCGATTCGGCCATCGAGGCGGCGGAGCTGAACGACTTCGCGTGGCTTCTGCGGCGCGCACCGGCCGTGCGGCTGGTGCTGCACAACGGCGGCGAGTCGGCACGTGTCGCCCGTGCCATCGAAGCGCTCGGCCTGCCCACGCGCCGGCTGCCCTCGACGAGCCCGGCCAATGCAAGCTGGTCGTTCGAGCGCAAGCTGAGCGCGTGGCGCGACGCGTTCGTGGCCGGAGGCGTCGCATGAAGCGCACGCCCCAGGCGCTGCCGGAAGTGACACTGTCGGAGTACGACGGTGTGCGCTACCTGCACCTCGGCTCGCCGTGGGTGCAGGGGGCCATGCGCATCAAGAAGCCGCAGGTGGTGGAGCTGCTTTACGTGCAGCGCATGCTGGCAAGCCTGCTGTGGCTGTCCGGCGAGGCGCTGGGCGAGGGCCGCGCCGTGCAGCTCGGGCTCGGAGCGGGTGCGATCACGCGCTTTACCGCCCAGGCGCTGCGCATGCCCACCACCGTGGTGGAGATCAACCGCGGCGTCGTCGAGGCCAACGCGCGCTGGTTCCACCTGCCGGCCGATGCCGAGGTGGTGGTGGGCGACGCCGCCGACTGGCTGGCGCAGGCCGAGGAAGGCAGCGTGCGGCTGCTGCACGTGGACCTGTACGACCAGGACGCGGCCGCGCCGGTGCTCGACGACGCGCCGTTCTATGCCGCCTGCCGGCGCGTGCTGGCGCGAACTGGCGGGCTCTTCAGCGTCAATTTGTTCGGTCGACACGCGAGTTTTGCGCGCAGCATCGCGCTCGTGGCGCAAGCCTTCGGTGCGGACCAGGTGTGGAGCCTCACGCCCACGCGCGAGGGCAACACGGTCGTAGTGGCCGGGCGCGGCGTGGTCGTGCCCGGGCGCGACGAGCTGGCTGCGCGCGCGGCGGCCATCGAGCGGCGCTTCGGCGCGCTCGGCCTGCCGGCGCGCAAGTGGCTGCGAATGGTTCGCCCGTACTCACCGATGGTCACACCGCCACCCGCAACCCACGCCTCGGCGCGTGAACTGCCGCCGCCCGCCTGAGCTCCCCTCGCCGCAGAATCCGCCTCCACCCGATGCCCGCCGACATGTCGACGACCCACTCCCGCAAGACCGCCGAGCGCGCGCCCGAGACCTCCGGCCCGGTGCTGACCGCCATGCCCAAGGGCCGCCTCGACTGGCGCCAGCTGCTCGACTGGCTGCGCGACGACGGTCTTGTCGGCGGCGAGGACGCCGAGCGCCTGGCGCGCCGCTTCGGCGCCGGCAGCTCCAGCCTGCATGCGCTCGTGCGGCTCGGCGGCGCCGGTCTCGCGCGCCGCGGCACGCAGCGGCCGCTGGACACCGAGGCGCTGACCGAGTGGCTGGCCGGTCGCATCGGCCGCCCGTTCTTCCGCATCGACCCGCTGAAGGTCGACTTCGGCCGCCTCGCCGACGTGATGAGCGTGCAGTACGCGCAGCTGCGCCACGCGCTGCCGGTGGCGAGCAACGCCACCGAAGTGACGATTGCCACCGCCGAGCCCTTCGACACCGCCTGGGTGACCGAGATCGAAGCGCACACGCGCAAGCGCGTCAACCTCGTGCTCGCGCACCCCGAGGACCTGCGCCGCTACACGACCGAGTTCTATGCGCTGACGCGCAGCGTGCGCGCCGCCGCCAAGAGCGGCGAGGTGGCCACGGCGGCCAGCTTCGAGCAGCTCGTCGAGCTGGGCCGCAGCAACAAGCAGCTCGACGCCAACGACCAGGGCGTGGTGCAGGTGGTCGACTGGCTGTGGCAGTACGCCTTCGACCAGCGCGCCAGCGACATCCACCTCGAACCGCGCCGCGACATGGGCGCCATCCGCTTCCGCATCGACGGCGTGCTGCACACCGTCTATCAGGTGCCGCTGACGGTGATGGGCGCGATGACGGCGCGCATCAAGCTGCTCGGCCGCATGGACGTGGTCGAGAAGCGCCGGCCGCTGGACGGGCGCATCAAGACGGTGCGCCCGGCCACCGAGACGGAGAAGGGCGGCGAGGTCGAGATGCGCCTGTCGACCTTGCCCACCGCCTTCGGCGAGAAGATGGTGATGCGCATCTTCGATCCTGAAGCGGCGATGAAGACCATCGATGGCCTCGGCTTCGCCGAGCACGAGGCCGAGGCCTGGGGCCAGCTGATCCAGCGCCCGCACGGCATCATCCTCGTCACCGGCCCCACCGGCAGCGGCAAGACGACGACGCTGTACAGCACGCTCAAGCGCCTCGCCACTGACGAGGTGAACGTCTGCACCGTCGAGGACCCGATCGAGATGATCGAGCCGGCGTTCAACCAGACGCAGGTGCAGACGGCGCTCGACTTCGGCTTCGCCGAGGGCCTGCGGGCGCTGATGCGGCAGGACCCCGACATCATCATGGTCGGTGAGATCCGCGACCTCGCCACGGCCGAGATGGCCATTCAGGCGGCGCTCACCGGCCACCTCGTCTTCAGCACGCTGCATACGAACGATGCGGTGGGCGCGGTGACGCGCCTGGCGGACCTCGGCGTGCCGGGCTACCTCATCGCCGCCACGGTGGTCGGCGTGCTCGCGCAGCGCCTGGCGCGCACGTTGTGCCCGGCCTGCAAGCAGCGCGACGACACCACCACGCGCGAGGCGCTGGACGAGATGGTGCGGCCCTGGCGCATCTCGGGCGGGGTGCGTCCCTACCGGCCCGTGGGCTGCCTCGAATGCCGCAACACGGGCTACCGCGGCCGCGCGGGCCTGTACGAACTGCTGGTGATGAGCGAGACTCTGCGCCGGCACATCCACCCCACCCTCGACGCCCCCGCGCTGGCCAAGCAGGCAGTGAAGGAGGGCATGCGTCCGCTGCGACTGGCCGGTGCCATGCGCGTGGCCGAAGGCGTGACCACCATCGAGGAAGTGCTGCGCGCCACGCCGATGCTCTAGAGGGGAGCGCGCGGCCGTTTGCGGCCCGCTGCCCTTACGTGGAAACCACAGCGGAGAACCGAGAGGCCGGTTCCTAGAATCGCGCGTCGATCGCCCGAGCGGAGCGGTTGGAGGAGACGCGCTTGAAGATCAAGAGTGAAAAAGACTTCTGGGCCGGCTTGATGTTCCTGATCACCGGCATCGGGTTCGCATGGGGCGCCACGGCCTACAGCTTCGGCAGCTCGGCGCGCCCGGGCCCAGGGTACTTCCCATTCGGCCTGGGCATCCTGCTCGCGCTGCTCGGCGCGTTCCTGCTGTTCGAGGCACTCACCATCGAGGTCGAGGGCGGCGAGAAGGTCGGCGGCTGGCCGGTCAAGCAAGGCGGCATCATCCTCGCCGCGGTCGTGCTGTTCGGCCTGTTGCTGCCCAAGCTCGGCATGGCGATCACGCTGCCGGTGCTGATCATCGTCTCGAGCATGGCCAGCGGCGAGTTCAACTGGAAGGAGGTGGCGCTGAACACGATCATCCTGACGGTGGGCTCGTGGGGCATCTTCATCAAGGGCCTGGGCCTGACGATCCCGCTGTGGCCCACCTTCATCAAGTCTTGAGCAGGAGCACCGAATGGAACTGCTCAACAACCTCGCCCTCGGCTTCGGCGTCGCGCTGTCGCTGACCAATCTTCTCTACGCGCTGATGGGCGCCTTGCTCGGCACGCTCATCGGCGTGCTGCCCGGCCTCGGCCCGGTAGCGACGATCGCGATGCTGCTGCCCAGCATCTATGCGCTCGATGCCACGCCGGCCCTCATCATGCTGGCCGGCATCTACTATGGCGCCCAGTACGGCGGATCGACGACGGCCATCCTGATCAACGTGCCGGGCGAGTCGGCCTCGGTCGTGACGGCGATCGACGGCTACGCCATGGCGCGCCGCGGCCGTGCCGGCGCGGCGCTGGCGGCGGCAGGCCTGGGCTCGTTCTTCGCCGGCAGCGTGGCGACGTTGATCGTGGCGGCGTTTGCGCCGCCGCTCACCGAGCTGGCCTTCAAGTTCGGCCCGGCCGAGTACTTCTCGCTCATGGTGCTGGGCCTGATCGGTGCGGTCGTGCTGGCCTCGGGCTCGCTGGTGAAGGCCATCGCGATGATCCTGCTCGGCCTCTTGCTCGGGCAGATCAACACCGACGTCATCTCGGGCGTGCCTCGCTACAGCTTCGACGTCCCCGAGCTCACCGACGGCATCGGCTTCGTCGCCATCGCGATGGGTGTGTTCGGCTTCGGCGAGATCATCATGAACCTGTCTCGGCCTGCCGAGCACCGCGAGGTCTTCACGAAGGACGTCAAGGGCCTGTGGCCCACACTGGACGACTTCAAGAGCGCGTACCCGGCGGTGCTGCGCGGCACGGCCCTCGGCTCGGTGCTCGGCGTGCTGCCCGGCGGCGGCGCGCTGCTGGCCTCGTTTGCGGCCTACACGCTGGAGAAGAAGACCCGCGGCCGGCCCGGCGAGGTGCCTTTCGGCCAGGGCAACATCCGCGGCATCGCCGGCCCCGAGAGCGCCAACAACGCCGGTGCGCAGACCTCGTTCATCCCGATGCTGACGCTCGGCATCCCGCCCAACGCGGTGATGGCGCTCATGGTGGGCGCGATGACGATCAAGGGCATCCAGCCCGGCCCGCAGGTGATGACGAGCAACCCGCAGCTCTTCTGGGGCCTGATCGCCAGCATGTGGGTGGGCAACCTGATGCTCATCGTCCTGAACCTGCCCCTCATCGGCATGTGGATCAAGCTGCTGACGGTGCCCTACCGGTTCCTCTATCCGGCGATCCTGAGCTTCTGCTGCATCGGCCTCTATACGCTCAACAACAACAACTTCGACGTCTTCATGGCGGCCATCTTCGGCGTGGTCGGCGTGGTGTTCTACAAGCTCGGCTGCGAGCCGGCACCGCTGCTGCTGGGCTTCATCCTCGGGCCGATGATGGAAGAGAACCTGCGTCGCGCGCTCTTGCTCTCGCGCGGCGACTGGACCACCTTCGTGACGCGGCCGCTGTCGGCGGCACTGCTGCTGGCGGCCGTGGCGATGATCGTCGTCGTCACGATGCCCTCGATCAAGCGCAAGCGCGAAGAGGCTTTCCAGGAAGCCGACTGAGGGCCCCAGCGCACGCGTCCGCAAGGGGGCTCCGCCGCGCGGAGCCCCTTTTCGTTGGCCGCGCGTGCCATGCGCTACCCTTGCCGTAAAGCAAGACATGAGCACGCCTGCCGCGTTTGCGCCCCTGGTCGAGAACCGCGTCTTCCGCGGCCTGTGGATCGCCTCGCTGGCGGCCAACATGGCAATGTGGATGCACGACGTGGCGGCGGCGTGGCTGATGACTTCGCTCACCACGAGCCCGGTCATGGTGGCGCTGGTGTCCACCGCGGCCACGTTGCCGGTCTTCCTGCTCGGCCTGCCGAGCGGGGCATTGGCGGACATCGTGGACCGCAGGCGTTTCTTCGCCGCCACGCAGCTGTGGGTGACGATCAATGCCCTGGCGCTGCTGGTGCTGGTGTCCACCGGCACGCTCACGGCACCGCTGCTGCTGCTGCTCACCTTCGGCAACGGCATGGGGCTGGCGATGCGCTGGCCGGTGTTCTCGGCCGTCGTGCCGCAGATCGTCACGCGCGCGCAGATGCCGCAGGCGCTGGCGCTGAACGGCATCTCCATGAACCTCTCGCGCGTCGCCGGGCCCATGGTGGCGGGGGCGCTGCTGGCGGCGGTCGGCGCGGGCGCGGTGTTCACGCTCAACGCCGTGTTGGCGGTGCTGTCGTTCGTGCTCATCCTGCGCTGGAAGAGCGAGCCGCGCGCGAGCGCACTGCCCGGCGAGCGCTTTGTCGGCGCCATGCGCGTGGGCCTCAATTTCGCGGCGCAGTCGCCGCGGCTGAAGGCGATCCTGCTGCGCATCTTCCTGTTCTTCGTGCAGGTGGCGGCGATGTCGTCGCTGCTGCCGCTGGTGGCGCGCGGGCTGCATGGCGGCGGGCCGGGCACCTTCACGCTCATGCTCTCGGCGCTGGGCGTGGGCGCCATCGCTGCGGCGCTGTGGTTCCCGCGCTGGCGCGTGCGTTTCAGCCGCGACCAGTTCGTGCGCTACGGCGTGCTCGTGCACGCGGCCACTTCCAGCCTCATCGTCGCGCTGCCCGAGATCTGGATCGCATTGCCGGCGATGCTGGTGCTGGGCATGGCGTGGATCTCGGTGGCCAACTCGCTCACCGTCTCGGCGCAGGTGGCCATGCCCGACTGGGTGCGCGCGCGCGGCATGTCCATCTACCAGACGGCGCTGATGGGCGGCGCCACCGTGGGCTCGCTGCTGTGGGGGCAGGTGGCGTCGTGGCTGGGTGTGCAGGCGACGGTGTGGGTGGCCGCAGGGTTTGGCCTGGCGGTGCTGCTGCTCACGCGCCGGCTCAGCGTGGAGGGCGAGCGCGAGATCGACTTTTCCCCGGCCAGCGTGGCGCCGTTCCCTGAGCCGCAGGTGGCCGTGGCGCCGGACGACGGCCCGGTGATGGTGACCATCGAGTACCAGATCGACCCCACGCGGGCACTCGAATTCGCTGAGGTGATGCAGCGCACGCGCCGCGCCCGACTGCGCCAGGGCGCACTCTCGTGGGGCCTGTTCCGTGACGTGGCGGTGCCCGGGCGCTACATCGAGTACTTCGTCGACGAGACCTGGGTCGAGCACCTGCGGCGGCTGGAGCGCTTCACCGCCTTCGATGCCGAACTGCGCGGCCGGCGCCTCGCCTTCCACCTCGGCGCCGAGCCGCCCGTCGTGCGGCGTTATGTGGGCGATGCGCACCTGCCGGCGGCCGACCTGCCACCCGTGCATTGAGGCGCGCCAGCCCGGCGCGCCGGGCTTGACTCAGCGCTCGGGCCGCAGCCACAGCCACGTGGCCACGGCGAACATGATGGCCGGCACGCCGATCTTCAGCGGCAGCGGTGCCGACGACATCGCGATCAACCCCGTGCTCAGCAGCATGGTCAGCGTGGCGGCCCACTTGGCCCGGCGCGGCACGGCGCGGTGGTCGCGCCAGCGCCGTATGCCCGGCCCGTGCTTCGGGTGATCGAGCAGCCAGCGTTCGAGCCGCGGCCACCCGCGCCCGCCGGCCCAGGCGGCGACGAGCAGAAAGGGCACCGTCGGCAGCCCCGGCACGAAGATGCCGATGAGCCCGAGCAGCAGCGTCACCAGCGCGAGCGAGCGCCACAGGACCAGCGACAAAGCCCGGCGCAACATGTCGCCGATGCTACGGGCTTTAGCATGGCGGCATGAACAACCCCTTCGACTGGAGCGCCGGCTACGCCAGCCGCCGCTCGCCCGTTTTCGCGCGCAACATCGTCTCCACCTCGCACCCGCTGGCGGCCCAGGCGGGCCTCGCCCAGTTGCAGGCGGGCGGCAACGCGGTCGACGCCGCCATCGCCACCGCGGCCATGATGACCATCGTCGAGCCGTGCAGCAACGGCCTCGGCTCCGACGCGTTCTGCATCCTCTGGGACGGCCAGCAGCTGCACGGCCTCAATGCCAGCGGCACGGCACCCGCGGCCTGGACGCCCGAGTACTTCAAGGGCAAGTACGGCGCCGACGCGAAGACCCCGCCCAAGCGCGGCTGGGACTCGGTGACGGTGCCCGGCGCCGTGGCCGGCTGGATGGCCTTGCACCAGCGCTTCGGCAAGCGCCCTTTCGCCGACCTGCTGGCGCCGGCCATCGAGGCCGCCGAGCGCGGCTACGCGGTGCCGGTCATCGTGCAGCAGAAGTGGACCAACGCCGCCTCGCTGGCCGAGATCACGCAGCAGCCCGGGTTTGCCGAAGCCTTCCTGCCGCGCGGGCGCGAGCCCGCGGTGGGCGAGCGTTTTGCCTTCGCCCAGGCGGCCCGCACCTTGCGCCTCGTCGCCGCAACGAAGGGCGAGGCCTACTACCGAGGCGAGGTCGCGGCCGCCATCGCCGCGCACGCCAAGGCGCACGGCGGCGCCATGACCGGGGCCGACCTCGCCGCCTACCGGCCGGAGTGGGTGGGCACCATCAGCACGCGCTACCGCGGGCACGAGCTGCACGAGATCCCGCCCAACGGGCAGGGCATCGCCGCGCTCATCGCGCTCGGCATCCTGGAGCACTTCGATCTCGGCGTGCTGCCCGTGGACGGCGTGGCCAGCCAGCACCTGCAGATCGAGGCGATGAAGCTCGCCTTCGCCGACGTGTACCGCCACGTCGGCGATGCGCGCGCCATGAAGCTCACGGCGGCGCAGATGCTCGACGCGGCCTACCTCAAGAGCCGCGCCGCGCTCATCGACCCGAAGCGCGCGCAGGACTTCGGCCCCGGCCACGGCCCGTTGGGCGGCACCATCTACCTCACCGCGGCGGACGCGAGCGGCATGATGGTCAGCTTCATCCAGAGCAACTACATGGGCTTCGGCTCCGGTGTCGTGGTGCCGGGCTACGGCGTGAGCCTGCAGAACCGCGGCCACGGCTTCACGCTCGATGCCAGCCGCGCCAACGTGGTGGCGCCGGGCAAGCGGCCGTTCCACACCATCATCCCGGCTTTCCTCACGAAGAATGGCGCGCCGGTCATGAGCTTCGGCGTCATGGGCGGCGACATGCAGCCGCAGGGCCATCTGCAGACGCTCGTGCGCATGCTCGACTACCAGCAGCACCCGCAGGCCGCCTGCGATGCGCCGCGCTGGCGCTTCAACGCCGGCATCGTCAACAACGAGCAGGGCTTCTCCGAGGCCACGGCCACGGGCCTGCGCGCGCTCGGGCACCGTGTCGAGCCCTTCGCCGACAGCTACCAGGACTACGGAGCCGGCCAGTTCATCTGGCGCCTGGGCGACCCGAGCGTCGAGGGCTACGCGGCGGCGAGCGACCCGCGCCGCGACGGGCAGGCGGCAGGGTACTGAGTGCCGCCAGGCAGCGGGCCGCCGCGCCCGGAACCGCCGGCGCGCGGCGCCGGACAGCACACGCGCTTCCCGCGCGGCCGCAGCATGAAGGTCCCGCCCTCGGCGAAGGCGGGCTTCGGGGCGGGCGTGGCGCTGGCGGCCTTTGGCGCCATCGCCTTCTCGGGCAAGGCCATCATCGTCAAGCTCGCCTACCGCCACGGCGTCGACGCGGTGACGCTGCTGATGTACCGCATGCTCTTCGCGCTACCGCTGTTCGCGGCCCTGGCGTGGTGGGGCGGCCGCGGCCGGCCTGCGCTGAAGCGCGACGACTGGATGGCGGTGTTCGGCCTCGGCTTCTGCGGCTACTACCTCGCTAGCTACCTCGACTTCGTCGGCCTGCAGTACGTGAGCGCGAGCCTCGAGCGGCTCGTGCTGTACCTCAACCCGACGATCGTGCTGGCGCTCGGCTGGCTGCTCTTCCGCCGTACCGTGAAGCCCAGGCAGATGGTGGCGATGGCAGTGAGCTACGCCGGCATCGCGCTCGCGTTCGGCCACGAGCTGCGTTTCGAGGGCGCCGATGTCTCGGCGAGCGTGAAGGGGGCGCTGCTCGTCTTCGCGAGTGCTCTCTCGTACGCGGTGTACCTCGTCTACAGCGGCCAGGTGGTGAGCCGCATCGGCTCGCTGCGCCTCACGGGTGCGGCCACGAGCGTGGCCTGCGTGCTGTGCCTCGCCCAGTTCGCGCTGCTGCGCCCGCTCTCGGCGGCGGTGGTGCCGGAGCCGGTGATCTGGCTGTCGGTGCTCAACGCCATCGCCTGCACGTTCGTGCCGGTGCTTGCGGTGATGCTGGCCATCGAGCGCGTCGGCGCTGCGGTGACCGCGCAGACCGGCATGATCGGCCCGCTCGCGACCGTCGCCATGGGCGTGATGCTGCTTGGCGAGCCGCTGAATGCGTGGATCGTCGTCGGCACGGCGCTGGTGCTTTCCGGCGTGTGGCTGCTGGCGCGCAGCCGATAGCATCGGCGCCCTCACGCCCAACGCTTTCACGCACTGCGTCGCCGCTTCCGGCCAGCTCGCTTTCACCCCCGAACAACCACGAGGAGAACACACATGGATCTGGGCATCGCAGGCAAGTGGGCGCTGGTGTGCGCCGCCAGCAAGGGCCTTGGCAAGGGTTGCGCCGAGGCGCTCGTGCGCGAGGGCGTCCACGTCGTCGTCACGGCCCGCGGCACCGAGGCGCTGGAGGCCACGGCCGCGGCGCTGCGCGCGCTCCACCCGGCCGTGCAGGTGCGCGCCGTGGCCGGCGACATTACCACCGAGGCCGGCCGTGCCGCGGCGCTGGCCGCCGCGCCGCAGGTCGACATCCTCGTCAACAACGCCGGCGGTCCGCCGCCGGGCGACTTTCGCGACTGGCGGCGCGAGCAGTGGCTGGCGGCGGTGGAAGGCAACATGATCACGCCCATCGAGTTGATCCGCCTCACGGTGGACGGCATGGCCGAGCGCGGCTTCGGGCGGGTGGTCAACATCACCTCGAGCGCAGTCAAGGCACCGATCGACTTCCTCGGCCTGTCCAACGGCGCGCGCAGCGGCCTCACGGGCTTCGTGGCCGGCACGGCGCGGCAGGCCCGGCTCGCCTCGCGCAACGTCACCATCAACAACCTGCTGCCCGGCTCGTTCGACACGGACCGGTTGCGCTCGGGCTTCGCGACCGTGGCGAGCAAGTCGGGCCAGCCCGTGGAGGCCGTGCGCGAGGCGCGTCGCAAGCTTGTGCCGGCGCAGCGCTTCGGCCATGCGGACGAGTTCGGTGCCTACTGCGCGTGGCTCTGCAGCCAGCAGGCCGGCTACGTGACCGGGCAGAACCTCCTCATCGACGGCGGCGCCTACCCGGGCACTTACTGAGCACCACGGTCCGTCGCGCGCGGTCGGCTCGAGCGGGCCGCCGGCGCGGTCAACGCACGATGCGCACGATGCGCCCGCTGGTGCTGTCGGTGAGCAGGTAGAGCCAGCCGTCCGGGCCCTGCCGCACGTCGCGGATGCGCTCGTTCAGGCCCGTGAAGAGCGCCTCGCGCGAGGCCACCGCGTTGCCGTTGAGGGTGATGCGCCACAACGCCCGGCCGGCCAGCGCCCCCAGGAAGAGGTTGCCCTGCCACTCGGGGAAGCGGCTGCCGGTGTAGAAGGCCATGCCGCTGGGTGCCATCGACGTCGGCACCCACCAGGTGAGCGGCGGCTCGAAGCCGGCGCCGGTGCTGGCGCCGCCCACCGGCGTGCAGTTGCCCACCGGCGTGCCGTATTCGCAGCCGTAGCTGACGAGCGGCCAGCCGTAGTTGCGCCCCGGCAGCGTGCGGTTGACTTCGTCGCCGCCTTGCGGGCCGTGCTCGTTCGTCCAGAGTTCTCCGGTGGTCGGGTGCAGCGCGGCGCCTTGCACGTTGCGGTGGCCGTACGACCAGATCGTGGCCTGCGCCCCGGCCGTGCTGACAAACGGGTTGTCGGCCGGTGCGGCGCCGTCGCTGGCGCGGATGCGCATCACCTTGCCATGGCCGGCCGTGAGGTCCTGCGCGCGGCCGCGCTCGCTGCTGATCGACCGGTCGCCGAGGGTGACGAACAGGTGGCCGTCGGCACTCAGCACGAGGCGGCCGCCATAGTGGTTCTGCGTGCCGGCCACCTTGGGGGCCTGGCGGAACATCACGGTCCAGCCGCTGAGCGCGGTGAAGCCGGCATTGAGCACGCCCGTGCCCACCGCGGTGCCGTTGCGGCCGGCCTCGGCGCCGCTGCCGGCCTCGGCAAAGCTGAGGTAGATGCGGCGTGAGGTGGCGAAGTCCGCGGCGACCGCCACGTCGAACAGGCCACCCTGGCCGCCGCTGTCCACAGCCGGCATGCCGGTGATGGGCGCGGAGACGGTTGCACCGTCGGCCGAGACGCGCTTCAACTGGCCGCCGCGCTCGGTGACGAGCATCGAGCCGTCGGGCAGGAAGGCCAGGCTCCAGGGCGAGTTCAGACCGCTGGCGAAGGTCTCGGCCCGCGGCGGGCCGCTCGGGCTGGGCGCCGGCGGTGCGGGTGGCGGTGGAGCGGGCGCCGGCGCCGGTGCGGGCGCCGGGGCGGGCGAGGGTGATGGGGTCGAGCCGCTGTTGTCGGCGCCGCCGCAGGCGGCCAGCCAGAGCACGAGCAAGGCGGCGGGCAAGCGGGGCAGTGGATTGGTGTTCATGGCGAGTGCACTGTAGGCGCCTGCTCTGCCCTTGTTGCAACGGTGTGCAACGCGCTTGAACAGGCGGGCCGTGCGGACTGTTGCGCCCGGCGGAGCGCGCCGCACTCGCTCACAGGTTCGGGCTGGGTCGTGCGGATGGTGGCGGGATCGGGCCGATCGGGTGCCCTGCGCCGCTCATGTCCTTTTTCGGGGGCCCAGCTTCGCTGGGCCCCCGAATGCATCCTTTACTTCGCTGCGCAGGGCACCCCATCGGCCCGATCCGGCACCGACAGTGGCACTCCGTCGAGGACAAACCCCGGTCCCCGCCAAGGACGCCGGATCATCGGCTCAGCGAAGTAAAGGGGGCATTCAAGGGCCCTGCGAAGCCGGGCCCTTGAACGAGGACATGAGCAGAGCCGATGAACCGGCGTCCTTGGCGCGCCGCGACCGTCGGCGGCAGATCACGAGCGCAACCCCACACCTACGAAAACATGCGAACAAGGGGACACACGCCGTCCGCTGCGACGCCACGGTGCGAGGCCCGGGCAGTATGCTTCGGCTGGGCAGTGCCGGACCACTGGTTGCCGAGCGGGAGGCGCGTGATGTGGGGTCGTCGAGGGTGTGCCCTTGGTGGTCGAAGCAGCCGGCGAGTGTCGGCCCTTGGCGTCGTACTGTGGGGGCTCGCGACCGTCATGGCGGCGTGCGGCGGTGGCGAGAGCGACGGCGACGGTGGCACCCCTGTCAACTCCGCGCCCGTGGCCGATGCCGGGCGAACCCAGCGTGTGATGATTCCCGCGCCCGAGGTGACGCTCGACGGCAGCCGCAGCAGTGACGCCGACGGCGATTCTCTGACCTACCGGTGGACTCTGGCCACGCCGCCCGGCAGCGTGGCGGTGCTCAGAGGTGAGACCACGGTCTCGCCGACCTTCGGCGCGGCAACCCCGGGGACCTACGTGGCATCGCTTGTCGTCAACGACGGGAAGCAGGATAGCGCGCCGTCTGCGGTCACGATCACGGTCTGGGCACCGCCCCCCTTTGCGGATGCCGGCGGCGCGCAGGTGGTGGTCCCGGGCAGCCGGGTCACGCTGAACGGCAGTGGCAGCCGCCCCTACCTTGGCACCTCTTTGACCTACAGGTGGGAGCTGACGGCCAGGCCGTCAGGGAGCGCGGCAGCGCTCGTCGGCGCGACGACAGTGGCACCGACGTTCGTCGCCGACCTGCCGGGCACTTACGTGGCGTCGCTCGTCGTCAACGACGGGCAGGACAGCTTGCCATCGAGCGTAACCATCACAGCGGCGCCGGCGGCAGCCTTGTCCCGGCCCGTCGCTGACGCCGGGCCGGCGCAGAACGTGACCGCGGGCGCGTTGGTGACCCTGGACGGCAGCCGAAGCCGCGCCGCCGGTGGCGGCCCGCTGACCTACGGTTGGTCGCTGCGAACACCTCAAGGCAGCGCCGCCGTGCTCACGGGCGCGACGACGGCGAGACCGACGTTCACCCCGGACCTCGCGGGCACCTACCTTGCGTCGCTCTGGGTGACGGACGAGCGCTTGTACCGCGGCTACGCCGAGGTCTTCATCAGCGTGGCGCCCCCCGCCACGAGTTGCACCAGCGGCGGGGGCGGCAATGCGACGACCCTCCCCGCGGAACCGACGTTGAAGGTCCAGGTGCAGTTGGTGAAGGTGTTCCGCTTCTCCTGGGCCGATGTCCCCGGGGCCACCGAGTACCGGCTGCTCGAAGACCCGGATTCGGCGTCGGGCTACCGGCAGGTGGCGTCGATCGCTCCCGGGGTGTGCAGCCACGAACTGCAGGTGTCGCTGCCGCTGCGCGTCAATGCCAGCTACGTGCTGCAGGCGTGCAATGCCGCCGGCTGTGCCTCCTCGGCCGTCGCCACGGTGACGCGCGCCGCGCTGAATCACGGCGTGGGCACGTTCAGTGCCAGCAATGGCAGCTTCAATGACCAATTCGGCAGCGTTGCCCTGTCGGCCGACGGCGACACGCTCGCGGTGGGGGCCTCTGGTGAATCCAGCGGAGCCACCGGGATCAACGGTGATCAGCTCGACACCTCGAAGCCGCGGAGCGGCGCGGTTTATGTCTTCGCGCGTCAGGGCGGGCGCTGGGCGCAGCAGGCCTACGTGAAAGCGGGGAACACGGAGGCCCTTGCCGGTTTCGGCGTTGCGCTTGCCCTCTCCGCTGACGGCCGCACACTGGCGGTGGGCGCGCCCGTCGAGTCCGGCGGTGCCGGTGCGGCCTACCTCTACGTACGCAACGGCACGACCTGGGCGCAGCAAGCCCGCCTGCAAGCAAGCAACCCCGGTGCAACCGACCTCTTCGGCTTGGCGCTGGCCCTCTCCGGCGACGGCAACACGCTGGCTGTAGGGGCGCGCAATGAAGACGGCGGCAGCACGGGCGTCGAGGGCGACCAGGCCGACAACTCGGCCCCGGAGAGCGGCGCGGTCTACGTGTTTACGCGCAGCGGCACCGCCTGGGGGCAGCAGGCCTACGTGAAGGCGAGCAACACGGGGGCGGGCGACGGCTTCGGCTGGGCGTTGGCCCTGTCTGGCGATGGCAGCACACTGGCCGTGGGGGCGCCGGGCGAGGGCAGCAGTGCGACCGGCATCAACGGCGACCAAGCCGACAACTCGGCTGACAGCAGCGGCGCGGTGTACGTCTACAGCCGCACCGGTGCAGCATGGGCGCATCAGGCCTATGTGAAGGCCAGCAACACGGGCAAGTACGACTTCTTCGGCGGGGCGCTGACGCTCTCAGCCGACGGTGCGACGCTGGCGGTCGGCGCCCCTTACGAGGCCAGCAGCGCCACCGGGGTTGGCGGCGATCAGGGCGACAACTCGGCCCCCGCCAGTGGTGCGGTCTATGTCTACACGCGCGTCGGCATCACCTGGACGCAACAGGCCTACGTGAAGGCGAGCAATGCGCAAGCCAGCGATGTGTTCGGGGAGGCGCTTGCTTTGTCCGGGAATGGCGCCACGATGGCCGTGGGAGCTCGCTACGAGGACAGCGGTGCAACCGGCATCAACGGCGACCAGAGCGACAACTCCGCGGCAGCGAGCGGGGCGGTCTATCTGTTCGGCCGCAGCGGTGCGAGCTGGACGCAGAAGGCCTACGTAAAGGCCTTGAGTGTGGCGGCGCCGGGTTCCTACGCGCGGGATGCCTTCGGTACGTCTGTTGCCATCTCCACGAACGGGGAGACGCTGGCGGTGGGTTCCATCCAGCTTGGTACGGGCGAGATCGCCGGCACGCCGCTCAGTGGCACGGCGTACGTCTATTGACGGAACGAACGGAATCGTCGAGGCGCGTGTTCCGAACGAGCCGCGCCCGCCGGTCAGCGAATGAACTGGTCGATATAGCCCTCGCCCAGCCCGTTGGCGGCGTAGTGGCGCCGGCACTTGTCGATGCGCGTGAAGACGTCGTCGTAGCCGGTGCAGTGGCCGTCGGGGTCGGTGTAGATCATCGCCCCGTTCACCTGGAACATGGTGATCATCTCCTCGACATGCGGGTCCACCACGAGCGTGTGCGTCTCGCCCGGCGCCTCGTAGACATAGCTGCCCTCGGTGGCCACCCAGGCGTGCTCGAGGTAGCGCCACTGGCCCTTGATGACGTAGCCGTGCACCGGTTGCGGATGGCGGTGGCGCGAGAGCACGCCGGCGCGGCGCACGCGCAGCAGGTTCATCCAGTAGCCGCGCGTGGCCGACATGCACAGGGGGCGGAACCACACGTTGTCGTCCACCGGCACCCAGATGCGCTCGTCCCTGGGCACCACGTCGGGCACCACCAGCTCGGGCGGCGACTCCTTGGGCATCGGGTGCTTGTAGGGCTGCCACTTCTGAGAGTCGGGGGGCACAGGCTGGGTCATGCGATGTCTCCGGGGTTTCGGGCGTTCAGGCGTACAGCCCCATCGGGCGATCCGGTGATGAGGTGATCAGGTGATCAGGATCAGGTGATCAGGTACCCGCCGTCGATCGGCAGCACGACACCCGTGACGAAGCGCGCCGCCGGGCTGCAGAGAAAGAGCACCGGCCCGGCCACGTCTTCCGGCGTCCCCCAGCGGCCGAGCGGCGTGCGCGCGAGGATGGGGCCCGAGCGCGCGGCGTCGTCCTGCAGGGCCTGCGTGAGCGGCGTGGCGATCCAGCCCGGCGCCACGGCGTTGACGCGGATGCCTTCGGCCGCGTAGGCGATGGCCAGGCTCTTGGTGAGCTGCGCCACGCCGCCCTTGCTGGCGCTGTAGCCGGGCACGAGGCCGCCACCGAAGAAGCTGAGCATCGACGCGGTGTTGACGATGCAGCCGCGGCGCGCCGCGAGGCCGGGCCGCGCGGCGGCGCACACACGCATGGTGCCGGTGAGGTTGATGTCGAGTGTCTGCGCGAACACCTCGGGCTCGTGCTCGGCGCCGCGGCGGATGATGCCGGCGCAGTTGACCACCGCGTCGAGATCGCCCAGGTCCTGCACGAGCGCCCGCACGGCCGCGTCGTCGCGCACGTCGAGCACCTGCGGCGTGATGCGGCCCGGCACGCCGGACGGCGCGGCGAAGGCTTCCACTTCGGCCGCCGTGGCGCCGGTGGCGACGACCTCGGCGCCATCGGCCGCGAAGGCGCGCGCGATGCCGGCGCCGATGCCGCTGGTGCCGCCGGTGACGAGGATCTTGCGGGGGGAGGTCAAGGGTCTTCCTTCGTGCCACGCGTCGCGGGCGTCTTGCTGGCTGCGGGCCGAGCCGGCCAGGTCAGTCTGGCCTGCCAGGCCGACGCGGCCCGCATCATGCCTGCGCCAGCGCCGCGCGCACTTCCGCGGCGCGCGGAATCGGCGCCACCGCGCCATAGCCTTGCGTCGACAGCGCCGCGGCGCAAGCGGCGTAGCGCGCGGCATCGGCCAGTGCGTCGCCCGCCACCAGCCGTGCGACGAAAGCGCCGCCGAAGGTGTCGCCGGCACCCGTGGCATCGACGGGCCGGCAGGGGAACGGTTCGATGCGGTGGCGCTCGCTGGCGCTGGCCACGAGTGCGCCCTCGGCCCCGAGCTTGAGCGCCACGACGCGGGCGCCCAGGCCCAGGCAATGGTCGACCAGCGCGTCGGCGTTACTGAGGCCGGTGATGGCGTGCACGTCGTCGAGGCTGGGCAGGCAGATGTCGCAGCGGCGCATGACGTCGGTCATGACGGCGCGCGCGCGGTCCAGCGGCCAGAGCTTGAGGCGCAGGTTGGTGTCGAAGCTCACCCGCACGCCGGCGGCGCGCGCGCACTCGATGGCGGCGTAGCCGGTGTCGCAGGCCTGCGGCGAGATGGCCAGCGAGATGCCCGACAGGTGCAGCACCTTCGCGCGCGCGATGCGCTCGCGCGGCAGGTCGGCCGGGGTCATGCGGCTGGCGGCCGAGCCGGCTCGGAAGAAGTGGAACTGGTGGCCGCGCTCGCCGTGCGTGACGAAGTAGATGGCCGAGAAGGCGGCCGGGTCGGTCTTCACGCCGGTGTGGTCCACGCCTTCCTCGTCCCACAGCGCGCGCAGCATGTGGCCGTAGGGGTCGTCGCCCAGCGCGCTGAGATAGCCCACGCGCGCGCCCTGGCGGGCCGCGGCGATGGCGAAGTTGGAGCTGTCGCCGCCGAAGCCCTGCAGGTACAGGCGGCCGGCGCCCTCACCGGTCTGGTTGAACTCGACCATCGGCTCGCCGTAGGCGAGGATCTCCGGCGCGCGAACTTGCGGCGGGGCGGTGGCTTCATGGGTGGCAGGGTTCATGCGTTCGCTGTGCTTTCGCAGGTGGCTGGCTGGGCCGACCGGGCCAGCCCCTGCGCGCCATGCATTCTGGGCGATGGTGCGCCGCGCCCCTTCTTGCGGGGGCCGCCCGCGGTGCCGAGTCAAGTACGAGCCGTCTTCCCCATCCCGATCAAGATCCCGGCGACGATGAGCACGAAGGCCACTGCGTGATAAGCCTGCGGCCACTGCCCCAGTGCAAAGCCCGAAAGCACGGCCGCAAACAGCGGCGTGAGGTTGTTGAAGATCGACGCCAGCGCCGGCCCGCCCTGCGCCACGCCGAGCCCCCAGCACCGGTAGGCGACGATGGAGGCGGCCAGCGAGACGTAGGCCAGCGCCGCCAGCACGCCCCAGCTCCAGCGGATGGGCGCCGCGCCGACGGCCTGTTCGCCGAGCGTGAAGACGCTCGACGCGAGGCAGCCGAAGATCACCTGCACGAGCAGCAGCCCGGCCCAATCCCAGCCTTGCTGCGCGGTGGGGCGCGCTTCGCCGCGCATCGAGGCGGGCGGGCGCGCCAGCAGCCAACTGTAGAAGGCCCAGCCGATGATGGCCACGAGCATCAGCAGGTCGCCCGGCACGAATTGCACCTGGGCCAGCACGGCCGGCGAGCCGCGCGAGAGGACGATGAGCACGCCGACCAGCCCCAGCCCGGCGCCGATCCACTGGCGGCGTGTCGGATGCTCGCCGTAGAAGAGCGCGCCGACACCGAGCATCCACACCGGCATGCTGGTGGCCACGAGCGTCACGTTGAGCGGAGTGGACGTGACGAGCGCCAGGTACTGCAGCGAGTTGAACAGGCCCACGCCCAGCACGCCCAGCGCCAGCAGGTAGGGCCAACGGGCGGCGACGCGCGAGAACGGCACCAGCACGCGCCAGCCGAGCGGCAGCAGCAGCACGAGCGTGATGGTCCAGCGCAGCCAGTTCAGCGTGAGCGGCGGCACCTGGCCCAACATGAGCCGGCCGACCACCGCGTTGCCGGCCCAAAGCAGCGGCGGCAGCGTCAGGTAGAGCGCCAGCAGCGGCGTGATGTGCGCCTGCGCGCGGCCTGGCATCAGGTGGGCGCTGCGGGGCAGAGCGCGCCGCAGTTCCAGCATTGCTCGAACGGGCCCTCGACCACCTCACGGCAGCCGGGGCAGGACCAGCGCCGTTCCTGCGGGTGCATCCAGCGCTCGAAGAGTGCGCTGGCCTCGGCGTGGCGGCTGTCGTCGTCCAGCCAGACCTCCGGCAGCGCCTGGTCGGGCGGGATCTCGCCGGCGATGCCGCTGGCGTAGGCGCGCATCACGCGCGCCGAGAAGCCGACCGAGGTGAGCTGGTCGGCCCACAGCGTGGCGAGGGCGAGATTGGGGGCCTGCAGCAGACGTTTCATCGCGGAGTCGTTGGGGGCAGGGCTGGCGGACCCTCATCCCGTGCGGCACGATGTTGCCATGCCTCACCCGCCCTACGGCCTGCTGGCCGATGCCTTGCTCGTGCTGCACGGTCTCTTCATCCTGTGGGTGGTGCTGGGCGCGCTGGCCGTGGGGCGCTGGCCGCAGCTCGCCTGGGCGCACCTGCCCTGCGCCGCCTGGGGCGTGTGGATCGAGTGGTCCGGCCGCATCTGCCCGCTCACCCCGCTGGAGTGGCGGCTGCGCGAGCTGGCCGGCCAGGCCGAGGCTGGAAGGGCGCGCGGCTTCATCGAGCACTACCTCACCGCCGCCATCTACCCCGAGGGCCTGACGCGCGAGGTGCAGCTCGCGCTGGGTACGCTCGTCTTGCTGGTCAACCTCGGGCTCTACCTGAAGGCCTTGCGGCGCTGGCGAGCAAGCCGCGCGCGCATCGCTTAACCTCGCCGCCGTTCCGACCGAGGAGACCCACACCATGTCCGTCAAAGCCATCCAGATCCGCGCCCACGGCGGCCCCGAGCAGATGCAGCTCGTCGACGTCGAGGTCGGCGCGCCCGGCCCGGGCGAGATCCGCATCCGCCACCACGCGAGCGGCCTCAACTTCATCGACGTGTACCAGCGCACGGGCCTGTACCCGCTCAACCTGCCGCACACGCTGGGCATGGAGGGCGCCGGCGTGGTGGAGGCGGTGGGCGAGGGCGTCACGCACCTGAAGGCGGGCGACCGCGCCGCCTACGCCAGCAACCCGCCGGGCAGCTACAGCCAGGCGCGCGTGATGCCGGCCAGGAACGTCGTGAAGCTGCCCGACGGCATCGCCTTCGACACCGCCGCCGGCATGATGCTCAAGGGCCTGACCGCGCAGTACCTGCTGAAGAAGACGCTCCCTGTGGAGGGGCTGCAGAAGGGCGACCACGTGCTGTTCCACGCGGCCGCGGGCGGCGTCGGCCTCATCGCCTGCCAGTGGGCGCGCGCGCTCGGGCTGCAGCTCATCGGCACCGCGGGCGGCCCGGCCAAGTGCGCGCTGGCCAAGGAGCACGGCGCCGTGCACGTCATCGACTACACGAAGGAAGACTTCGTCGCCCGCGTCAAGGAGATCACCGGCGGCAAGGGCGTGAAGGTGGTGTACGACTCGATCGGCAAGGACACCTTCGAGGGCAGCCTCAACTGCCTGCGCCCCTTCGGCCTGCTGGCAAGCTTCGGCAATGCCTCGGGGCCGGTGCCGCCTTTCGCGCCGGGCATCCTCGGGCCCAAGGGCTCGCTGTACCTCACGCGTGCCACGCTCTTCACGCACATTGCCACGCGCGAGGCGACACAGGCCATGGCCGATGACCTGTTCGCCGTGGTGCTGAGCGGGGACGTGAAGATCCGCATCGACCAGCGCTACCCGATGGCCGAGGCGGCGCAGGCGCACCGCGACCTGGAGGCGCGCAAGACGACGGGTAGCACCGTGCTGATGCCGTGACGGCGTGAGTCTCCCGCGCTCGGGCGCGGAAGGGTGTCCGGTGGCTGCGCCCGGTCCTGGCAGGCCGAAGCGGTGCATTTCCACCGGCCACCGGAGAGCGCGCGGCACAGGCGCGTGGCGCCGCTAGGATGGCCGCGGCTGCGATGGGGGCGGCAAGGCCATGCATGCGAATCGTTGGTTCTCGGTCGGTGGCGGGGCCCGGGCGCTCGTGCGCTTCGGGTCGACAGGGGCCAGGGGGCTGGCTGCGGCGCTGGCGTTCACGCTGTCTGCGCCATCGTGGGCGCAGACCGACCCCGACGCCGGTGTCGTCGTCGAAGGTGACTCCGAGAATCTCGCCGCGCGCATCTCGGCCGATGAGGCGCGGCGCGTGCTGCAGCAGCCGCTGCCCGAGGCGCCCGATGCGCGCTACACGGCGCTGCAGCAGCACTACCGGGCGGCCATGCGGCTCGAAGACCGGGTGCGCGTCGTCGAGACCGCTCGCCTGCTGGCCGAGGCCGGACGCGGGCGGCCTGGCGGGGAAGCCTGGATCCGGCACTACCTGGGCGCCGAGTTCACCTGGGGCAGCTCGGGCAAGGCGCTGGCCGCGGCCGAGCCGCTGATCGACGACGCGACGCTTTCGCTGGCCACGCGGGCAACGGTGGCGCTGCGCCAGACGTACTTCGCGGCGCAGGGCAGTGACCGTGCCATCACGGCCCGTCTGTGGTCACGCGCCGATCGCCTGGCGCGCCAGGCCATCGAGCAGGGTGGCGGGGCTGTCCCACTGCAGTTGCGCATGGACCACCTGCAGGTTCGTGCCGAGACGCAGCGCCTGGCCGGGGACCTGCAAGGCGCCGTGGCGACGCTGCGCGAATCGATCGGCATCGGACGTCGCAACGTCGAAGTCGTGGGCGGCGCGGCGCGCGGGCCCGCGGACCCCGCGCTGATCGAGGCCCGCGGCTTGCTCGACGGCAGCTTCGGCATCCTGGTCTACGCGCTCGTGCAGAGCGGTCGCCCGCAGGAGGCGATCGAGATCGCACGCGCCAACGTCGCTGAGCGGCGCGCCGGCCAGATGAGCGAGGCCGTTGGCGCGCGCTGGCTCTACCGCCTGGCCACGGGCCTCGTGGCCACGCAGCACTACGAGGCGGGCCTCGCGGCGGCGCGCGAGAGCGACCAGATCCTCGAGCGTGTCGGTGCCGGCGGCGCGAGCCACACCCGCTGGCTGGCGCAGCAGGAGATCGTGCGCGCGCTCATCGGCCTCAAGCGCTGGCAGGAGGCCGATGCGACGTACCGCGCCTTTCTCGCCGCCATGCCACCGGACACGCTGGCGCGCACGCGCGCCTCCGACAACCGCCTGCTGGCGCTGCTGGCGGCCAAGAACGGCCGGTTGGAGGAAGCGATCGAGACGGCGGAACGCATGCACCGCTTCCGCATGCGCTTGTTCGGGCACACCCACCCGCAGACGCAGGAGGCCGCCGGGCTGCGCGCCGTGGTGCGGCTGATGCGCGGTGAGATCTCGGCTGCGATGGCCGACTACGAGGTGCTCTTCGCCGCCACGCTGGACACACCGGCGGGCTGGCTGGACCTCGACGCGCGTGGCGTGCGCGGCTACGTGCTCGGCATCGCCTTCGACGAGTTCATGACCTTCGTGGCCGCACGGGCGCTCAAGGGAGAGGCCCTCGACCGCGACATCACCGACCGCGCCTTCCAGGTGGCCGACCGCCTGGGCCTGGGCGTGACGCAGCGTGCCATCACCGACAGCACGGCGCGCGTGCTCGCCGCCACGCCGGCACTGCGCGCGCTGCTGGAGGCCGAGCAGGTGCAGCGGCAGGCAGTGTCCGCCGCCTTCGCGCAAGTGAACTCAGCCCTCGGCGACGAGGACGCGTTGCGCCGCGAGACGCAGACCGAGGCCTTCAAGGCCAGGCCCGAGCCCGAGCGGCGCGCACACGCCGCACAGCTGCGCGCCAAGCGCGAGCAGGTGAAGCAGCTGCAGGCCGATGCGAGCGCCGCGCGCGGCGTGCTCGACGCGCAGCGGCAGAAGATCGCGCGCGAGTTCCCGGCCTATGCGGAGCTCGTCACGCCCACCATTGCCAGCCCGCGCGCCCTGCGCCGCCTGCTGGCGCCCAACGAGGCGATGCTCGTCGTGCACCCGCTGGCGCAGGCGACACTCGTGTGGGTGCTGCCGCCGGAGGGGCCGGTGAGCTTCGCCGCGAGCCCGCTGACGCGCGACATGATCGCAGCGCGCGTGGCGAGCCTGCGCGAGATGCTCGACATCGGCGCCGCGCCCACTGCCCAGCGGCCTGCGCTGCAGGCCGCGGCCTTGCATGCGCTGTGGCGCGATCTGCTGGGCGGCGTCGAGCCGGCGCTGCGCGATGTCCGCAGCCTCATCGTCGCCACCAACGGCCCGCTGGCGGCGCTGCCCTTCGGCGCCCTCGTCACCGAGCCGCCGGCGGCGGGCGCGCCCATGGCCTGGCTGGTGCGGCGCATGGCGGTCTCGCAGTTGCCCGCGCCGGCCTCGCTGCATGCGCTGCGTCGTGTCGCGCAGCCGGCGGTGGCGGCGCAGGCGCTCATCGGCTTTGGCGACCCGGTGTTCGACCTCAAGGCGGCTGCGGTGCAGGTGGCGGCGCCGGGCGCCTCGCCTCAGGCTCCCGTTCCATCCCCGCTTCAGGGCGGGCGGCGCATCCGCAGCGTTGCGGACGCCACCCGCTACGACGCCGAGACCGGCTTTCGCTACGCCGACATCCCGCCGCTTCCCGAGACACGCCTGGAACTGCTTGCGGTGGCCGAGGCGCTCGGCGCCAACCCGGGTGCCGACCTCGTTCTCGGTGCCCGCGCGACGCGGCGCGCCGTGCTGGCGGCCCAACTCAACGACCGGCGCGTGGTGGCCTTTGCCACGCACGGGCTGCTGCCGGGGGAGATGCCCGGCGTGAGCAAGCCGGCGCTGGCGATGGCGGCCGAGGCCGACCCGAAGGAATCGCCGCTGCTCGAGCTCGACGACGTGCTGGGCCTGCGCCTCAACGCGCAATGGGTGCTGCTCTCGGCCTGCAACACCGCCGCCGGCGAGCAGGAGGGCGCGGCCATGTCGGGCCTGGTGCGCGGCTTCTTCTTCGCTGGCGCGCGCTCGGTGCTGGCCACGCACTGGGCGGTGGAGACCGAATCGGCGGCGGCACTGAGCGCCGCCACCTTCCGGCAGCAGCGCCCGGGTGAGGTCTCGCGCGCCGAGGCGCTGCGCCGGGCGCAGCTCGCGCTCATCGACGGCACACAGGGCGGCGGCCGCTGGGCGCACCCGTACTTCTGGGCGCCCTACGCCCTGTTCGGAGACCCTGCGAAGTAGCGCAGGGCGGCAGGCGCCGAAGGCGCTACGGGGTGGGTGTCAGTTACCGCCGAACTTGTAGTCGGTCTTCGCCTTGGCCCGCAACTCTTCCTGGTAGGCCTGCACCTTCATCTGCTCCAGGCGCTGCTTGATCTGGCCCTTCACGTCCTCGAAGGCGGGGAACGGGGCCTCGCGCGTCTCTTCGAGCTTGATGATGTGGAAGCCGAACTGGCTCTTCACCGGCGCGTCGGTCATCTCGCCCTTCTTGAGCGCGACGAGCGCCTTGCCGAACTCGGGCACGTAGCTGTCGGGCTTGGCGAAGTCGAGGTCGCCGCCCTTCTCGCCGGAGCCGGTGTCCTTGCTGTGCTTCTTGGCGAGTTCGTCGAACTTGGCGCCGCCCTTGAGCTGCACGATGAGAGCCTTGGCCTCGTCTTCCTTCTCGACGAGGATGTGGCGGGCGCGGTACTCGGTGCCGCTCGCCTGCGCCTTGAACTTGTTGTACTCGACCATCGCCTGCTCGTCGGTGATCGGGTTCTTGCGCTGGTAGTCGGCGAAGAGCTCGCGGATCAGGATGCTCTGGCGCGCCAGCTCGATCTGCTCGCGGTAGTCGGCGCTCGCGGCGATGCCCAGGCGCGTGGCTTCCTGCGAAAAGATCTCGCGCAGCACGACCTGGTCGCGCGCCTGCTGCATGACCTCGGGCCCCACCTGCTGGCCCGCCCGCTGTGCCTGCTTGACCAGCGCATCGAGGCGCGCCTTGGGCACGGCCTTGCCGTTGACGATGGCCAGGTTCTGCGCTGCGGCGCCCATCGGCACGAGCGCGGCGGCGGAAGCGATGACGGCGACGCGGAACAGGGCACGCACGGCGTTCGTAGTGGGCTTCATGTGGGGTGCACTTTGAGGTGGGCGGCGGACGGTGCAACGCGCGGGGCGCGGCCGTGCCGGTGGGTCGGAAGGACAGACTGGGGAGGGCCTCGGCCCGGAGCGCAGCTCAGACTTCGTCGCTCGACTCGTCGGGCGCCCTGGCCACGATGGCCAGCGCATGCACACGCTGCGGGGCCAGCGGCCCGAGGGCATCATACACGAGGCGATGTCGCGCCACCCTCGTGAGACCGGTGAAACGGGGGCTCGTGATGCGCACCGTGTAGTGCCCGCCTTCGCGGGCACCGGCATGGCCGGCGTGTTGGTGGCTGTCGTCCTGCACCGCGATGTGCGTGGGGCTCAGTGCGGTGCGCAGGCGCGCCTCGAGCTCGGCGGCATTCATGACGGGCGGCCGTCCTCGCACTGGCGCTCCAGGCCGGGCGCAGTGCCGGTGCCGACCGAGGTTGCCGGGCAGTGCGGCCAGCGAAGTGCACGCGAGGCCACCACGAGGGGCTGGGCTGAATTCATGGACGCCATTGTCCCTCGCCGGCCTCCCCACGGGCCTCAAGGCGGCATTGCTGCCGGGGCTGTCGCCTTGGCGACTGGCGCCCTTGTGGCGATTCGGGGTAGTCCCTGAGCGCCGTCGGGGGGCGATTCCGCTACCTTCGCGCGGCCGCCGGGGAACGGCGGGCCTGGTCCCGCGCGGACCCTCTCGCCACATCCCGCTCATCCTGGAGACCGTCGATGAACTTGAACCGTCGCTTCGCCGCCGCCGCCGTCATGGCCCCCGTCGCGCTGGCCTGCAGCCTGGCTTGCCAGTCTGCCCTTGCGCAGGCGGGGCAGACCGTGAAGATCGCCTTCATCGACCCGTTGTCCGGGCCGTTCGCCAACGTCGGCCAGAACCAGCTCAAGAGCTGGCAGTTCATCGCCGAGGAGTTCAGCAAGCGCAATGCCGCCGGCGTGAAGTTCGAGATCGTCCCCTTCGACAACAAGGGCTCTCCGCAGGAGAGCCTGACGGTGCTGAAGGCCGCCATCGACCAGGGCATCCGCTACGTGATGCAGGGCAACGGCTCGGGCGCTGCGGCGGCCATCAGCGACGCGGTGACCAAGCACAACGAGCGCAACGCCGGCCAGGAAGTGGTGTACCTCAACTACGCCGCGGTGGACCCGGCGTTGACCAACGAGCGCTGCTCGTTCTGGCACTTCCGGCTGGATGCCGACACTTCGCAGAAGATGGAGGCGCTGACCAGCTTCATGAAGGACCAGCCGAGCGTCAAGAACGTCTACCTGATCAACCAGAACTACGCGCACGGCCAGCAGGTCAGCCGCTACTTCAAGGAGAACATGGCGCGCAAGCGGCCCGACGTGAAGATCGTCGGCGACGACCTGCACCCGCTCGGCCAGGTGAAGGACTTCGCGCCCTTCGTGGCCAAGATCAAGGCCGCGGGCGCCGACAGCATCGTCACCGGCAACTGGGGCCAGGACCTCACGCTGCTCATCAAGGCGGCCAAGGATGCCGGCCTCAACGCCAGCTTCTACACCTACTACGCGGGTGTCAGCGGCACGCCGACGGCGCTGGCCGCCGGCGTGGGCGGCCCGGTGCGCGTGGTGGCCTACGGACACAACGGCATGGGCGAGCCGGTCAAGCGCCTGCAGGACGACTTCAAGAAGCGCTTCAACGACGACTGGTACACCTATGCCACCTACAACGGCATCTCGATGCTGGCCACGGCGATCGCGGCCGCCAAGTCGACCGATGCGGTGAAGGTGGCCAAGGCGATGAGCGGGCTCACGTTCAAGGGCTTCGGCGGCGATGTCGAGATGCGCAAGAGCGACCACCAGTTGCTGCAACCGCTGTACATCACCGAGTGGCGCAAGGCCGATGCCAAGATTCCCTACAGCGTCGAGAACACCGGCTGGAACTTCCAGGAGGTGAAGGCCATCCCTGCGTTCCAGGCGGCCACGCCCACCTCCTGCCAGATGAAGCGGCCTTCGTAGCCCTGCGGCCTGCTTCGAGCCAGGCCGGGCCGGCGGCCGCTGCGGGCGGCCGCGGCCGCGGCTGCGGCTGTGAACAGGGTCGCAGTCACCGCGCCACTGTCTCCCCCGCCTTCCCGCCGCCCTGCCCGGCCCCCAGCCGGCACTCGAGGCCCGAACAGAACGTCCGTGGACGCCTCCTACTTCCTGATCTCGCTGCTCAACGGCCTGTCGGTCGGGCTGTTGCTGTTCATGCTTGCCTCGGGGCTGACGCTCATCTTCTCGATGATGGGCGTGCTCAACTTCGCGCATGCCAGCTTCTACATGCTGGGCGCCTACGTGGCCTACACCATCACGCAGGCGGTGGG
>JALHOU010000015.1:39437-43240 GCA_022842825.1 Rubrivivax sp.
TCGATGGCGCTCGCCGTGGGCGCGGTGGTGTTCGCCGTCATCGTCATCGGAGGCATGGGGTCGCTGGCCGGCGCCTTCGTGGCCTCGGTGGGGTTGGGCGTCATCGAGAGCTTCGCCGTCGGCTCCGACCGCAGCATCGGCGACGGGCTCAAGGCGCTGGGCATGGCGGTCACGCCGGACACCTTCGGCTACGCCGTCTGGGCGGTGAAGGTCAGCCAGGTGGCGGCCATCCTGCCCTACTTGCTGCTGGTGCTGATCCTCATCTTCCGGCCCAAGGGCCTGTTCGGCACGCGAGAAGGATGATGAGCGAAGGAATCGGTCCGTGAACCGCGGCCGCTGGCTTGTGTGGGGCGGCTACGCCCTGGTGATGATCGTGGCGCCGCTGGTCTTCGGCAGCAGCCTGGCGCACACGATGCTCTCGCAGATGGGCATCGCGATCATTGCCTGCCTCGCCTACAACATGCTGCTCGGCCAGGGCGGCATGCTCAGCTTCGGGCACGCGGTGTACTCGGGGCTGGGCTCGTTCTTCGCCATCCACACGCTGAACCTCGTGTCCCAGGGGCAACTCGCGCTGCCGGTGAGCCTGGTCCCGCTGGTGGCCGGCGTCTTCGGCTGCCTGTTCGCGGTGCTGCTGGGCTACGTGACGACGAAGAAAGCCGGCACGCCGTTCGCGATGATCACCCTCGGCGTCGGCGAGCTTGTGTGGGCGATGTCGCTGATGTTCCCGGGCTTCTTCGGCGGCGAGGGCGGCATCAACGGCAACCGCGTCGCGGGCCAGCCCTTTCTCGGCGTGACCTACGGCCCGCAGATCCAGCTGTACTACCTGATCGCCGCCTACACGCTCGTCTGCACGGCGCTGATGTACGCCTTCACGCGCACGCCGCTGGGGCGCATGCTCAACGCCGTGCGCGACAACCCGGAGCGCGTGGAGTTCATCGGCTACAGCACGCAGATCGTGCGCTACCTGGCCTTCATTGCCAGCGGCTTCTTCATGGGCGTCTCGGGCGGGCTCGCGGCGCTGAACTTCGAGATCGTCACCTCGGAGGTGGTGAGTGCCGCGCGCTCGGGGGCGTTCCTGCTGTTCACGTTCCTTGGCGGTGCCACCTTCTTCTTCGGGCCCATCATCGGCGCCGTGCTGATGGTGCTGGCCCTGGTGCTGCTGTCGGAGCTGACGCTGGCCTGGCTGTTGTGGCTGGGCCTCGTGTTCACCTTCATGGTGATGTTTGCGCCGGGTGGCATCGCCAGCCTGGTGATGATGAACGTGCGGCTGGCGAGCTTCGGCAAGCTCAAGCCGCTGCTTCCGCAATACGCGGGCCTGCTGGCGGCGGGGCTTGTCGTGCTGCTCGGGGCCGGCGCGATGATCGAGATGGTCTACCACCTGCAACTGAACCAGGCGCTCGGGCCGCAGATGAAGTACCTTGGCCTGGCCCTGAACGCCCAGGGCCCCGGCAGCTGGGCCGCCGCGCTGCTGGTCACGCTGGCCGGCCTGATGGCGTTCGAGTGGCGGCGCCGGCACTTCGCGCGTGACTGGAACCGCACGCAGGAGGACATCGCCGCCGAACTGCAGCGGCGAGAGGCCGCCCTCGGGTGAACGGCCGGCGCGTGACCCAAGAGCGACCCACCTGAGTGACGCAAGAGCGATCGATGACCACGGCCCTCGAACTGCGCGACGTGCGCAAGAGCTTCGGCAAGACCGAGATCATCCGTGGCGCCAGCCTGTCGGTGAGCGCGGGCGAACGCGTGGCCGTGATCGGCCCCAACGGCGCGGGCAAGAGCACGCTGTTCAACCTCATCAGCGGGCGTTTCGGCGCGAGCTCGGGCGAGATCCTGCTCAAGGGGCGCTCGATCAACGGCCTGGCGCCCTATCAGATCAACCGGCTGGGGCTGGCGCGCAGCTTCCAGGTGAGCAACCTGTTCGCGCGCCTGTCGGTGTTCGAGAACCTGCGCTGCGCCGTGCTGTGGAGCCTGGGCTATCGCTACGCGTTCTGGCGCTTCCTCGCCGACGCGCACGACGCCAACCGGCGTGCCGAGGAAGTGCTGGCGATGATCAAGCTCGAGCGGCGACACGACGTGCTGGCGATGAACCTCACCTATGCCGAACAACGCGCGCTGGAGATCGGCATCACGATCGCCGGCGGCGCCGACGTCATCCTGCTCGACGAACCCACCGCTGGCATGAGCCGCAGCGAAACGGCGCGCTTCGTCGAGTTGATCCGTGACGTGACGCGCGGCAAGACGCTGCTGACGGTGGAGCACGACATGGGCGTGGTCTTCGGGCTCGCCGACAAGATCGCCGTGCTGGTGTACGGCGAGGTCATCGCCTTCGACGAGCCCGAGGCGGTGCGCGCCAATGCGCGCGTGAAGGAGGCCTATCTTGGCTCGGTGCTGGCCGAGCAGCAGGCCGAGGCCGGGCGCGCCGTGGCGGCGGCTTCCACAGGGGCCGCCGCGAGCACCGTTGGCGGCGGCAGGGCCGGCCTCGGCCCCGGTGCGGGGAGTCACTGATGCTGCGTGTGGCCGATCTGCATGCCTTCTACGGCAAGAGCCATGTGCTGCATGGCGTGCACTTCGACGTCGGCGCCGGCGAGATCGTCGCGCTGCTCGGCCGCAACGGCTCGGGTCGGTCCACCACCGTGAAGGCGGTGATGGGCCTGGTGTCGTGCACGGGCACCGTCCGCTTCAAGGAGCAGGAGATCGTCGGCCATCACGCCTTCGACATCGCGCACCGCGGCATCGGCTACGTGCCCGAGAACCGCGACATCTTCCCCACGCTCACGGTGCACCAGAACCTGATGCTCGGAGAGAAGTCGGGCCAGAAGCAGCCGCGCTGGAGCTTCGAGGACATGTACCGTCTGTTCCCGCGCCTGAAGGAGCGCCAGCACACCGAGGCCGGCGTGCTCTCCGGCGGCGAGCAGCAGATGCTGACGCTGTGCCGCACGCTGATGGGCGATCCCCAGCTCATCATGATCGACGAACCCACCGAGGGCCTGGCGCCGATGATCGTGGAGCTGGTGGCCGAGTACCTGCGCGAGCTCAAGCGGCGCGGCATGGCCGTGCTGCTGGTGGAGCAGAAGCTGACCATTGCGCTCGAGGTTGCCGACCGCTGCCTGGTGATGGGCCACGGCCAGATCGTCTTCGAGGGCACGCCCGCCCAGCTGCGCGCCGATGCGGCGGTGCGCAAGGAGTGGCTCGAGGTCTGAGCGCGAGTCGCGCGGCTGGTATACCCTGGGGTCGAGAACCTCGTCACCCTGGGAGTGCCCGATGCCGAACGCCCCGCCGACCGGTTGGCCGGCGCAGTGGTCCGCCGCACTGCAGATCGTGGCCGGTCGGCGGGCCGGGCGAGCGTGCGCGCCATGGGTGCGGCCATCGAAGGGGTTGGACGACCACGGCGCCGATTTCTTCGCGCTCTACGAACCCCTCGTCGGGCGGGGGCCGGATTCGCCGCCCTGGGTGATCGCGCATCTCGGCCAGAGCCTGGACGGATTCATCGCCACGTCCAACGGCGACTCGCGCTTCGTCACCGGACCTGAGGACCTGGACCACATGCACCGGTTGCGTGCGTTGTGCGACGCCGTCATCGTCGGCGCCGGCACCGTGGCTGTTGACGACCCGCTGCTCACCACGCGTCGTGTGCCTGGGAGTCATCCGACGCGGGTCGTGCTGGATCCGATGCTGCGCGTGCCGGCGGCGGCGCGCGTGCTGCACAGCCGCGATGCGCCGACGCTGTGGCTGTGCGACGAGCGCTGGCACGACCCCGCCCTGGCGCGCCGGGTTGCGGCCCGCGTGCTGCCAGATCGGAAGAGCAC
>JALHOU010000016.1 GCA_022842825.1 Rubrivivax sp.
GCCTCGGCCGCGGTCGGCCCGACCTGCGCCCGGACGGCGCCGGGCATGGCCACCATGGCGGCCGAGACCAGCAGCAGCGCCACGGCGCACGAGGCATGCGCCGCCCGCGCCCGCACACACCGGTGCGCAGGGGTGGGAGCGGCCGCGAAGGCCCCCCGCACGACGCGCTTCAGCCGCGCGATCGGCGCGTGGCCCCCGTTCACTTCAGCAGGTCCTTCACCTTGTCCAGCGCTGCCACGGCGCATTGTTCGTCGAGGTGACCACCGGGCGCGCCACCGACGCCGACGGCGCCGATGACCTCGTTGCCCACGCGGATCGGCACGCCACCGCCGAGCAGCAGGAAGCCGGGCATGTGTACCAGGTTGGCCGCGGCCGGATTCTTCTGCGCGTTCTCCATCATCGCCATCGTGTTGGCCTTCGCGGAAGCCGACGTGAATGCCTTCGCCTGCGCCGAGGACAGCGTGTGCGGGCCGGCGTTGTCGGCACGCTGCAGCGCGCGCAACTGGCCGGCACGGTCCACCACCGCAGCAGCGACGTTGTGGCCGTTGGCCAGGCAGGCGGCCACGGTGGCACCGGCAATCTGGTTCGCGAGGTCCAGCGAGATGTTGCGCTCGGTACGCACTGGCGTGGACTGCGCCTGGGCGGCCCAGGCGGCGGCTGCCAGCGCGGCGGCCAGCGCCAGGCGGGAGAGGGTGGCGGTCTTCATGGGGCTCGTACTCCTGTGCTTGGCCCGCTGCACGACGCAGCGGGCATGCCCGGCACTCTAGAGAGCGATGCCGTGGCGGGCCATTCGCGTGGCTACCGGCGCAACTGCGTAGTTCTACGGAGCGCCCCAAGGCGGCGCGGCCGCGACGCAAACGCGGTGCACGTCGCGCAGGCGGCGCACACACGGCACGCAGGGCACGCCGCGCCTCAGGCCCTGCCCTCGGCGAGGTCGGCGTAGCGCCGCACGAGCTGCGCCAGCGACTCGACCTCGAGCTTGGCGAACAGGTGCGCGCGGTGCGTCTCCACCGTGCGCGGGCTCAGGCCGAGCGCCCGGCCGACCTCCTTGTTCGTGAGGCCGGCGACGATGAGGGCGAGCACCTCGCGCTCGCGCTCCGACAGGCGGCCGTAGCGGTCGCGCGCCTCGCGGTCGCCATGCTGCCGCTGCCGCCGCCGCGCGTGCTGGCGCACGGCCTGCTGCAGCGCATCGAGAAGCGCCTGGTCGTCCACTGGCTTCTCGAGGAATTCGGCAGCGCCGTTCTTGAAGGCGCGGCGACACATCTCTACCGTGCCGTGGCCGGTGAGCATGATCACCGGCTGGTCCACACCCTCGGCCAGCAGGCGCTCGAGCACCACCAGCCCCGAGAGCCCCGGCATGCGCACGTCCAGCACGATGGCGCCGATCGCCTCGCGGTCGAAGCCGGCGAGGAAGCTTTGCGGGTCGCGCCAGGGCGCCACGCGCAGGCCCACGGTGCCTACCAGCAACGCCAGGCTCTCGCGCACCGCGGCATCGTCGTCGACCAGGTTCACGAGCGGCGAGGTGGTCGCCGCTGGCGCGCCGGCGCGGCCAGCGCCGCTAGCGGGCGGCATCGCTGCCCTCCGCGACGCCGGCGCGCGGCAGCTCCAGCCGGAAGACCGCACCGCGCCCCCCGGTGGCGTTGCCGCCACTCAAGCGGCCGCCCATGTCGCCGGCCAGCGTCTCGCACAGGCTGAGGCCGAGGCCGAGGCCACCCTCGCGCGTGGTGAAGAACGGCTCGAAGAGGCGCGACACCACCTCCGGCGCGATGCCCGGGCCGCTGTCGCGCACCATCAACACGCCGCGCGCACCTTCGGCTGCGGCGACGAGCTCGAGCCTGCGCTCGGCCGCCGGCACCTGCTGCAACGCCTGCGCGGCGTTGCCAATCAGGTTGTGCACGATCTGCTCCAGCGCCACCGGGTCGGCGGCCACGCGAAGGTCCGGCGGGTCGCAGCGTGACGACGCACGCACGGCGGCGCGCTCGAGCTCGGGCTGGCGCAGGTCGAGGGCGGCCTCCAGCAACGCGGCCAGCGGCACCGCTTGCGCCCCGGCGCTGCCCCCGGAGGGCTCCACCAAACGGCGCAGCCGCGCCAGCACGTCGCCGGCGCGGCGCGCCTGCTGCGCAGCCTGCGTCATGGCGCCGCGCGCCTGCGGCAAGGCCTCGACGCCCTCGTCGGCGAGCAGGCGCTGCGCCGCGGCGGTGTTCGCCACCACGGCCGTCAGCGGCTGGTTGAGCTCGTGCGCAATGCCCGCGGCCAGCTCACCCATGGCGTTCAGCCGGCTCACCTGGCCCAGGCGCAGCAACTCGCGCGTGCGGCGCTGCTCGGCGCGCTGGCGCAGCCAGGCGGCGGCGGCGCCAACGGCCAGCGCACTCAGCACCGACCAAGCCAGCATCCACGGCCAGGGCCATTGCGACCAGCGCAGGCGCTCGCCGACGCGCACTTCGAACGGCTGGCTGTCCGCCGCGAGTGCCTTCGCGAACGCCAGGCGCGGCCCGGCGTCCCATGCCGTCGTACCGGGCGCGCCGGCACCTGCGACAACCGCGCGACCTCCGGCATCGCCCGTAGCACCCGCGGCGTCCGAGAGGCCCGGCTGCAGCACGAAACGATGCCCACCGTACGCCAGCCAGACCGTCGCGGCGCCAGGCGCCGCAGCTGGCCCCTCGGCTACCGGCGCCAGGGCCGCGAGGTCGATCTGCAGCGCGTAGCTCGAAGGCTCGGCGGCGCGCACGAGCCAGTAGCGCCCACGCGGAAACTCCACCGGCCCGAGCGCCGCGCGTGCCGCGCCGCGCGAGGCGGTTTCCGCGGCAGCCAGGGCCGTCGCCTCGGTGGCGGTGACCCCCGTCCAGGGCTCGGTGCCGGTGCGGCGCAGCACCCGTAGCACCTGCGGATAGACGGCCGTCAGCCGCTGCTCGGGCGCTTCGCGGCCCTCGATGGCCGGCTGCAGCAGCGCCAGCGTGGCCAGGATCGCATCGTGCTGCACGACGCGCTGGCTGAGCACGCGATGGGCGATGCGCGCGTCGGTTTCGAAGCGTGCACGATGCTCGTCGTAGGCGCGCAGCGCAATGAGCAGCGAGCCACCGGCGGCAAGCAGCACACCGGCCACCAGCCAGCCGATCCGCCCGAAACGCGCATGACGCATACGGCGATTCTTGCACCGCGCCTCGTGCGCCGCGCAGACATTGGCGCCTGGGGCCCGTGGAAGCCATGAAGGCCTCGCGCCGCCCCCTGGCGGGCCCTTTGCACATGCCGGCGCCGGGATTGCCCGTAGCATCGCCCGACCGTTCCAGCCCACGCGGCCACCCGCCGCCACCCCCATGAGCACCGGCTATCTCGAAACGCGCCGCCACGAGCTGCGCAAGTCCCGGCTGTCGATGGTCGACGGCAACCTCAACGGCAACCTGCGCACGGTGCAATCCGGCGTCAGCGCGCGCGCCTATCGCGATGGCTACTGGGGCTTTGCCTCGGCCCCCGGCGGCGATGAAACCTCCGTGAACGGGGTGCAGCGCGAGGCGCGCGCCAACGCTGCGGCCATGGGCGGGTTCGGTGCGCGGCGCGTGCAGGCGCTGCCTGGCGACCGGCAGGCCGGCGCGCAGGCCTCCTTCGGACGCGGCGAGCTGCCCGCCGCCCAGGCCATCGAGCGCCTGGCCGAGCTGCACGCGCACTGCATGAAGCGCTATGCCGGCTTGCGCAGCACGCGGCTGCTCGTCACCGACGAGCACCACGTGAAGGCGCTCGAAAGCGCCGACGGCAGCAGCTCGCTGGCGCGCATCCAGCGCGCCGCCGCCTACGTGACGCTGGTCACCGAGGGCGCCGACGGCGCGCCGATGGAGCTCACCGAGATCCTCTCGGGCATCGGCAGCCTGGCCGACCTCGACTGGTCGCTGGCGGCCTTCGCGCCCCGGCTCGATGCGCTGTACGAGCACCTGCAGGCCAAGCGTCACGCCGTGCCGGCGCGCGGCGGCCAGCATCGCGTGGTCATGGCGCCCGAGCTTGCCGGCATCCTCGCGCACGAGGCCATGGGCCACCCCTGCGAGGCCGACTCGGTGCTGGGCGGCGCCATCACCGCCGACCTCGTCGGCCGCCCGGTGGCCAGTGAGCTCGTGTCGATGGCCGACCTCGCGCATCACTTCGAGGGCGCCGAACTGATGTGCCCCGTGTACGCCGACGACGAGGGCACGCCGGCGCGCGACGTGGTGATGATCGAACGCGGCGTGCTGCGCGGCTTCATGCACAGCCGCGAGACGGCGGCGCGCATGGGCCAGGCCCCCACCGGCAACGCGCGCGCCTATGCGCCCGACGACGAGCCGCTCATCCGCATGCGCAACACCGCCATCCTGCCCGGCACCTCGACGATGCAGCAGATGATCGAAGGCGTCGAAGAAGGCTACCTGCTGCTCAAGACCGGCAACGGCCAGGCTGACGCGACGACCGAGTTCATGTTCGGCATCGACCTCGGCTACGAGATCCGCGGCGGCAAGATCGGCCGCGCGGTGCGCGACACCACCGTCTCCGGCTCGGCGCTGAAGGTGCTGCAGAGCGTGGACGCGGTGGGCCGCGAGATGGAGTGGAGCTGCAACGGCTACTGCGGCAAGAAGCAGCCGATGGTCGTCTCGGTCGGTGGCCCGGCGCTGCGCGCGCTGGCCCACCTGGGGGGCCAATGACCATGTCGCCCGCCATCGACAGCACGGCCCGGCAGGTGCTCGAACGCCTGCGCCGGCGCGGCTTCGACGACGCCCAGGTCACCGTCTCGCAGACGCTGCGCCGCGAGCTCAACGTGCAGCACAACGAGCCGAGCCTGCTGCGCAGCAGCGACCGGCACAAGCTCGCCGTCGTCGGGCTGAAGGACGGCCGGCGCGCCTCCACCGAAGGCAGCGACCTCGGCAACGAAGGCATCGCGGCGCTGGTCGACACCTTGTGGCACAGCACGCTCGCGGCGCCGCAGGACGACGCCAATGCGCTCTCCGCCGGCCAGCGCATCCGCATCGAACGCGGCCCGCGCCAGTGCGACGCGGGCGAACTCACGGCGGCCACACGGGCCCTGCTCGCCTGGCGCGAGCGCGAAACGCCGAGCATGATGATCGAGGAGGGCCTCGCCGCCCACCAGCAGGTGCGCCAGCACACGCTCACGCAGGGCGGCAGCGAGCTCACCTGCGAGCTCGGCTGGTACGAGCTCGTCGTCTTCGGCCTCGCGCGCGAGGGGGCGCAGGCGAGCTCCTTCAACTACGCCGGCGGCCAGGCCGAGACGCTGGGCGACGCGCCGGCGCTCTTCGGCACCGACGAGATGATGCGTGCGCTGACCCGCCAGGTGCGCACGCTGCCGCTGGCCGAGCGCTTCGTCGGCGACGTGGTGCTGTCGCCGCGTGCCCTGGCCGACCTGCTCGGCTGGTTGATGCAGCAGCTCGGCGACGGGCCGCTCATCGACGGCAGCTCGCTGTACCGCGAGCGCGTCGGGCAGGCCGTCGCCTCGCCATTGCTGACGCTGCAAAGCCGCTACGACGCGCCCGGCTGCACGCCGCTCACCGCCGACGCGTTCGTCGCGCCGCCGGTGAAGCTGCTGGACGCCGGCGTGCTGACGCAGCTTGCGCCGAGTCTGTACGGCAGCCGCAAGACGGGCGTACCGCACCGACCGGTGGCGACTTCGGGCTGGCAGCTGGCCGCCGGCGAGACGCCGCTGGACGCCATGATCGGCGCGGTGCCGCGCGGCGCGCTCGTCGACCGCCTCTCGATGGGCGAGCCGGCGTCGAACGGTGACTTCTCCGGCGTCGTCAAGAACAGCTTCCTCATCGAGGGCGGCCGTGTCGGTGCGGCGCTGTCGGAGACGATGATCTCCGGCAACGTGGCGCAGATGTTGCGGGACGTGGCCGCCGTGAGCCGCGAGCGGCTGGACAGCGGCGGCGAGTGCCTGCCCTGGCTGCGCGTGCCGGGGCTGCACTTCTCGTGACCCCGCCCTGAGCGCTTCCTGAGCGCTTCCTCCAGGGCGCCTTCCTGAGCGCGGGCCGTCCTGGGCCGGGTCCTGGGTGCGTCCTGAACGCGCCCTGACCCATTGCCGCAGCGCCTGCGAGCTCCGGGCCGAGTGCTCCGCGATCGCCGACGACCCGCGGCTGCCACTCCCGGGCGGGGGGCATTCACCCCGTTTTCGCGCGCCGGCCGTATCAGCCCATGTCCCGACTTCTCACCCCTCACGGAGAACCCCGACATGGTCCACCGCCGCACCCTCATCGCCCTGGCCCTGGGCGCCGCCTCGGGCGCCTGCGCCACCGCGCCCGCCGTGGCCGCTGCCGGCCAGCTCGTGCATGTGCATCTCGTCGACCGCGCCGGCGGCGAGGTGCTGCCCGAACACCGCCACCGGGGCAACACCTGGGTCGCCGGACGGCCGGGCGACCGCTACGCCGTGCGCCTTGCCAACCGCAGCGGCGCGCGCGTGCTCGTCGTCCTGTCGGTGGATGGTATCAATGCGGTGAGCGGCCAGACGGCGGCCACAGGCCAGACCGGCTACGTGCTCGCGCCCTGGCAGGTGGCCGACATCACCGGCTGGCGCAAGACCGATGCGGAGGCCGCTGCGTTTTACTTCACTGCCCTGCCCGATACGTATGCGGCACGCACCGACCGCCCGCAGAACGTCGGCGTGATCGGCGTGGCCGTCTTCCGCGAACGCGTGCCGATGCCGCGGCCGGTGCCGTTCGAGATCGCGCCCTCCTCGGGCGGCCGGGGCGACGGCGACGAGCGGCGTGCGCAGGCGGGCTCCGACTCGTCGAGCGCAGACCGCTCGGCCGCGGCCAGCACCGGCGCAAGCCGCATGTCAGGCGGTGGTCCTGCCGCGGCGGCTGGGGCTGCCGCGGAGTCGTCCGCGCCGGCCTCGCCGGCACCAGCGCCGCGCGCCGAGCGCCTGGGCACCGGCCATGGCGAGCGCGAGTACTCGCCGATCTCGCGCACATCGTTCGAGCGCGCCACGGCGCAACCGGCCGAGATCGTGCGGATCCGCTACGACAGCCACGCCAACCTGATGGCGGCGGGCATCGTGCCATCGCGCCGGCCGTGGGCGCCGGACCCGTTCCCGGGCTACGTGCCCGATCCGCGCTGAGGCGTTGGGGCGCGGAGGTGCCGACTTGCTGCGGTGCTATGGCGGCGCGCGCCATGGATCGAATCGCGAAGCGGCATGAGACCCCGCCGCGCCCCGAAGGGCGCTCGCCCGCGGGGACGCAGTCCGCGCGGCTCAGCCCGGCCTCACGTCCGCCTCGAGCCCCAGCCAGTCGCTGGGCTCGTCGGGACGCGGCAGTTGGCGCAACTCGCGGATGAGCGGCAGCCGCCACGCCGCCACGGCCAGCAACAGCGTCGAGCCCGCCGCGAAGTACAGCGCCGAACGCAGGCCCACGTGCTCGCCCAGCCAGCCGCCGAGCAGCGCCCCCGGGCCGGCGGCGAGCAGGCTCAACCAGCGCATCGTGCTCGTCATGCGCCCGAGCAGCGGCGCCGGCGTCACCGCCTGGCGCAGGGCCAGGAAGTTGATGAAGATGAACACGGCCCCGCCAGCGAACATCATCATCATCAGCGCGAACGCCGCCACGCCGAAGGCACCGGCCGGCGTCGCCGCCACCAGCAGCCAGCCGGCACCGGTGACGGCATAGCCCATCACCAGGCAGGGGCCGGGGCCGATGCGCTGGCTGATGCGCCGTCCGAGAACGCTGCCGGCGATGGTGCCGACGCCCACGCCCATGTAGGCGAGGCCGACCTCGTGCTCGGAGAGCCCGAGCGTGCGCGTCGCGAACAGGATCTGCACGGTGATGGCCGCGTAGTGCGCCATCTGCCACACGCCCATCAGCACCGCCAGGGTCACGAGCAACCGCTGCCCGGTGACGAAGCGCAGGCCGGCCACCAGATCCTGCCAGAGGTGGGCGGCCCGCCACGAGGTGGCCGCGCCGTCGCGCCGTTCGTGCACGCGCACGCCCTTGAGGATGGCGGCCGAGCCGATGAGCAGCACCGCATTGACGAGCAGAGTCACCGGCGCGCCGAAGAGCTTGACGAGCAGCCCGGCGAGGCCCGGCCCCACGACCTCGGCGCCCGATGACGCGAGCGCGTTCTTGGCGTGCGCCTCCACCAGGCGCTCGCGCGCCACCACCTGCGTGAGGACGATCTGCGCGGCGCTGCCGGCCACCGTGTGCACGGCGCCGAGCAGGAAGCCGACGATGTAGAGCCAGCCCATCGACAGCCAGCCGAGCCACCAGGCCAGCGGCACGCTCGCCGCCGCCACGGCGACGAGCAGCTCGCCCCACACGTAGACCGGCAGCTTGCGCACGCGATCCAGCCAGACGCCCGAAGGCAGCGAGAAGAGCAGGAAGGGCAGCAGCTCCACCGCCGTGAGCAGGCCCATCTGCGTCGGCGTGGCCTTGAGCAGCACCGCCGCCGTGAGCGGCAGCGCCAGCAGCATGACCTGGTTGCCGAACGAGCTCGTGAGGATCGAGCTCCACAGGCGCAGATAGCTCGCGTCGCGCCACAGGTCGCCCGGCGGCAGGCGCAGGAGGTCGGCCAGTCTCATGCCGGGCTGCGTGCAGGCTTCAGCGGAAGCGGCCTGCCCGCATGCGCCACGGCGCTGCCGTGGGGCTCGAAGCGTCCTCTCCGTCGATGCGGAAGAGGTGGCCGAAGGTCGTTCCGGGGGCGGCTCAGCTTCGGTAGTCCGCGTTGATGCTCACGTAGTCGTGCGAGAGGTCGCAGGTCCACACGAGCGCGTCGGCGGTGCCGCGATGCAGGTCGACGCCGATGGTGATCTCGCTCTGCTTCATCACGCGCTGGCCCATTTCCTCGCGGTAGTCGGGGTGGCGGCCACCTTCGCGCACCACGTGCACGTCGTCGAGAAAGAGGTCGATCAGGCCCTGGTCGAGGTCCGCGATGCCGGCATAGCCCACCGCGGCGAGGATGCGCCCGAGGTTGGGGTCGCTGGCGAAGAAGGCCGTCTTGACGAGCGGCGAGTGCGCGATGGCGTAGGCCGCCTGCCGGCACTCGGCCACCGTGCGGCCGCCCTGCACGCGCACGGTGATGAACTTGGTGGCGCCTTCGCCATCGCGCACGATGGCCTGCGCCAGCTGCTCGGCCACCTCGGCCACGGCCTCGCACAGCGCCTTCCCCTCGGCGCTTTCGAGCGAGGTGATGGGCGCGTGCCCGGCCTTCTGCGTGGCCATGAGGATGAACGAGTCGTTCGTCGACATGTCGCCGTCGATGGTGATGCGGTTGAAGCTTCGGTCGGCGACCTCGCGCAGCAGCGGCTGCAGCAGGGCCGGCGCGATGACGGCGTCGGTGGCGACGAAGCCGAGCATGGTGGCCATGTCCGGCCGGATCATGCCTGCGCCCTTGCTGATGCCGCTCACGTGCACGGGCTTGCCGCCAATGGTGACGCGACGCGACGCGGCCTTGGGCAGCGTGTCGGTGGTCATGATGCCCTCGGCTGCCTCGGCCCAGGCGGCGCCGTCGGCCGGGCGCAGCGCGGCCAGCGCCTTCGGCAGGCCGGCCTCGATGCGCTCGACCGGCAGCACCTCCATGATGACGCCGGTGGAGAAGGGCAGCACCTGCCGAGGTTGCACGTTCAGTTGTTCGGCCAGCGCGACGCAGGTGCGGCGCGCCCGCGCCAGGCCGTCGGCGCCGGTGCCGGCGTTGGCATTGCCGGTGTTGACGAGCAGCGCACGCACGGCGCTGCCGCCCACGCCGCCCTGGCCCGAGAGGTGCTCGCGGCACAGCTGCACCGGCGCGGCGCAGAAGCGGTTGCTCGTGAACACGCCGGCCGCCGCCGCGCCCTCGTCGAGCACGAAGACCACCAGGTCGCGCCGGTTGGCCTTGCGCACGCCGGCCATGGCCGTGCCGATGCGCAGGCCGGCGACGGGGTGGAGGTCTTTCGGGTCGGGGGCGTGCAGGTTGACGGGCATGGCCGGGCGTGGGGTGGGCGGATGGAGGCGACTCGGGCGTACCGATGGGCAGGCCGGTGGAGCCGGTGGAGCCTGGCGGCTCGTCCCGCGAGTGTAGAAGCCTGCGCGCGGGTGGTCGCCGCACCGACCTACACTGGGAGGATGGAATGTCTGTCGTGTCGCGCCGTGCTCGCCCTGGCGGGGTTGGTGGGTCTGACGGCCTGTTCAGGTGCCGCTCCGGAGGCGACGGCGCCTGCAGCATCGCCGCCCCCAGTTGCGGCGGCGCCGCCACAGCCCGTCGCGCCGACAGGTTCGGTGCCGGCCGCGGCCGCGGAGGGCCGCTCCGCTGGGGTCTCGGGGCCGCCGCGTGTTGTGCCAACGAACCCGCTGGCCGAACTTCGCGGCGAGATCCTCCAGCTCATCGGCACGGCCGCGTGCAGCGACGATAGCCAGTGCCGTGCGCTGCCGCTCGGCAGCAAGCCGTGCGGCGGCCCGGAAGCCTATGTCGCATGGTCGTCCGCGGGCACCGACGCGCGCAGGCTGGAGGCACTGGCGACTCGCTACAAGGAAGCGAGCCAGGCGCGCAACCAGCGGTTGGGCCTGGTTTCCGACTGCGCCGTCGTGCCCGAACCGGTGGTGCGCTGCGTGCCTGCCGTGGCGCCGGCTGCGGGAGGACGCTGCCAAGCCCTGTCAGCACGCGGCGGGCCTGCGCCGGCGACACGCTGAAGCCGGCGCAGCGAGTTCCGTGGACCCCCCCCATGAACGAGGGTCCCAGAGCCAGGAAAACACCATGACATGCGGGCACTTTGCCATGCAGCATGGCTGCCCTGTTGTCGCCCGGTCCTCGTTCGTCGCGCCAGGTTGCAGGAGACCTCTCCGTGTGGCCTGACGCTGTGGCGCGTTTCCGTCGGCGGCGTTGTGCAACGGTCCGAAGCGCCTGACCCTGTGGAGGGGTCAGGCCCGAATTGATGGAGTCTCGCCTGTGAATAAGAAGTTCGCATCGGTCGCCGCCGCGGCCGCCGCCGCGATGGTGCTGGTCACCGCGCCGGTATTCGGTCAGGTGTCGGTCCCGGTGGAGGCCGCCGAAAACGGGCGGCTCTGGTTTGTCGAGCTGGCTGGCAATCCGACCATCGAGGGCCGCGCCAGGTCGTCGGTCGAAGGTGAGCACGTTGCCTTCCGGGCGGCCGCCAAGGCGGCGGGCCTGCGGTTCAGCGAGCGGCGCGCATTCACCAGCCTCTTCAACGGTTTGTCGGTGTCGATCGAGGCACGCGACCGCGCCCGGTTCATGGCCCTGCCTGGGGTCAAGGCACTGCATGCCATCGAACGCGTGCAGGCGCCCGCGCCTGAACAGGCTGGCGGCGCCGCGATGGACCTGGCATCGGCCATCACCATGACCGGAGCCAGCGCAGCGCAGAACACGCGCGGCCTGACCGGCAGGAACATCAAGGTCGGCATCATCGATACGGGCATCGATATCGACCACCCGGCCTTTGGTGGCGGGGGCACGCCCAACGCGACGCCTTTCCCTTCGGCACGCGTGGTGGCTGGTTGGGATTTCGTTGGTGATGCCTACAACGCCAACCCTGCGAGCCCGACCTATAACCCGGTGCCCAGCCCCGACCCCAACCCCGATGACTGCAACGGCCACGGCACGCACGTGGCGGGCATCGTCGGCGGTAACGGTGGTGGCATCAAGGGCGTGGCCCCGGGCGTCGTCTTTGGTGCATACCGGGTGTTCGGCTGCGACGGCTCTTCCGACAGCGACATCATCCTGGCGGCAATGGAGAGGGCGCATGCCGATGGCATGCAGGTCATCAACCAGAGCCTCGGCGCAGCTCGCCAGTGGCCCGACTACCCCACGGCGAAGGCCGCCTCCAGGCTGGTCGACAAGGGCATCGTGATGGTGGCCTCGATCGGCAACAACGGCCCGGGCGGCTCGACGCCTGACGCCTTGTTTGCCGCTGGCGCGCCTGGCGTAGGTGCCAACGTCATCGGCGTCGCCTCCTTCGACAACTCGCAGCGCTCGTTCCTTGTCGGCGGCACGCCCTATGGCTATACGCCGGCTTCGGGCTCGCCGCTGCCGCCCACGTCGGGTGGCCTGCCGATGGCGAGAACAGGCACCCCGGCCAGCACGGCTGACGCCTGCAGCGCGCTGCCGCCAGGCAGCCTCACGGGCAGAGCCGTGCTGATTCGCCGCGGTGGTTGCACGTTCTACGCGAAGGCGTTCAATGCGCAGGCTGCCGGCGCAACCGCGGTGGTTCTGTACAACAACGCCGCGGGCGCCCTCAATGCCACGGTCACTGGCTCGCCTGCCATCACCATTCCCGTGGTGGGTGTCACGGCCGCGCAGGGCACGACGCTCGACGGGTTGATCGCCGCCGGCGCGACCACGCTGACCTGGGGCGCCGACTATGTCAGTTTCCCGTTCGGGACGGGCGGCCTGATCTCCGGCTTCAGCTCCTTCGGTCTGGCTGCTGACCTGAGCTTCAAGCCCGACCTGGGCGCGCCGGGCGGCGGCATCTTCTCCAGCTATCCGCTTGAACTGGGTGCGGCGGCTACGCTGTCGGGGACCTCGATGTCCGCGCCGCACGTGGCCGGCGCGGTGGCGCTGATCCTGGAGGCGAGGCCGCGCATCCCTGCCAAGCAGATGCTGGCGCGCCTGCAGAACGTGGCCAATCCGCAGCCGTGGAGCGGCAACCCGGGGCTGGGGCTGCTCGATCACACACACCGCCAGGGCGCGGGCATGATCGACATCATGGCCGTCCTGGACGCGAAGGTGGTCGCGACGCCCAGCAAGATCGCGATCGGCGAGAGCGCGGAAGGGCCGCGCACGGTGCGGATCCTGCTCGATGACCAGAGCGGCGTGCGGACGAAGTGGACCCTCGCGCATTTGCCTGCCCTGGCCACCGGCCCGAACCTGCAGACGAGCCCCAGCACACCGAATCCGCAGCCGACCAGCTACAACATCACCGGTGTGTTCAGTGCCCCGGCCACGGTGACTTTCGATGCCCCGGTGATCACCACGCCGGGGCGTGGCAGTGTGTCGTTCGATGTCACGATCGAAGCCAATGCCTCGTTGCCGGATCGCAGCATCTATGGCGGCTACATCGAGCTGACCTCGGAGTTCGGAAAGAAGCTGCGCGTTCCCTACTCCGGCTTCAAGGGTGACTACCAGAGCACGCAGGTGCTCACTCCAACGGTGAATGGTTTCCCCTGGCTGGCGCAGCTGTCCGGTGGCTTCTTCAACAACCGGCCCGGTGGCGCGTCGTTCACGATGGCGGGCGATGACATTCCCTTCCTGCTGGTGCACTTCGATCACCTGTCGCGGGGCTACATCGTCGAGGCGTTCGACGCCATGACCGGCCGCATGGTGGGCAATGTCACCGAAGAGGAGTTCATGACCCGCAACTCCACGCCAAACGGGTTCTTCAATCTGGCCTGGGACGGCACCACCTACCGCGGCCGGATCACCAACCCGACCCAGGTGACCACGGTGCCCAATGGCCAGTACGTCCTGAAGATCACCGTGTTGAAGGCGCTGGGCAACCGGTGGTCGACCCAGGACTTCGAGAGCTGGACCAGCCCGGTGATCACCATCGCCCGGCCTTGAGCTTCGGCCCGTGACCCGGCGGTGGGGATCCGGCCGGCCAGCCGGTCCGCCCCGTCGCCCAGGTGCGTCGCGACGGGAGCCCCTGCGATACGAGTCGCAGGGGCTTTTTTCATCGACCAAGCGCGCCCGCGGATGCGCGAGAAAGCCTGAGCAGGGTATGCGAATGAGGGGGGCTCGAGGAAAACACCTATGGGTCATGGCAGTGGCGCTCTCACCATGGCTTCCCTTGTCCATTCATGGCCGCGTGTCGCGCCGCGTCACCCCAGGCGCGGCGCGGGCGGCGATGGAGCGACCCGCACTCCACTTCGTAGTGACCTAGGAGGGTTCATGAAGCGACTTCTGCGCCAGGTGACCGCCATCGGTGCCGCAGCCTTGCTAGTTGCCTGCGGTGGCGGTTCCGAAGAAGGAAAGAGCGAGAGCTCGGGGACGCCGAATGTGGCTGACGCCAGGCTCGGCGCGCTGGCCATCAAGGGCACTGACACGGATTCCACCAAGATCGACCGCCGGCTCGGCAGCGTGCGCGGTCCGGTGGAGGTCTGGGTCTCGCTCGACCAGCCGTCCATGGCCCAGAAGCGGGCGGAACTGGCGGCGCAATCCGGAATGGAGCGCAAGCGCACGGTCGATGCGCTGGGCAAGGGCGGCGGTGAGGTGGCCAGCGTTTCCGCGCTGATGAAGGCGCAGCGCGGTGCGCTGTCGGATCAGCAAGCCAAGGCGTCGAGCCAGCTGGCCGGCTACGGTGCCGTGGAGCTCGGGCGCGTGCATGTGGCGCACAACGCCATTGCCGTGCGCGTGGACGCTTCCCAATTGAGCGCCATTGCCGCCATGCCTGGCGTGGCGCGGGTGCGACCCGTGGTGCACTACGAGCTGATGCTCGGCGAAACCGTGCCCTACGTGGGTGCCACCACCTACGCGAGCTACGGTGTTGACGGCGCAGGCACGCGCATCGCGGTGCTCGACTCCGGCGTCGATTACACGCACCGCAACCTCGGCGGCCCCGGCACCGTGGCCGCCTACAACGACTGCTACGCGCAGCGCGACGTGGCCGTGAGCGGCAGCTGCGCGGCCCTCTTCGGTCCTGCCGCACCCAAGGTGATCGGCGGCTACGACTTCGTCGGCGAGGCCTGGCCCAACGACGAAGTCGTCGAGGACCCGAACCCGATCGACTTCGAAGGTCACGGCACGCACGTGGCCGACATTGCCGCCGGCCGCAGTGCCGACGGCACGCACCGCGGCGTGGCCCCGGGCGCCAAGATCCTGGCGGTCAAGGTATGCAGCGCTGTGGCAAGCAGCTGCAACGGCGTCGCTCTCTTGAAGGGAGTGGACTTCGCGCTCGACCCCAATGGCGACGGCGACCTCAGCGATGCGGTGGACGTCATCAACATGTCGCTTGGTTCGAACTACGGCCAGATCGAGGACGACCTGACCTTCGCCGCCAACAACGCGGTGGCCGTGGGGACGTTCGTTGCGGCTTCGGCGGGCAACGGCTCGAACAAGCCCTACGTCACCGGGTCGCCCGCCATCGCCCCCGGGGTGATGAGCGTGGCGCAGACGCAGGTGCCCAGTGCCAAGGCGATCCCGCTGGTCGTCACGGCGCCGGCATCGATTGCCGGTACCTACAGCAACACGGCGACCCTGCCTTGGGCGCCGATCACCGCGGCCGTCAGCGGCAGCGTCACCTATGTGGGGCGTGGCTGCGCCACCGATCCGTACCCCGCTGGCGCGGCCACGGCCGGGCGCATTCTGCTCATCGATCGCGGCAGCTGCGTCATCAGCGAGAAGGTGGCCAAGGCGGCCGCCAACGGCGCGATCGGCGTGCTGGTGGGCCTCGTGGCCGCCGGTGATGCGGTGAGCTTCTCGCAAGGCAGCCCGGGCCCGTTTGTGCCTTCGCTGGTGATTCAGCAGACGTTGTCCGGCGCCATCAAGGCGCGGCTCGGCGCCGCCCAGGACGTTCAGGTCACGCTCTCGCCGGCCAATGCCATCCCGCTGCTGGGCGGCATGGTTTCGTCGTCGTCGCGGGGTCCGGCCACGACACAGGCGCTCAAGCCGGAAATCGGCGCGCCCGGCGCCTCGTTGTCGGCGGAAGTGGGTACGGGCACCGAGAACACACCGTTTGGCGGAACCTCTGGCGCCGCGCCGATGGTGGCCGGCGCAGCCGCGCTGATGATCCAGGTGCACCAGAACCTGAGCCCCGTGAAGATCAAGGCCATGTTGATGAACAGCGCCTCGACCAACGTCTTCACCGACCCCGCGCTCGCGCCGGGCGTGCGGGCGCCGGTGAGCCGCACGGGTGCCGGCGAGTTGCGCGTGGACCGCGCCATCGTGCAGCGCTCGATCGCACTCGACACGGCGGCGATGACAGGTGGCCTCGGGTTTGGTGCGCACGAGGTGGACCGTTCGCTCACGTTGCGGCGCACGCTGACAGTGGAGAACATCGATACCTTCCCGCGCACCTACACCGTGAAGGTGAAGTTCCGCGAGGCTGCCGACGAGGCCAGCGGAGCGGTGCAACTGAGCATGACCTCCCGCTTCACGTTGCCAGGCACCACCATCCGCAACTTCCCGGTGACGATGCTCATCGACCCGAGCAAGCTGCCCACCTGGACGCTGGACGGCGGCGGGCAGGGCGGCAACGGTGCGGCCCTGGACGCGCCCGAGTACGACGGCACGATCGAGATCAGCGACGGCAACTCGACGCTGTCGATTCCCTGGCACGTGCTGCCGCGCAAGGCCGCGCGCACGACGGCGCTGGCCTGGTCGCCGAGGCAGGGTGCCAACCTTCGCCTGCGCAACACGGGCGCGGAGCTCGGCGCGTTCGACCTGTACTCGCTGACCGGGGTCAGCCCGCAACTGCCGGACTTCCCGCCGCGGCCGGGCGACAACTTCGTGCTCATCGACCTCAAGCACGTGGGTGTGCGCTACCTGCCCGCCAGCCTCACCGGTGGCGCTGGCGACCTGCTCGAGTTCGCGATCAGCGTGCACCAGCGCCGAGCGCACCCGGTGTACCCGACCGGGTTGGAGGTGCAGATCGACACCAACGGTGACGGGATCCGCGACTGGGCCGTGTTCAACACGGAGTTGGGCGGCTTTGGTGCTTCGGGCCAGAGCGCGGTGGTGCTGTTCAACATCGCCACCGGGGCCAACAGCATCTACTTCTTCAACGATGCTGACCTGAACTCCGGCGTGGCACGCTTCCTGGTGCCGATGAACACCAGCGGTGGGTTCCCGCGCAACCTCGGCGTCGCACCGGGACAGACCATCACGTTCGACGTTCTTGCCATCGACAACTACTTCACCGGTGCGATCACCGACACGATCGAGGGCATGCGCTTCACGCCGGGCGTCTCGCGCGTCAGCGCGGCGATGCCTTTCGGCACGGTGCCTACCGGCGGCGCCGTGACCACGGTGCCCTTCACCGGCAACGCGGCGGTCACGCCTGCGCAGAGCACGGAGCGCGGTGTGATGCTCACCTATCGCGTCAACGCCGGTGAGGAGTCGCAGGCCATCGTCATGTACCCGTGATGCAGGAGCGTGGGCGGCCTCGTGCCGGCGCGGGCGGCCTCGCGCTGGCGCAGGGGGCCGGCGTGGGTTTGCCGAAGACTGCCTCCGAGGCCTAGGCCTCGGGGGCAGTCTTTCCTGACGGTTTGCCGCGGCTCAGCGCGACCCGCCGCTCGGCAGCGGGAGCGCGGCGCGTGCGGGCGGACACCAGACCCAGGCGCCACGCTGGCTGGCGTGATAGACGAGGAACCGCTGCCCGTCGCTGACGACGAAGCGCCAGCCGGGCACAAGAGCCTGCGTGTACATCGTGCCTGGCTGGGGGCAGCCGATCGCGCCGTCGGGCCACGTGACGGCCTCGGACTGCACGACACGCAGCACCGCTGGATCGGCAAGGCGCCAAGCTATCGCGGCGTCGGCAAGGATGGCAGCATGCAGAGACTCCGGGCTGGCCCCGGCAGCGCCCGGTCCACCGGCGAAGCCGGAACGTGGCGCGGCCGACACCGAAGCGGGCGCCGTGGCCGGCCCCCCGCTGACGGCGGAGGGACGGCCGCCGCCTGCCGTGGCCCCGTTGCCACCGCCAGCCTCAACCGGCATCGGCACTCCGCAGCACGCCGCGAGCGTCGCGCCCGACAGGGTTGCCAGCGCCCATGACCACCGCGTTCGCCCCTTCGCCGAGGAGGTGCCCCCGCCAGGCATGACTAGGCCAATTTGCCGTGGCAATGCTTGTACTTCTTGCCGCTGCCGCAGGGGCAGGGGTCGTTGCGGCCCACCTTGGGAACGGCGCCCACGACAGCCGCGCCCAGCGCAGCGGCACCGGCGGCGCCCGTGCGGGCGGCCACCGCGGCGAGCGCCTCTTCACGCTCCTGCGAGATGCTGCCGTCCTCGTTGGGGTGCGTGTAGGTCACGTTCGAAACGTTCCCCACCTGCTCCTCGAGCGCCTGCGCGGCCTCGACCACCTGCTCCTCGGTCTGGATGCGCACCGTCATCAGGATGCGCGTCACTTCCATCTTCACCGTGTCGAGCAGTTGGCTGAAAAGCTCGAAGGCCTCGCGCTTGTATTCCTGCTTCGGGTTCTTCTGCGCGTAGCCGCGCAGATGGATCCCCTGGCGCAGGTAGTCGAGCGCCGCCAGGTGCTCGCGCCAGTGGCTGTCCAGGCTCTGCAGCAGCACCATGCGCATGAAGGGCGTGAACTGCTCGGCGCCGACGAGGTCGAGCTTGCCCTTGAAGCTGGCGTCGGCGGCGGCGACCACGGCCTCGACGATGTCGTCGTCGGTGATGGAGTCGCTCTGCGCCACCTTGGCCTTCAGCGGCACGTCGAGCTGCCACTCCTCACGCAGCACGCGCTCCAAGGCGTCGAGGTCCCACTGCTCCTCGAGGCTCTCGGGCGGCACGTGCGCGCGCACGATGTCGGTCATCGTTGCCTTGCGCAGGTTGGCGATCTGGTCGTCCAGGCTCGTCGCCTCGAGGATCTCGTTGCGCTGCTGGTAGATGACCTTGCGCTGGTCGTTGGCGACGTCGTCGTACTCAAGCAACTGCTTGCGGATGTCGAAGTTGCGCGCTTCCACCTTGCGCTGCGCGCTCTCGATGCTGCGGTTGACGATCCCCGCCTCGATGGCCTCGCCTTCGGGCATGCGCAGCTTGTCCATGATGGCGCGCACGCGGTCGCCCGCGAAGATGCGCATCAGCGGATCGTCCAGGCTCAGGTAGAAGCGGCTGGCGCCCGGGTCGCCCTGGCGGCCGCTGCGGCCGCGCAGCTGGTTGTCGATGCGCCGGCTTTCGTGGCGCTCGGTGGCGACGATGCGCAGGCCGCCCTGCGCCTTCACGGCATCGTGCAGGCTTTGCCACTCGTCCTTGAGCTTCTGGGCGCGTGCCGCGCGCTCCTCGGGTGAGAGCGCTTCGTCGGCTTCGAGGAACTGGATCTGCTTCTCGACGTTGCCGCCGAGCACGATGTCGGTGCCGCGGCCGGCCATGTTGGTGGCGATGGTGATGACGCCCGGCCGCCCGGCCTGCGCCACGATCTCGGCCTCCTTGGCGTGCTGCTTGGCGTTGAGCACCTGGTGCGGCAGCTTGGCGGTCTCGAGCAGCTTGCTGATGAGCTCGCTGTTCTCGATGCTCGTCGTGCCCACCAGCACCGGCTGGCCGCGCTCGTGGCAGTCGCGGATGTCGCCGGTGACGGCGTCGTACTTCTCCTTGGCCGTCTTGTAGATAAGGTCGTTGTCGTCCTTGCGGATGGTGGGCTTGTTGGGCGGGATGACGATGGTTTCCAGGCCGTAGATCTCCTGGAACTCATAGGCCTCGGTATCCGCCGTGCCGGTCATGCCGGCGAGCTTGCCGTACATGCGGAAGTAGTTCTGGAAGGTGACCGAGGCGAGCGTCTGGTTCTCGCTCTGGATCGTCACCTTCTCCTTCGCCTCCACGGCCTGGTGCAGGCCGTCGCTCCAGCGGCGCCCCGTCATGAGGCGGCCGGTGAACTCGTCGACGATGATGATCTCGCCCTCCTGCACCACGTAGTGCTGGTCGCGGTGGTACAGCTGGTGCGCGCGCAGGGCGGCGTACACGTGGTGCATCAGCGAGATGTTGGCCGGGTCATACAGGCTTGCACCCTCGGCCAGAAGGCCGGCTTGCGTGAGCAGGAGCTCGGCCTTCTCGTGCCCGGCTTCGGTGAGGTAGACCTGGTGCGTCTTCTCGTCAAGGGTGAAGTCGCCGGGCTTGATGACGCCTTCGCCGGTGCGCGGGTCGGCTTCGCCGATCTGCTTGGTGAGCTTGGGGACGACGGCGTCGATGCGCACGTACATCTCGGTGTGGTCTTCGGCCTGGCCGCTGATGATGAGCGGCGTGCGCGCTTCGTCGATGAGGATGGAGTCGACCTCGTCGACGATGGCGTACGAGAGGCCGCGGGCGACGCGATCGGCCACGTCGGTGACCATGTTGTCGCGCAGGTAGTCGAAGCCGAATTCGTTGTTGGTGCCGTAGGTGACGTCGGCGCCGAAGGCCTCCTTCTTCTCGGCGCGTCCCAAGCCGGGCACGTTGACGCCCACGGTAAGGCCGAGGAACGTGTAGAGGCGCCCCATCCACTCGGCGTCGCGGCGCGCCAGGTAGTCGTTGACGGTGACGACGTGCACGCCCTTGCCGGCGAGCGCATTCAGGTACACCGGCAGCGTGGCGACGAGCGTCTTGCCCTCGCCGGTGCGCATCTCGGCGATCTTGCCCTCGTGCAGCGCGACGCCGCCCATCAACTGCACGTCGAAGTGGCGCATCTTCAGCGTGCGCTTGCCGGCCTCGCGCACCACGGCGAAGGCCTCGGGGAGCAACGCCTCAAGTGTCGTGCCGTCGGCGAGCCGTCTTTTGAACTCGTCGGTCTTGGCGCGCAGCGCCGTGTCGTCGAGCTTCTCGAACTGCGGCTCCAGCGCGTTGATGCGCTCGACCGTCCGCCGGTAGCCCTTCAGCAGGCGCTCGTTGCGGCTGCCGAAGATCGTCGTCAGGAATTTTGGAAGCATGCGGGGTCGGGAGAAGGAGGCTGTGGCTGGTCGCCAGGTGAGGCAGAAGGCAGAAGGCAATCCGCCGAACGCCGGCGAGCGAGTGGGACCCGCGCGGTCCGGGCTGCGCCCCGACCGGCTGCGCCACCAAGCCCGGCGCCGCCCGTGCCTCGCCATGACGAGGGCTGTGGCCGCTGCCGTCGGTGCGGCGAGATCCTGCGCCCCAGGCGCTCCGGCAAAGACGGCCCGTGAGTTTACCAGCCGACACCGCTTCGCCCCCGGGGCCGGCCCGTGCCCGGCGAGCGCCCTCGGGGCTTCCACTATCATCCCTGGCACGGCGAGGCGCCGATACTGCGCCCGTCGAAGGGCCTTTTCCGCCGGCGATGCTGTCGTCGGGAATCGGCCGTCCAGAGCCGGCCGCCGTGGAGGTCGGCTCGCCCGCCCGGGCCCGACCAAAGGCTCCGGGGGACCCCATCGAAGGGAGCCGGAGGAGGTCACGACCGTGCGCGGGGTGAGACCCTCTGCACATCCCGCCAGGCCGCGGAGAGGATGCCGATGAGTCACGTTGCACGCCGACGCCTGGTCGCCAATATGTCGGTGCGGGCCACGCGCGTCGCGGGGGTGATTGCTGTTGCAGCAGCAGTCCTTCTGCCGCTCGGGCCGCCGCAGGCGTTTGCTCAGACCCGGGCCGCCGCAAAGCCCTCGGCGCCGGCCGAGGCTGGCGCCAAGGTCACGAAGCCAGGTCGACCCGGCCGGAAGACCCCACGAGCGGCCCCCAAGGGACCGGTGGCCTCGAAGAACGTGGCCGTCGGCGACAACGCGGTGCTGGCGCGTCCGAAGGTCCTTCTCAGCGCCGGTTGCCTGGATGCCCGACATGGCGATTGGCTGGTTGGCGAACTCGGCGATGCGGCACCGCAATGGCAGACTCAGGTTCAGTTGGATGGGTCGAAGTTTCCGGGCTCCTCCGAAGGCGCATCTGAAGGCCCGTTTGAACCGGACGCCACGGCCATACGTTGTGTGCCTTTTGCGGCGGTGCGCACACCGGCCGACCGCATCGAGTCGCTGGCCTTCCTGCCTTCGGCGGTGCCCACCGCCGCAGCGCGGGTTCGCCGTGTCATGGTGGTCAGCCGCGTCGATCTGAGCAGCGCTCCGGCGACAAGTTGGCACGACCTGTCCGAGTTGGCCGACCCGTCCGACCTGCCGGCCGGCTATCGCGAGCTGTGGCTGCCCGCCGCCGGCGTGCTGGCCGGCGAGGCCGCGGATCACGTGCCAGCGCTCTGGCAGCGAGACGTCGGGCTGCTGGTGCGGCAGATGAAGAAGCAGGCCCAGGCGGCCGAGACGGCGCTGGTGCGCCTCGTGCTGCACGGCGAAGGCGAGGCGGCGCGCTTGGTCGCCGTCGAACTGGTCGACGATGGCACGGGGCTGGTGATCGACAGCGCCATCTGGCTCGAGCGTACCGACGCCCCCAGCGGTTTTGTCAGCGCGCGCGGTGGCGACCACGAGCGCCTGCTGTGGCAGGCGCCGGTGGACTACCGCCGCATCTCGCGCGGCGTGGGCGCGGCCACGGTCATCGTGCGCAAGCGGGTGTTCGCCCAGCCGAAGACGCCTGGCGGCAAGCCGCGCATGGTGATCCGCAGCTTCCGCACGCGCGGCCAGCACCAGGGCATCGACTTCGTGGCCCCGACGGGCACGCCGGTGGTCACGGTGGCCGAGGGCACGGTGGCGCACGCGGGCCCCAGCGGCGGCTACGGCAACCTCGTCGTCGTCGATCACGGCGGCGGCATCACGACCTACTACGCCCACCTTTCGGCCTTCGGCGCCGGCATCCAGGAGGGTGCCAAGGTCGAGCGCGGCCAGGAGATTGGTCTGGTCGGCTCGACCGGCCGTTCTACCGGTCCCCACCTGCACTACGAAATCCGCCGCGACGGGCGCTACCTCGACCCGGCCGACCCGGCCCAGTCGCTGCCGAGTTGGGGGTTGGCGGCCGATGAACACCGCGCGGTGCTGACGCGCCTGCTCGCGCTGTCGCTGTCGCGAGAGAGCGCATTCGCTCGCGCGATGCGCCAGCCCTCGCTGGCGGCCGCTCCGCAGACGGCCGCGGCCGAGTAGGCGCGCCGCCCGGCGGCGCGCGTTTCGGGCCGCAACGGCCGGTTACTGCTTCGCGTCGCTGGCGGCCTGGCCCTTCATCATCGCTCCGGTCATCGGGATGAAGAAGACGCCCACGTCCTTGCGCGAGGTGACCTTGCCCTCGGCGTCCTTGGTGTAGATGAAGAGGAACTGGCCGCGCTTGAACGGCTGGCCGATCGGGACAAGCATGCGGCCGCCCGGCTTGAGCTGCTTGAACAGCGCCGGTGGAACGTACTGCGCCGCGCAGGTGACGATGATGATGTCGAAGCCGCCCTCGACCTCGGGCCAGCCGAAGAAGCCGTCGCCCACGCGCGTGGAGACGTTGCTGATGCCCAGCGGCTTGTAGATGTTGGCCACCGCCTTGCCCAGCGGCTCGATGATCTCGATCGAGTACACGCTCTTGACGATGCGTGACAAGAGCGAGCTCTGGAAGCCCGAGCCGGTGCCGATCTCGAGCACCACGTCGGTGGGCTTGGGCTGAGTGGCCTGCGTCATGTAGGCCTGGCCGAGGTAGTCGGACAGGGCCGAGCCATAGCCGATGGCCCACGGCTTGGCCTCGGCCTCGTAGGCGTCGGCGGCCATCGGGCGCTTCTCGGCGTATTGGTAGTGGAAGTATTCGCGCGGCAGCTCGGCAAAGGCCTTCAGCACGGCCGGGTCGGCCTTGCCGAAGCGCTGCGCGAGGTATTTCTCGATGCCTTTGAGCGCACTCTCCTTGCGCTTCTGGATGGCCTCGAACGCGCCGATGGAGATGTCGTGCGTGCGGCCGCTGGCGGTCATGGCGGCCACGTAGGCCTCGCGCGTCCACTTGCCCGCACCCGCGGCGGCCGGTGCGGCGGCGGGCAGTGCCGATGGTGCGGCGGCCTGCGCGGCCGGCGTCGGGGTGGTCTGGGCGCGGGCGCGTGTGGCCAGGGCGGCCAGCATCGCGGCGCCGAAGGTGCGACGGAACATCATCTCTCCTGCAAGGTCGGGTGGTCTGTTGTGGAAAACGGGGCGGGAACTTTCAGGTGCCGGCCAGCGCCGAGCGGGGTGCCGGCGCCGTGGCCACCGGCAGGCGCATCCAGACGAGCGCGTACAACACCAGCGCCGCCGCCACGAGCATGCGGTTGCCGAAGCCCATGGCCACGAGCTGGGCCAGAGGCGACGCGACGACCGAGAAGGCGCCGTTCAGGCTCCAGGCCCAGGGCACGAAGTGCGGGTGCGTACGCAGCGCCGACATGCCGCAGGCGAACGGAAAGCCGAGCGCGATGCCCACCGGTGCGATGGCCAGCAGCATGAGGACGATGCGCACCCCCAGCGGCAGCGCGATGCCCAGCGGCAGCAGCCGGTCGGCCAGCAGCCATGCCAAGGCACACCAGGCGAGCACCACCGTGCACGACAGGCGCAGGCCGCGCCGCGTGTGCTGCGGGTCCTGCGTGTAGCGGTCACTCATCCAGCTGCCCAGACCGCTGAAGATGAGCATCGCCCCCAGCGCCAGCGAGAACCCCATCGTGCGGTCGTTGAGGAAGTAGGTGGCCTTTTCGATGAGGTAGATCTCGATGAACAAGAAGCCCAGCCCGATGCCGGCGAAGTAGACGATCGACTTGCCGACGACGCCGCGGTGCACGCCCATCGTGCGCGGGCGGAACAGCGGCAGCGACAGCACGAGCAGCGCGATGACGATCGACTGCGCCAGCACGGCCAGGCAAACGAGCGCGCCGATCTCCTCGCGCGGCACGAGGTCGATGCGCGCCAGGATGGGCGCCAGCGCCGACAGCCGCAGCACCGAGTAGAAGTACGGCCGGTCGGTGGTGGACGGGCTGAGGTCGTAGGTGGCCGGCCACGGCTTGCCGGCCGTGCCGTCGGCCGGCAGCACGTAGGCCCGGATCTCGTTGGCCAGGGCGTCCTGTCGCTCCGCGCCGCCACCGGCGCTGACCTCGTCGAACGAAACCGGCGGCAGGTCGTTCCAGATCTTCGCCCCGGCCAGGTCCACACCGGGCAGGTAGGCGGTGTCGAACGAGCGCTCGTCGCAGAAGCGGCGGATGGCCTCGATCGTGCGCGCGTCGAAGGGCTGCTTGGAGATCAGGATGCGGGCGTTCCATGCCGAGCGGTAGACAACGATGTGCCGCGCCGGGTCGGCCACGCCGGCGGCACGCAAGGCCTCGCGCGCCGTGAGCACGAGCTTGACGGCATAGACCGTGAACTCGCGGATCGGCACCGGCACCGAGACCATGCCCGTCGGCGTGAGCGCGCCGTGGTAGCGCGCCAGCCCCTCGACCGTGAACGAGTACTTGCCGATGTCGCTGCTGCCCTGGAAGTCGAGCGCGATGTCGATGAGGTCGAAACGCGCCTCGGGCTGCCCGCGCAGGTAGGCCGAGGGGGCGACGGCGAGCCGGCGCGGGTCGCCACGTAGGTCGGGGCGGTAGCGGCCGATCAGCTCGTGCAGCACCGGTTCGGGTTCGAGCGCGACGATGCCCTTGGCCCCGAGTTGCCGTGCCTCGTCGAGGCGGAAGCCGCCGCGGCTGCCCACCAGCAGCACCGAGGGCGCAGCGGGCATCAGGCGGTAGGGCAGGGCATCCAGCGCTGCGTTCAGATAGGCCAGCTGGCCGGGCGGCTGCTTGGGCAGCGAGGTGATGCGGTTGCCGTCGGCGTAGAGGCCGAAAGTGGCGATCGGCTCGGCGCCGGCGAGCATGGCGTCGTTGTTCGACAGGTCGACGTCGAGGCGCTCGGTGAAGTTGTCGAGCACCTCGTAGACGCCACGCGGCGAGCGCAGCGTCTCGACGCGCTGGTTGCCCTCCACCCGCATCGGCGCGGCGATGGCCTTGTATTCGTTGTAGTCGGCGCGCGCGTACCACCACACTGAGGCGACGGCGGCCACCGTCAGCATGACGAGCGCGGCGCGTGCCGCCAGCGAGCGGGTGAGCAGCCAGCCGGCGGCGAAGAGCACCGGCACGAGTGCCAGCGGCAGGTCGAGCGGGTGCAGCGCGTACATCAGCAGCACCACCACCGCGCCCGCGGCGCCGGCGCCCACGAGGTCGGCGGCGTAGATGCGCGAGATGTCGTCGCTGTAGGCGATGAAGTACAGGCCGATGAATGCGCCGCTCAGGAAGAAGAACGGGAACAGGGCCACGTAGTAGCCGGCGATCTTCCAGAGCTGCACGCCCATGGTGGCGTGGTTCTGCAGTGCCAAGGGGTTGAAGTCGATGGCGGCGATGGCGAGATAGCCCGCCGCCAGCGAGACCACAAGCAACGCCGGCAGCGCGGCCAGCACCGCGGGGGCGCGGTCGGGGCGCGCGAGCAGCCAGTCCTTGGCGAGGTTGAGCACGACGCCGCTGGCGGCGATGCCGACCATGGTGATCGAGATCACCCAGTAGCCGTACTCCGACCAGCTGACGATGGCGAACCAGCGCGTGAGCGCGATCTCGTAGCCGACCGAGGCCAGCGCGACGAGGAAGAGCGGCAGCAGCATCGGCTGGCCGGCGGCCGCGCCGGCGGTGGGCATTCGGGTCGTGCTCACCGGCCGGCCCCTGCGGAGGCGCCGCTGGCAGCGTGGGCGCTGGCCGCGGGCGCAGCGGCGGCACGCCGCACGAAGTCGGCGAGCGTCTCGTTGAAGGCAGCGGCTTCGTCGACGAAGAGGGCGTGCCCCGCCTCGGCAAAGAGACGGACCTCGATCGAGGCGCGGCGCGCCTTCACGATCTCGCCTTGCTGTGCGAAGCGCGGCGTGTAGGCATAGAGCACGGGCTGGGTCGTCGCATAGAGGGCGTCGCGCCAGAACTCGCGCGGCCTCGGCTGGCGCAGCAGGTCGATGGAGGCCTGCAGTGGCGTGCGCAGTGCCGCCTCGACGAGCGCCTCGCGCCAGAGCGCTTCGGTGGGCTGCTTGAACATGGCGCCGACGAAGCCGGCCACGGTTTCACGGCGCTTGCCGCGCAGGCGCGAGAAGAAGGTCGGGTCGCCCGTGGGCGGCTCGCCCACGCCGACCGAGTTGTCGACGAGCACCAGCGCGCGCACCGGCGTGGCCGTGCCCGTCTGGCGCGTGTCGTGCAGGTACTGCAGGCTCTCGAGCACGCCGAGCGACCAGCCGACCAGCACCACCGGTGCGCGGCAGCGGGCCGCGGCGAGCCACTCGGCAATGTCGGCGCCGCGGCGGGCGTAGTCGTAGCCTTCACGGGCGATCTCCGAGCGGCCCTGGCCGCGCGGGTCGAGCGCCAGCACGCGCGCGCCGCTGGCGAGGTGCTCGATCTGGGCTTTCCAGATCCACGCCGGCATCGTCCAGCCGGGGACGAAGGCGACCGTGGGCGCAGCGGCATCGGAGGGCGGCAGACCGGCTTCGAGGTAGTGCAGGCGTACGCCATCGGAGGTCGTGAACCATCGGCTGGCCGCGGCCACCGCGGGGACCGACGCGGTGGGCGCTGCGGGGCGGGCGGTAGGAGTGAAGGCACCGAGGAGCAGCGCGCGCACAAGCGTCTGCCGCCGGGGCCGCCAGGCGTGCCCCAGTGGCTCTTGAAACGAGCGCATGGATGAAATCAACGCGGGCGGCGTGATGCTCGCGGCCCGCACTCCTCGACGTTCCCCTACCAACCGCGGAGTGTAACGAGTCGCCCACGCAGGCCGTTCCGTACCAAAGGTGGTTCGGGGCAAAACGGCCGAGCGGTCGGGCATGGCCTTCCCGGTCCGACCGTGATCGCCTGCCGGCGCGTTGAAGGTCAGGTGTCGCGCAGAATCGCTGGCCCGGTCGGCTGGGGTAGGCGGCTGCTTCAGCGGCCGACCGAAGGGTCGGCCGGCAACGCCGAGCCGGTGGCGGGCGATGGACTCGCCAGCGACGGTGCGACGGCAGCGCGTGGGGTTGGAGGTGCCGTCGGCGTGGGAGTGATTGCAGGTTGGCCGCCGGGCGCAGGCTGCAGCGCGACCGGGACGCGCGTCGGGGCCGGCGTGCCGGCCACGGCAACCGCCGGCGCCGACGCTGTTGCGGCGGGGCCGCTGGACCGCGGCGACGAAGCGGCAGCGACAAGGCTCGGCGCTGCGGGCGCCGCGGAGGTCTGCTGGCCGGGCCGGCGCGCGAATTCCTTGGCCGGGCCAGCGCCGCTGCCCCCGGCCAGGAAGCGTGCCGGGTCCTGCGGGGCGCCGTCGACGAGCACCTCGAAGTGCAGGTGCGGTCCCGTCGAGCGCCCGGTGTTGCCGACGCGCGCAACGAGTTGCCCCCGCTTGACGAGCGCCCCGCGCTCGACCTCGAAAGCCGAGTTGTGCGCATAGCGCGTGACGAGGCCGTTGCCGTGGTCAATCTCGAGCGTATTGCCGTAGGCGGCATGCCACTCGCGCATCGTGACGATGCCACCGGCAGCGGCGTAGACCGGCGTGCCCACCTCGGCCGGGAAGTCGAGGCCGGTGTGCAACGAGCCATGCCCGTTGAAAGGATCGGTCCGGAACCCGAACCCCGAGCCCACCGGCACGTTGACGGGCGGCGAGCTCGGCACCAGCAGTGCCTGCAGGCGCGACTCGAGCAGGCGCGACTCCATCAGTGTGAAGATGTCCGTGTTCTGGTCCACCGCCAGGCCCAGGCGCTCGACGGTGCCCTGCAGCTCGGTCAGCGAGGGGCGGTCGAGCGGCACGTAGGGGCCACCGGCGCCGCCCTGCGCGGCAGTGCTGGTGCGCTTGAGCGGCTTGAGTTCCTCTGCCTTGACGCCGGCCAGGCCGACGACGCGCTCGCCCATGGCTTCGAGCTTGACGAGCTTGGCCTGCATGTCGCCGACCTTCTGGGCGATGGCGTCGAGGTTCTCGCGCATGAAGCGGTCGCGTTGCGCGATCTCGTCCTTCACGACGAGGCGCACGATCTGGCTGACGACCGGCCAGCCCTCGCGCGCGGCCTTGAGGAAGACGAAGTGGTAGATCGTGCCCGAGGCGAGCAGGAAGACCAGTGCCACTGCAGACAGCACGCCGAAGATCTGCCAGCGCGAAAGGCTCAGCGCCCGCGTCGGCGCGAGGCTGCTGTGGGTGATGAGCAACTGCATCGCTAGACTCCTTGCATGGTTGCACCGTCTCCGGCGCCCAAGGGCGGCGCTCCGACGCGGGCCCTGGCCGCGCCGCTGGGCAGCGCCCTGCGCGACAACGAGACGTTGGCGAGCCTGCTCGCGCGGCTGGCCGAGTCGCAGGCGCGCTGGGCGGTCGTGGTGCCATCGCTGGCCGCCGAACTTGCCGGGGTGGCACGCCCTGGTCCGCTGGACGACAAGGCCTGGGTCATCCTGGCCGACCATGCCTCGGCCGCCGCCAAGCTGCGCCAGTGCCTGCCCGAGATCGAAGGCACCTTGGCCGCCAAGGGCTGGCTCCATCCGCCGGTCAAGATCAAGGTTCGCCCTCGGGGTTCGTGACGGGACCGGTGTCCCTGGATCCGTCCTGTGGCCCACGCAGACGACGCTGCATGGTGCCGGCTGTCCGAATCGAACGGACGACCTTCCGCTTACAAGGCGGGTGCTCTACCAGCTGAGCTAAGCCGGCCAGGGGCAGCGATTGTAGGAGCGGGGTCCCCGGCGCCGGGCGCCGAGGCGTCACGCGCTGTATCCGAGGCCCCTGGGGCCTACTTGACGCGTTTGAGCGAGGGCCGCGGCGACCCGGGCTCCGGGGGTGTCGGCGGCTCGGAAGGCGGCTCCGGCGCGGTCGCGGCAGGGGCCGCGCGGACGGGAACCGGCGCTGCGGGCGACCCCTCGGTGCCTTGCGGTCCGTCTGCACCTTGGCGCGCCAGGCGCAGGCCGCGCGCCGGCGCCCGAGGCTTCGGCGCGCTGCCGGCGGGGGCCGCCGGCATGACAGAGGAGGTCGGGGAGGCCGCAGACGCGGGGGAGGCATCCGCCCCGCTCGGCATCGGGAAGGCCATGCCCTGGCCGTTCTCGCGCGCGTAGATGGCCACCACGTGGTCGACCGGCACAACGATCTCTCGTGGCGCGCCGCCGAACCGGGCCTTGAACTCGATGAAGTCGTTGCCGAGCTTCAGCCCCGAAGTGGCCTCGAAGCCGACGTTGAGCACGATCTCGTTGTTCTTCACGTACTCGGCCGGCACCTGCACGCTGGCGTCAACGTGCACCGCGATGTAGGGCGTGAAGCCGTTGTCGGTGCACCAGTCGTGCAGCGCGCGCAACAGGTACGGGCGCGTGGGGCTGCCCTGGTTGTCGCCACCTGGACCCGTCGCCATGTCGGGCCTCTACTTGCGCATCACCTTCTCGGACGGCGTCAGCGCCTCGATGTAGGCCGGGCGCGAGAAGATGCGCTCGGCATACTTCAAGAGCGGCACCGCGTTCTTGCTCAGGTCGATGCCGTAATAGTCGAGCCGCCACAGCAGCGGTGCGATGGCCACGTCGAGCATGCTGAAGTCGTCGCCCAGCATGTACTTGTTCTTCAGGAAGATGGGCGCCAGTTGCGTCAGACGGTCGCGGATCTGTTCGCGTGCCTTCTCCAGCTGCTTCTCGTTGGCCTTGACGCCGCGCCCTTCGAGCAGGTTGACGTTGCTGAACAGTTCCTTCTCGAAGTTGAAGAGGAACAGCCGCACGCGCGCGCGCGCCACCGGGTCGCCCGGCATCAGCTGCGGATGCGGGAAGCGCTCGTCGATGTACTCGTTGATGATGTGGCTCTCGTACAGGATGAGGTCGCGCTCCACCAGGATGGGCACCTCGTTGTACGGGTTCATCAGCGCGATGTCCTCGGGCTTGGCGAAGACATCGACGTCGCGGATCTCGAAGTCCATGCCCTTCTCGAACAGCACGAAGCGGCAGCGGTGCGAGTAGGGGTCGGTGGTTCCGGAGTACAGCACCATCATGGCGTGGGGCCCTTGTCGAGAAAGAAGGAGGAACGAATCGCGGTCGAACAGAAAACAAAACGCGCAGTGGGCGTCCGCGACCCCGACTGCGCTGGTGGCGCCGGCGTTGCCCGCCCCGTCGAACGCAGTGACAGGGGCTGGCAGCCGGTGACGAAGCAGCCTACTTCACGTCTTTCCAGAACGCCGCATTCAGGCGCCAGGCGATCAGCGTGAACACGCCGATGAACAGCAGCACCCATACGCCCAGTCGCACGCGGGCGGCCTGGTTGGGTTCGCCCATCCACTGAAGGAAGGCCACGAGATCGGCCACCGCCTCGTTGTACTGCGCCGGTGTCATCTGGCCGGCGCTCGTGAGTTCATAGCCCTTGAACACCTGCACCGTCTTCTTGGCGTTGTGCGGGTCCGGCTCGGTCGTGTAGACGGCACGTTGCGTGCCCTGCAGCTCGTGCAGCACGTGCGGCATCCCCACGCCTGGGAAGGCCAGGTTGTTCCAACCCGTCGCCTTGGTCTCATCGCGCACGTAGGCGCGCATGTAGGTGTAGAGGTAGTCCGCGCCGCTGCCTTTGGTAGCGTCGGCGCGCGAGCGCGCGATCAGCGTTAGGTCGGGCGGCAGGCCGCCGAACCATTCCTTGGCGTCCTTTGCGTCCAGCGCCGACTGCATTGTGTCGCCGACCTTGGCACCGGTGAAGATCAGGTTGTCCTTGATCTGCTGCTCAGTCAGGCCGATGTCGCGCAGGCGGTTGTAGCGCATGAACGCCGCGGCGTGGCAGTTCAGGCAGTGGTTGACGAAGAGCTTGGCGCCGTTCTGCAGCGCGGCCATGTCGGTCACGCGCTTGGCGGGGAACTTGTCCCAGGGGATGCCTTCGCTGGCGGCCTGCGCCGAGCCGAAGGTGAGGGCCGTCAGCAATGCCGCCAGCAGCGGCGAGCGCAGGAGGGAAAGGATCTTCTTCATGGCTTGTCGGTCTCGATGTCGCAGGCTCGCGCTCAATGCGGCTGGAACTGGACGCGCTCGGGCACGGGCTTGAATTCGCCGATGCGGCTCCACCAGGGCATCAGCAGGAAGAAGCCGAAGTAGAAGAGCGTGCCGATCTGGGAGATGAGCGTGCCGACATCGGACGGCGGCTTGATGCCAAGATAGCCCAGCACCACGAAGACGACGACGAAGAGGCCGTAGAACCACACGTTCCAGCTCGGACGGTAGCGGATGCTCTTGACCGGGCTGCGGTCGAGCCAGGGGAGCGCGAACAGGATCATCACCGCCGCGCCCATCACGACCACGCCCCAGAACTTGGCGTCGAAGGTCTTGAGCAGGCCGGCAAAGACCACCGCGGCCACGCCGATGACGACCTTGCCGCGCGCGGACAGGCCGCCGAGCAGGATGGCCAGCACGCCGCCGACGAGCGTGATGCCCACGAGCCAATTCACCATCACGTCGGTGGTGGCGCGCAGCATCGAGTAGTAGGGCGTGAAGTACCAGACCGGCGCGATGTGCGCGGGCGTCTTCAGCGGGTCGGCCGGAATGAAGTTGTTGAACTCGAGGAAATAGCCGCCGAGCTCCGGCGCGAAGAATACGATGGCCGAGAAGACCATCAGGAACACGCCCACGCCCAGCAGGTCGTGCACCGTGTAGTAGGGGTGGAAGGGAATGCCGTCCAGCGGCCGGCCCGAGGCGTCCTTCCTGGCCTTGATCTCGACCCCGTCGGGGTTGTTCGAGCCCACGTCGTGCAGCGCGAAGATGTGCGCCACCACGAGGCCGATGAGCACCAGCGGCACGGCGATCACGTGGAAGCTGAAGAAGCGGTTCAGCGTGGCGTCGCCGACGACGTAGTCGCCGCGGATCAGGATGGCCAGGTCCTCGCCGACGAAGGGGATGGCCGCGAACAAGTTGATGATGACCTGCGCGCCCCAGTAGCTCATCTGGCCCCAGGGCAGGAGGTAGCCCATGAAGGCCTCTGCCATCAGGCACAGGAAGATGGCGCAACCGAAGATCCACACCAGCTCGCGCGGCTTGCGGTAGCTGCCGTAGATCATGCCGCGCCACATGTGCAGGTAGACAACGACGAAGAAGGCCGAGGCGCCGGTGCTGTGCATGTAGCGCATCAGCCATCCCCAGGGCACGTCGCGCATGATGTACTCCACCGACGCGAAGGCGGTGGCCGCGTCCGGCTTGTAGTGCATCACGAGGAAGATGCCGGTAACGATCTGGATCACCAGCACCAGCATCGCCAGCGAGCCGAAGAAGTACATCCAGTTGAAATTCTTCGGCGCGTAGTACTCCGACATGTGCACGCGGTAGGCGTCGAACGCGGTCGGGAACCGGTTCTCGAGCCACACGGTCGCCTGCGTGAGCGCCGATGCGCCAGCCGGCGCTTCCTTGAATTCAGCCATCTTGGTCCCTTTGTCCCTCGTATCCGAGACTCGGAGGTTCGCTTGTTTTCTTGTGTGTGCCTGGCCGTGCCGATGCGAATGCCCTGGCGCAAACCGGCCGCGATGAGCCGGCCCAGGGCCGCTCAGGCCTTCTTGTCCTCGCCGATCAGCACCACGCCGTCGGAAAGGTACATGTGAGGGGGCACCTCGAGGTTGTCGGGTGCCGGCTTGTTCTTGAACACGCGCCCCGCCAGATCGAAGGTGGAGCCGTGGCAGGGGCAGAAGAACCCGCCCGCCCAGTCGTCGGGCAGCGAGGGCTGGGCGCCGGTGGCGAACTTGTCCACCGGCGAGCAGCCCAGGTGCGAGCAGATGCCCACACCGACGAAGAACTCGGGATTGATCGAACGGTGCGGGTTCTTCGCGTAGTCGGGCGTCGGGTATTGCTTCCGGTCGCTCTTGGGGTCGGCGAGCTGGCCGTCCAGCTTCTTCAGCGACTCGACCTGTTCGGGCGTGCGCCGGACGATCCAGACCGGCTTGCCGCGCCACTCGACGGTGAGCTTCTCGCCCGGCTTGATGCTGCTGATGTCGACCTGCACCGGGGCGCCGGCGGCGCGAGCGCGCTCGGAGGGGGCGAAGCTGCTGACGAAGGGCACGGCCGTGGCCACACCGCCGACGGCGCCGGCACCGCAGGTGATGGCGATCCAGGTGCGTCGATCCTTGTCGACGGCGCCAGGGCTCACGGCGCCGGCACTGCCCATATTGCGAACTGCAGCTTCGCTCATGACTGTCCTCAAGTCGGGTGCGGGGTTCTGGTCAATCGGGAATTCTAGCCGAGCGGCCCCGCGGGGCCGGGGGGGCTAACATGCCCAAGGCGGTCTGGGCTTCGGCCGGCCCGCGACACACGAGAGAGTCCGTCAACAACAGAGCCAGGAGAGCAGTGCCATGAGTTTCGTGTCCGAATTCAAGGAATTCGCCGTCAAGGGCAACGTGATGGATCTCGCCGTCGGCGTGATCATCGGCGGCGCCTTCGGCAAGATCGTCGACTCGATCGTCGGTGACCTGATCATGCCGATCGTCGGCAAGATCTTCGGTGGCCTGGATTTCAACAACTACTTCCTCCCGCTGGCCGGCCAGACGGCGACCAACCTGGTCGACGCGAAGAAGGCCGGGGCCGTGTTCGCCTACGGCAGCTTCATCACCATCGTCCTCAACTTCGCGATCCTGGCCTTCATCATCTTCCTCATGGTCAAGCAGATGAACCGCCTGAAGCGCGAGGCGCCGGCGGCGCCGCCCGCCCCGACCCCCGAGGACGTGGTGCTGCTGCGCGAGATCCGCGATTCGCTGAAGAAGTGACGCCGGGCGGGCGGCGCGAGCCCGCGTTTCGGGGGGAGGTTGCAAGTTAGGGGGCATGCAACTGGGCGTCACAAGCGCGTGATCAGCACCCCAAATCACCCCCACACCTGCTCACAACCCGGGCAGGGGCTTGCCGCATACTCGTGCGGCCATCCCCTCGCCCATGAAAGTCACCACTCACCGTCGGCTGCCGGCCCAGTTGGAGGCGGCCGCCCAGCGGCTCAAGCTCGCGGTGCGGGCTGCGGTCGAGCGCACGATCGAGAGCCTTGGCCTCGCGGCCCTTTCGGCGCCCAACCTGGTGCGGCGTGACGACCTGCTTTCGGCGCAGTTCGAGCTCAACCGCAGGAACGCCACGTTCGCGCTCGCGTTCAACGAAGCCTTCGACGAGTGGATTGCGCGCGAGGCGCAGGCGCCCGGTCCCCAGGCACCCAAGGCCACCAACTGGGACGCGCTCGCGCTCGTCGAGGACCAGGAGGTGGAGCGCAAGATAACCGCCGAGCGCTTTGCGCTCGACGTCGCCACCGGATGCGAGTGGGAGCTGCGCGAGCTCGACGGCTATGTCGGCTCCCTTCTCGGCCAGGTGGGCGAGACGGCGGTGCGCAACCCGTTGCGCCCGGAGGTCATCGGCCATGCCCTGATTCGCGGTGTCGCGGCCGTGAGCGAGCGGCCCGAGGTCCGCAAGGTGCTGCAGACCGAACTGGCGCGCTCCGTCGGCAACGAGCTGCGCACCACCTACGCAGACATCGTGAACCGCATGCGCAACGCCGGCGTGCAACCGCTCTCCCTGGCCGTGCGCCAGCGACAGCAGCGCGTGCCGGGGGGCGCTCCGGGGGGCGAAAGCGGCCATGTCGGGACCGAGTTCGACACGCTCGGCCGACCGATCGAGCAGCCGTATGGCGGTACCGGCGGCAGCATGGCCGGGCCGGGCGGTTTCGGCGGCTACCCTGGCCAAGGCGGCACGGGCGGCCAAGGAGGCCGCGGCGCGGCGGGCCATGGAGGTTCGGGTGGTTACGGCGGCCCCGGCGGTTACAGCGGTCACGGCGGTCACGGCGGCGGAACCGGCCACGGAGGCTTCGGCGGCCACGCCGGCGCGCGCACCAGCGGCAGCCGCAGCGGCTACGGCACCAGCGGTTACTCCACTGGCGCCGGCACCAGCCTTGGCCGCAGCACGCGCGGCGGCGCCACGTTGGGCACCGTGGACGCCACGATGATGGCGCTGATGCGGCGCCTGGCCGTCAGCAGCCAACCTGCCTTCAGCGGCAATGCCACCAGCTTCGACACCTCGCCGCAGGCGCTGGCGCCCAACGTCATCCGCGCCCACCGGCACGAGTTGCGCGAGGCGGCCCGCGGCGCGCTCGACCACCTTGTCATCGACGTCATCGGCGGCCTGTTCGACGCCATCCTGGCCGACCCGAAGGTACCGCCGCAGCTGGCGCGCCAGATCGCTCGACTGCAACTGCCCGTGTTGCGAGCCGCCCTCGGCGACCCCAGCTTCTTTGCTTCGCGCCGGCATCCGGTGCGCCGCTTCATCAACCGCATCGCCTCGCTCGGCGCCGCCTTCGACGACTTCACTGAAACCGAGGGGCGCGACCTGCTGGCCAAGGTGCGCGACCTCGTCAACGACGTCGTCGAAGGCGACTTCGAGCAGATCGAGATCTACGACCTCAAGCTCGCGGCGCTGGAAGAGTTCGCCGGCGAGCTTTCGGGTCGCAATGCTGCGGCGCACGGTGCCGCGCCGGCTCTGCTGGCGGCCAAGGAAGACGAGGCGCAACTCATCGAGCTCTATGCGCGCCAGCTCGAGATGGACCTGCGCGGCCTGGCGGCGCCGGAGTTCGTCGTCCACTTCATGAGCCAGGTGTGGAGCCGGGTGCTGCTGCGCACCGCGCTCACGCATGGCGGCGACAGCGCCGAGATGAAGCGCGCGCGCCAGGCCGGCCTGGACCTCGTGCTCAGCGTCCAGCCCAAGCCGACGCCGGCGCACCGCAAGTCCTTCCTGGCCGGCCTGCCCAACATGATGCAGGCGCTCAACATGGGCCTGAACCTCATCGGCTGGCCCGAGGGCGAACGGCGCGCCTTCTTCGGCCAGCTGATGCCCTCACACGCCGAGGCGCTGAAGGCGCCGTCGTCGCGCATGCTCGACATCAACCTGATGGCGCGCCAGGTCGACGGCGCGCTCGCCAAGCCGGTGCCCTCGCGCGAGAGCCTCGGCGCGCCGGGCATGCAGCTGCCGGTGCTGAGCGAGGAGATTGTGCTGCCGAACCTCTCGGCCGAGGAAGCGCGCCAGATCGGCCTCGTCGACGAGGCTTCGATCGACTGGAACGGCAAGGTCGACATCGATGTCGCGTCGTTCGAGGAGCAGCGCCAGGCGGTCAAGGAAGCCGAGCTTGCGGCGCGGCCGATCGGCCCGCTGCCGGCACTGGCCGAACCGGTCGAGCCCACGGCCGGCCGCGAGCTGGCCGACCACGTCCAGGTAGGCAATGCCTATCACATGCACCTGGACGACCAGTGGTACCGCGTGCGCCTCGTGCATGTGAGCCCGGCGCGCACTTTCTACGTCTTCACGCGCGGCGACCGCCACAAGCGCGCCCACACGCTGACCCACCGCATGCTCGTGCGCCTGTGCGAGTCGGGCCGGCTGCGCGCGTTCGAGGGCGTGGAGCTCTTCGACCGCGCCACGGCGCGCGCGCGGCAGCATCTCTCGCATCTGGCGCCGCTGGCGGCCTGAACCGCGCCGGGCTACGGGGCAAGGCGCCGCGCGGGGCGGTGCCGGGGTCAGCCGATCGTGTCGCGCGCGCTGGCGAGCCGCCGCGCCCACCTCAGCGCCGCCAGCAGGCTGGCCGGGTCGGCCAGGCTGCGCCCGGCGATGTCGAAGGCGGTGCCGTGGTCGGGGCTCGTGCGTACGAAGGGCAGCCCGAGGGTGACGTTGACGCCGTCCTCGACCCCGAGATACTTCACCGGGATCAGGCCGTGGTCGTGCGTCATCGCCACGACGAGGTCGAACTCGCCGCGCCGCGCGCGCATGAACACCGTGTCGGGTGCGAAGGGCCCGCGTGCGTCGATGCCGCGGCCGCGGGCGGCCTGCACGGCCGGCGCGATGAAGCGGATCTCCTCGTCGCCGAAAAGCCCGCCCTCGCCGGCATGCGGGTTGAGGCCGGCCACCGCGATGCGCGGCGCCGCGATGCCCAAGCCGCGGCCGGCCTCGTGCGCGATGGCCAGCGTCTCGAGCACCGCGTCGAAGTCGAGCAGCTCCAGCGCCCGCCGCACGGAGACGTGGATGGTGACCAGCACCACGCGCAACTCCTCGTTGGCCAGCATCATGCGCACCGCGGGTGGCCGGCCGCCTCCGGCCGCGGACAGGGCCTGCAGCATCTCGGTGTGCCCTGGGTAGGGCACGCCTGCGGCGGCCAGGGCCTCCTTGTGGATCGGGGCCGTGACGAGGGCCGCCGCCTCGCCGGTACGAACCCAACGCACTGCCTGCTCGATGCAGCGTGCGGCTGCGGCGCCGGCGCGGGCGTCCACCCGGCCCCAGGGCAGGTTGGCCAGTCCCGCGGGCAGGCCGGGCACCGCAAGCACCGGCAGGCAGCCGGGCGGCACGGCAGCCAGGTCGGCCGGCTCGTCGATCAGCGCCGTCATCGTCGCACCCGCGCGGCGCAGCACGCCCACGTCGCCCGCCACCACCGCGCTGGCGAGCTCGCCACGCGCGAACGCGCGCACGATGATCTCCGGGCCGATGCCAACGGCATCGCCCATCGTCACGACCAGCGGCTTTGGCGGGGTCGCGGTCATCGCGGGTTCAGGCCGGGTTGTCGATGTCGATGAACCGGTGCTCGATGCCGAAGCGGGCGGCGATGTGTTCGGCCAACGCCGGCGCGCCGTAGCGCTCGCTCGCGTGGTGGCCGCAGGCGAGGAAGGCGACGCCCGTCTCTCGCGCCAGGTGCGCCTGCGGCTCCGAGATCTCGCCGGTGACGAAGGCATCGGCGCCGGCCGCGATGGCGGCTTCGAAGTAGCCCTGCGCGCCGCCGGTGCACCAGGCGATGCGGCCGAGCGGCCGGCCGTCGCCGGGCACGCACACCGGTGCCCGGCCGAGGGCCCGACCGGCCGCCTCGACGAGCGCGGCCGCGGAATGCCAGGGTCCGGCCGCGCCGATGAAACCGAGCTCCTGCTCGCCGAAGCGCGCGTCGGCCGACAGCTGCAGCCGCGAGCCGAACTGCGCGTTGTTGCCAAACTCCGGCTCCGCATCGAGCGGCAGGTGGTAGGCGAACAGGCTCACGTCGTGCGCCAGCAGCCGAGCCACGCGCTCGCGCAGCCAGCCCGTGAGCCGGCCGTCCTGGCCCCGCCAGAACAGGCCGTGATGCACCAGCAGCGCGTCGGCGCCGGCCTCGATGGCGGCCTCGATGAAGGCCAGGCTCGCGGTGACGCCGGAGACGAGCCGCCGCACCTCGGCGCGGCCCTCGACCTGCAGGCCGTTCGGCCCATAATCGCGAAAGGCTTCGGGCCGCAAGCGGTCCGCCAAAGCCCGTTCGACTTCGTTGCGTGTGGCCATCGCGACGGATTGTGCCCGCCGTCGCACCTGGTCACGGCAACCGACCAGCGACCTGACGCCGCCGTTCGACGACGTTCGACGCCATTGCGCTGTCATTCGCCGCTATCTGCTGCCCGTGCGGGTGGCCTCTCAACCCCACCTTCCCTCCGAGCAAGCATGTGGCGCCGCCTCTGGCTCGTTTTTGCACAGGCCGTCACCGTGGCCCTGGCGGGTCTCTTTGTCGTCGCGACGCTCAAACCCGAGTGGCTGCCCCGCAACGGCGGCAGTCCGGTGCTGCCGCTGCCCACTTTGAGCGAGGCACCGCCGCGCGATCCGCGCGCCATGCCGGCCGGCGCCTCGGCGACCACCGCAGCAGGCGCTGCCGCCATGCTGAGCTTCAGCCACGCCGCACGCCGCGCCGCGCCGGCGGTGGTGAGCATCACCGCCACCAAGCTCACGCGCAACCCGCATGCCGATGACCCGCGCTTCCGCTTCTTCTTCGGAGACCGCGGGCCGGCGCCGCAGCAGCAGCTCGGCCTCGGCTCGGGCGTCCTCGTCTCGCCCGAGGGCTACCTGCTGACGAATCACCATGTCGTGAGCGACGCCGTCGACATCGAGGTGCAGTTGGCCGACGGCCGCAACACGCGTGCCACGCTCGTGGGCAGCGACGCCGAGACCGACATCGCGGTGCTCAGGATCGACCTCGGCAGCCTGCCTGTGGTCGAGCTGGCCGACGGCCGCTCGCTGCAGGTGGGCGACGCCGTGCTGGCGATCGGCAACCCGTTCAACATCGGCCAGACGGTGACAGCCGGCATCGTCAGCGCGCTCGACCGCACGCAGCGCGGCAGCTCGCCGTTCCAGAGCTTCATCCAGACCGACGCGGCCATCAACCCCGGCAACTCGGGCGGCGCGCTCGTCGACGCGCACGGCAGCCTCGTCGGCATCAACACCGCGATCTTCTCGCGCAGCGGCGGCAACATGGGCATCGGCTTTGCCGTGCCGGTGCAGACGGCGCGCGAGGTGATGGAGCAGCTCGTGCGCGGCGGCAAGGTCAAGCGCGGCTTCATCGGCGTCGACATCCGCGACCTCAACGCCGAGCTCGCCGAGAGCCTGGCGCTGCCGGTAAAGGCCGGCGTGCTGATCACCGGTGTGCTCAACGACGGCCCGGCCGCCAAGGGCGGCGTGCGCCCCGGCGACGTGGTGTTGCGCGTGGGCGACAAGGCGGTGGTCAACTCGGCCGAGTTGCTGGCCGCCGTCGCCGCGCTGGCGCCCGACTCCGAGGCGCAGCTGGCCTTGCAACGCGGCGCCGAGGCGCTGGTGGTGCGCGTGAAGATCGGCGAGCGGCCGACTGCGGCGCGCACGGCGCCGCGCTAGAGGCCTGCCCGGCGTGGCGCGCAGCCCGTCCCCGCGCCAGGCCCGCCTGGCTAGAGCAGGCGCGCCAGCCGCTCGAGGATCAGCACCGCGAAGAACCCGAGTGCGGCGATGAGCGTCCACTTCAGGACGACGATGCCACGCTTGCGCCACACGACCTGGTGGGTGCCGATGTACATCGCGAAGCACAGCACCGAGGCCACGAGCAGCAGGCCGAAGACGAGGCGAAAGAGGAGCATGGTCGAACCGGTGCAGCGGCGCAGGACGCGCGAAGTGGCGGGCTACCAGGCCGGCGCCAGATCGGCAAAGCCGCTCGGCGCCTCGAGTTCGCGCTCGAAGCTCACTACCTCGAAGGCGCTGGCGTCGGCGAGCAGCCTGCGCAGCAGCTTGTTGTTCATCGCGTGCCCGCCCTTGAAGGCGGTGTAGCTGGCGAGCAGGGGCTTGCCCGCCACCTGCATGTCGCCGATGGCGTCGAGGATCTTGTGCTTCACGAACTCGTCGTCGTAGCGCAGGCCGCCGGCATTGAGCACCCGGTAGTCGTCGACGACGATGGCGTTGTCCATGCTGCCGCCGAGCGCCAGGCCGCGCGCACGCATCATTTCCACGTCCTTCGTGAAGCCGAAGGTGCGCGCGCGTGCGATGTCGCGCTTGTAGCGGCCCGAGCCGAAGTCGAAGTTCACCCGCTGCCCTGTGGCGTCGAGCGCCGGGTGATGGAACTCGATCTCGAAGCTCAGGCGGTAGCCGTGGAAGGGCTCCAGCCGCACCCACTTCAGCGACGCACCCTCGCCTTCGCGCACCTCGACCGGCTTCAACACGCGCAGGAAGCGCTTGGGGGCGTCCTGCAGAGCGACGCCCGCGCTTTGCAGCAGGAAGACGAAGCTGGCGGCGCTGCCGTCGAGAATGGGCACCTCCTCGCCGGTGATGTCGATGGCGAGGTTGTCCAGGCCGAGGCCCGCGCAGGCCGAGAGCAGGTGCTCGATGGTCTGCACCTTCGGCGCGCCGGGGTCCCCGCCGGGGCTGATGGTGGTGGCCATGCGCGTGTCGCACACCGTGTGCGCATTGACCGGGATGTCCACCGGCACCGGCAGGTCGACGCGCCGGAAGACGATGCCCGTGTCGGGCGCCGCCGGGCGCAGGGTCAGCTCCACCTTCTGGCCGCTGTGCACGCCCACGCCCACGGCGCGCGTGAGGCTCTTGATCGTGCGTTGCTGCAGCATGCCGGGATTGTCCCTGATTGCGCCGAGGCCAGCGGCGTGCGGAGCTGATGCGCCCGTCAAGCGACACCTGCGCGCGGGTGGGTGCGGCGGCGGCAACCGTGGCACCCTCGGCGCGGGGCAGAGTGGCCCGATGACCTCCACGCCCGGAGTTGCCAACGATCCTACCCTCGGCCCCGGTCGCGGCCAGCCCGCCGAGCACGAGGTGGTGATCGTCGGCGCCTGCCGGGCTCGTCAACGCCGACGGGCGCGGCCGGGTTCGACGGGCAGCAGTCGGTGGCGCTGCCTGAGCGGGACTTCGATTTCGGTTGATGCCCCAAGGGGCTGGCCCCTGGGGCCCGGGGCCGGCTCAAGCCCCCGGCCGGCGATCGAGGCAGCGATCGACCGGCACCGACCCCATGCGCAACTCGCGCTGCCCATTCTTCGTCGACGTTGACGCGGTGGCCGGTGGCGCGGCGGGCAGCGAGTCGAACGCCTCATCGTGCGCGCGGCCTTCGCCGCGGACCGATGAAGTGTCGCGCCAGCACCGCAGTGCATTGCGACGGGGTCGCCTTGTCCCCACCGCCATGGCAGCCAGCAGGTGCGTCGGCCCGGGTTGGCGCCATCATTGGCGGATGTCGACACCTTCGACTCCTTGTACCCCTTCGACCTCCGGCCTCACGCGCCCATGCCGGTGACGACGCTTCCGGCGCAGTCGGTGCCGCAGCCCC